>JAISTG010000015.1 GCA_031272705.1 Bacteroidales bacterium | reverse complement strand
ATACCTTTGAGCATTGCTTTCAACGCTTCCCACGGCAGTTTCATATCTCTGCCGTCAAACTGGAAAAGAACGCCACCCTGACCGTTGAGTTTAAGGTTTTCATCGTTATCAATGGAAACTCCGGGTACTTTCTTCAACAGGTCAAAAGCATTAGTAGAAGTTGCTGCTGCTGTTTCATCAACGTTCATTATTAACTTGTCGGCATCCTGTTCAAATTGCTTTACTGTGGCAGTAACCTTTACAGCCTCAAGATTTTCTGCCGTTGAAACAAGAGCAAAGTTGTATGTAAGCGACTTGTCTTTCAACACACTGAAATCTACCATTACGCTATCGCTAACATATCCCGAATAAGAGCAACGAACGATATATTGAGTATTTTTCAAGTTCTGCAATTCATAAGTGCCATTCAAATCTGTTGCTACTCCTTTTATCAGTTTGCCATTTTCTATCAGCACAACGTTGGCGGACGTTAGAGGCTCTTTTGTATTCTTATCACTTACCAATCCGCTGATTGTATGCTGAGAAAATCCCGTAACAGCACTACTCGTCAATAGAAAGAGTGTCAGTAATGTTTTCTTCGTCAATTTCATAGTGCATATGTTTTAAGTATTCCTTTCCATATTTAGGCACGCCGCTTTTTTTATATTCTTCAACGTCCTTCATAGCCTTGCGATTGCCTATATAGACATTCAATAGCGATGTTCCAAGCAGCACAATTACAAATATCAATGCTGCTAATGTTGTTTTCTTTAATTTCATATCTTATATGTTTTGTTTATTTTGTTCGTATATTTTTACTATTTGTTCTATTGAAAGGTTCAGTTGAGCCATTGTTTTGAAGACCAATGGCAGTGTTTGACTGATAAAATTTTCTTTTCTTACTTTATAAATCAATTCTTTTGCGTTTTGATTTACAAAATAACCCATTCCACGTTTGTTAAAGATTACTCCCTCTCTTTCCAAATACTCATAAGCCTTAAATACTGTGTTAGGATTGACTTCAAACATAGCACTTAATTCTCTCATAGAAGGGATTCGCTGCTCTGCCACATAGACATCGGACAGTATCTTGTCGCAAAGATTACGTGCAAGTTGCAAATAAATCGGGTCTTCCGTGTTTAAGTTTCTCATATCATTATAATAATTAAAGGGTTTCTTCTTTCTTTAACCTGATATAACTTAATACGGTGAAGAAAACAGCAGTTATTACATAAGTATAGCGTTGCATTAGGTCGGTATAATTGCCGAAGGCATAAGAATACTCCATTATAGCATGCGGATCGGATTCATGTTGCATATCGCTTGCCAAATGAACAACATCCGCCCCTATAAGCCATACCGAAAGCAGAGAGGAAATAGTAGTATAAATAATGAATACGGCAATAATTTTTATCAGGCTGTATTTCTTAAACAGCAGATTGCAGAAATACAATACTGCAATACCGCAATAGCCATATATCAATATCTTTGCAATGTTTTCCTTAAATGCGGTTGGTATTCCACCGTCCCAAAGCAGAAAATGACTGGCATTTTGATAAAAAACCAAAGAGCCGATAAAAGTTCCAAACCAGAAAAGAGCAGTAATAACAACAGGAAATACAATATAGTATTTAATAAACTCCAACATCCATTTTTCTTCTGTGGAGGCTGGTAAAAGCAAAGTAGTACAACGCTTCCGCTTATCCTTGTAAGCAGAAAACGGACTCATTGCTATAAAAACCATAAAACCTACTACAAACAGAAATAGAGCCACACCTGCCAGCCATTCTTTCCAACATGTGATAAATCCAAGTGCAAAAGAGGCTACTATAATACCAATATAAAGGTTGCGATTGATAATTAAATCTCGCTTTGCTACGTTAAAAAATCTTGTTACATTAAATTCCATAAGGCGATTATTGTTTTAAGTTGTTAAATAATTCATTAAATTTATCTCTGCTTTGGAAGGCGGCATTGAAAAGCAGTTCTATATCAAGATTACTTTCACTTGAAGTGGTGTTTTGAGCCACAATCATTTTACCACCTACGTTTTCCTCTTCGTACAACACGACATCACTTTCACACTTGTCTTTCAAACCGAACCAAAGTTTTTCCGTTATGTTGCCGACACTTGCATTCATAAGTATATTTGCCTTATCCATAATGATTATGTTGTCAATCAAATTATGCAAATCCCGAACCTGATGCGTTGAAATAATGATTGTCTGGTTGTCAGCCATCGCTTTGAGGATTATTTTGCGGAATTGAACCTTGCTGGGTATATCAAGCCCGTTGGTAGGTTCGTCAAAGAAAAGATACTTGGCGTGAGTCGCAAGCCCAAAGGCAATAAAGACCTTCTTTTTTGTTCCGTAAGAAAGTTTTGAAAGTTTCTGATGACAATCCGAAATCTCAAATTCTTCCAAATACTGCTTAAAATCAGTATAAGAAAATCGCGGATAAAAAGCCGCATTGACCTTTACATAAGAGTCAATCCTTATTCTAATCTCGTCAAATTCCTCAGGCAGAAAGAATATCTCCGACAAAAAATCCACTTTTCGCTCCTTTGGCGTAAAGTTATCAACATTTATTTCGCCTTTTTCAGCAAACAAAAGTCCCGAAATAAGACTAAGCAGGGTTGTTTTCCCTGTTCCGTTCTTGCCGAGCAAGCCATGAACATACCCTTCCTTAATGTTGAGGGTCATATTTTCAACAATGTTTCTGTGTTTGTTATACCCGAAGGTAAGGTTTTTTATTTCTATCATACTTTAATAATGTATTAGTGTATTACTGTATTAAGACACTGCAAAGGTATATAATTTTATTTTACCAACCAAAGGTTTTACAATTTTTCTATCAAAAAAAAATTTTTGTTAATACCTTAACATATTGAAACAAAAAGAAATAAGAGTATAAAAAATTTAAGATAAATTTTATTGGAATTTGCTTTTAAGTCTAACCAAACTGCATTTCGTCATGGCAAAACAGCCATTTTTATCCATTTAATCAAAGACTGAATTTCTGAAATCAAATTATAGAAATTTATGTCTTGATTTTGTATTTCTCCTTGCAAATTTGCAGTCTTTATGAAGTGCTTGGCATTCGTACAAATTAAGTATTGGTAATATGTAAAAACATTTTGGTTTTGTCAATTAAGAAAAAAATTGTACCTTTGCCGCCTCATATTAACACGTTTTAAGACTTAAAACTATGAAAAAAGCAACATTAATACTTGTAATGGCGGTTCTTTGCAACATAGCCAACGCCCAACTTGATATAAAGTGGGGTGAGAGATTTTTTGACATAAAAGACGGCTGCAAAACAGCAGAAATAGTCGCCGAAGACGCAAGCGGCTATTATATGTGGTACTGTCTGGAGGAGTATGCAGGCAAAGGTGATTTTGCATTCAACTATTACTTTGTTCATATTGACTTGTCGGGGAATGCAGATAAGATTGTGAAAATAGATTTCGGCAATCCGACTTACAAAATTGAGCAAACGTGGCGTTGCGGCGAACTTATAGGGTTCATTCTCAGCCGTTCAAAAGAAGATAAGCAGGTAGAAACAAAGCAGAGCCGAACAAAAAAAGTGGAAAAACCCAAAACTGGGACATTGGCTCTTTATACGCAATTTTTCCATCTGCGAGATATGCGACTGATGGATAAGCCTGCAAAGTTCAAAACCTTTAATTATTCTGTTAAAGAGGGCGAAAAACCTTATCTGTTCAATTTCAGTGAGAACAAAACAAAACTTGCCTTCGCCTTTATTTCCAATGATTCCACCAATGCAAAGAAAACGGAAATTGATGTTTATGATGACCATGTTAGATTGCTGTGGAGTAGAAATTATACGCTGTCTGTGGAGAACGATGTTTGTCTTGTGAAGGACATAACTGTTAATAATGAAGGTAATAAGGCGTTATTGGGGGCTATTTCGCAGGCTACGGGTAAGAAATCAAAGCCTTCGGAAAGCAAACTGCACCTTGTATGGCTTACAGAGTACGATCAACGACAACATAATGAACAAATAGAGAAGGCTTGGGCTACTGACCTGAAATGTGCCTTTAATATGTATGGAGATTATCTTGTTGCCGGTTATTATGGTTCTCAATCCGGTAATCCAAATCTTGCAATCGGTTCGTTCTCTTATCTTTATGATGACCGCAGAGGTTTCTTAAAGAATTTTTCTCAAGCAGAATTCAAGGATTATGAGACCGATGATATGGTTAAAGACGGCTTGCCGCTCCCTTCAAATATGACTTCACGAATTGATATGTTGCTACCAATGGTTGGAGGTAATGTAATAATGCTTGGAGAGCAGGAGTTTGAGTCACATATCATACCTGCACGTCGCCGAAGTGAAGCACCGACAGGTGAGGAAGCAATGTACTGGCGAGACATAATAATAACAAATGTGGATAAAGATGGTTATGTGAGTGGCAATTCCTACATTCCAAAACGTCAAAAGGACGTTGATGGCAACAATGACTACAATTCCTATGCTATGGCACGCGATCGTTTCGGTATTTACTTAATGTTCAACGACCATATCAACAACTACGATGACAAAAAGTTCGTTCCTTCCCGTAATTACAACTCCGACAAACTCCGAACTCAAACAAATTTTGTTCGTATCTACAATGACGGCTCTTATCATTGGTACAAGGCGTTTGATACTAAGAAAAGTAAAATGCCATTCTTCAAAACAATTTTTCTTACTACCACAAAAAAAATTCTGTTCTTTAATCGATATAACGAAGATAACATTTTCGGACAGTTTGACTTGAAATAAAAAATATAAAATAAAAGATGAAAAAGACTTTAGTTATTATAGCAATGGCTTGTATCGCATTTGCGGGTTGCAAGCAGAAGTCTCATAAAAATGAGGCAGTGATTGGAAAACCTGAAATAGAGATTAAGGACGGCAAACTCTCGCCGGAAGTTCTTTGGTCCTTTGGACGTATTGGTGATGTTGCGGTTTCGCCCGATGGAAAGAAAATACTTTACGCTGTAACCTATTACAGCATTCCCGAAAACAAGGGCAACGCCGAACTTTATCTGATGAACGCTGATGGAACTGACGTTAAGCAATTAACAAAGACCAAAGGCAGCGAATGGAATGCCGTTTTCACACCGCAGGGCGATAAAATAGCCTTTGCTTATGCCGATTCAACAGGTTCAAATATCTATTTAATGAATCTTGATGGCTCAGAACGGCAGAAAATTAGCAATTTTGGGGACGACATGGAGGCTTTCAGCATTTCTCCTGACGGGAAGCACATTCTTTATGTTAGAGCATTGCCAAAGAAAGACAAATTTGCCAAACTCAAAGAGGGATTGGACAAAACTACAGGCAGAATTAACGATGACCTTATGTACAGACATTGGGACGGTTGGGTAGATAACGTTCCGCAACCTTTCATTGCCGATTTTGACGGCAAGACTATAGGCGAAGGAATTAACCTTTTGGATGGCACGGAGTACGAATCACCGATGCGTCCTTGGGGAGGAATAGAGCAGTTTGCGTGGTCGCCGGATTCAAAGGTCGTGGCATATACCTGTCGTAAGAAAACAGGTACGGAATATGCCTTTTCAACCAATTCCGACATCTATCTGTATCATTTGGACAGCCGTTCAACGGAAAATATCAGCGAAGGAATGATGGGTTATGACCAAAACCCGGTCTTTTCGCCCGATGGCAAGTACATAGCATGGGAATCTATGGAACGCGATGGATATGAGGCGGATAAGATACGTCTTATGGTTTGCGACCTTGCGACCAAAACGATTACCGATTTCTCAAAAGACTTTGACCAAAACTCAAACGGGTTACGTTTTAGCAGGGACAGCAAAGATATTTTCTTCATTTCCGACCGACATGCAAGAGATAACATTTACAGATTGACACTTGCCGATGGTACAATTTCACCCGTAACCAACACTACGCAGGATTATACTGCCATAAACTTCATTGGTAACGACAATACCTTAATTGCTACCCAGATGAGCATATCTCATCCTGCCGAAATCTGGAAAATAAACGCCACAGACGGCAAACAGACCAAATTATCTTCAGTTAATGATGACCTTATGAAGAAAGTGAAATGGGGAAATGTGGAAGAGCGTTGGCAAACCACAACAGACGGCAAGCAAATGCTTACATGGATTATTTATCCGCCTGATTTTGACTCCACAAAGAAGTATCCTACCCTTCTTTACTGCGAAGGCGGACCGCAAAGTACGGTATCGCAGTTCTGGTCTTACAGATGGAATTTCCAAATAATGGCTGCGCACGGTTATATCATAGTTGCACCGAACAGACGCGGACTTCCGGGCTTTGGAACTAAGTGGAATGAGGAGATTAGCGGTGATTACGGCGGTCAATGTATGAAAGACTACCTTACGGCGATAGATGAAATGTGCAAAGAGCCGTTTGTGGATAAGGAAAGGCTTGGAGCGGTAGGTGCTTCCTTCGGTGGCTTTTCTGTTTATTGGCTTGCAGGACATCATAACAAACGTTTCAAATGCTTTATTGCTCATAATGGAATGTTCAATTTTGAACAGCAATATCTGGAAACCGAAGAGATGTGGTTTGAAGAGTGGGATTTGGGCGGTGCTTATTGGATAGACAATCCTAAAACCCGACATTCCTATGCCAATTCGCCGCATAAGTTTGTAGATAAGTGGGATACTCCAATTCTGGTTATCCATTCCGAGAACGATTATCGCATAGTGGCATCGCAAGGTATGGCTGCATACAACGCTGCGGTGATAAGGGGAATCCCAGCCCGCTATCTGTATTTCCCGGATGAGAGTCACTGGGTATTGAAACCGCAAAACGGAGTTCTTTGGCAAAGAAACTTCTTTGATTGGCTTGATATGTGGTTAAAAAAATAACCTTTTGATATATTGAAACGGCGTAAGGAATTAACTTTACGCCGTTTTTATTTTTCTGAAATCAAATTACAGTCTGCCGGAATCAAATTATAGAATTCTATAATCAAATTCCAGCGTTCTATAATCAAATTATAGCATTCTATAATTTGATTCCGGCAGACTGTAATTTGATTCCGGAAAATGAAAGTAAAATAATAACATAATAAATCTTTATTTTATGAAATTGAAATGACATTTTGTCATATTTTTCCCTTTTGGTATGTAATTTGAAAGGAATATGTAAAAATTAGAAAGGAGTATATATGAACAGTAACAATAAATTAGAAGCATTAAACGCTTATGCCAGAAATCTTAACGAAGAGGCACGTAGCGGAAAGTTAGACCCGGTAATAGGAAGAGACGAAGAAATTCGGCGAGTTTTGCAGATACTCTCGCGAAGAACCAAAAACAATCCCGTTCTCGTGGGAGAACCCGGCACAGGTAAGACTGCAATCGCCGAAGGTTTGGCTCAGAGAATTTATCGTAAGGATGTACCTGAAAACCTTAAAGATAGAGTGGTTTATTCCTTGGATATGGGAGCATTGATTGCGGGTGCAAAGTACAAAGGTGAGTTTGAAGAACGACTGAAATCCGTTATCAATGATGTAATATCTTCTGACGGTCAGGTAATTCTTTTCATTGACGAGATACATACGTTAGTTGGAGCAGGCGGAGGGGAAGGTGCTATGGACGCAGCAAATATCCTTAAACCGGCACTTGCTCGCGGAGAATTGAGGGCAATAGGTGCTACGACCTTATCGGAATATCAGAAATTCTTTGAAAAAGATAAGGCTCTCGAACGCCGTTTCCAAATGGTATTGGTTGATGAGCCGAGCGTAGCAGATACTATCAGTATCCTGAGAGGCTTGAAGGAACGCTACGAAGTGCATCATCACGTACGGATAAAGGATTCTGCCATCGTGGCTGCTGCTGAGATGTCGGCAAGATACATTACTAACAGATTTTTACCCGATAAGGCAATAGATTTAATTGATGAGGCTGCTGCCAAACTGCGAATGGAGATAGATTCTTCACCCGAAGAATTGGATGAAGTGCAAAGACGTTTGATGCAGTTGGAGATTGAGCGTGTGGCAATAAAGAAGGAAAATGACGAAAAGAAGGTTGCCGACCTTACACGTGAGATTGAGCAGTTGCAAATCAAGCGTAATGAACTGCAAACCAAGTGGCAAGCAGAGAAAACCCTTGTTGATGCCATTCAAGACGAGGTTAAGAAAATTGAAAACTACAAAAAGCAGGCTCAAGATGCGGAAATGGCTGGTGATTACGGCAAAGTGGCAGAATTAAGGTACGGAAAAATAAAATCTTCCGAAAAATCCTTACAGGATTATCAGAAAAAACTTAAACAAATGCAGGGAACGGACGCATTATTGACCGAAGAAGTAGATGATAATCATATTGCAGAGGTTGTTTCTCGCTGGACAGGAATACCTGTTGCCAGAATGATGGAGTCGGAGAAAGAAAAACTGCTGCATTTGGAGGACAGGCTGAAACAAAGAATCATAGGGCAGGACCAAGCCATTGAAGCAGTGTCCGATGCCATTAGAAGAAGTCGCTCAGGTTTGGCAGACGCAAAACGACCTATCGGTTCGTTTATCTTTCTCGGCACAACAGGTGTCGGAAAGACCGAATTGGCTCGTGCTTTGGCTGAATTGCTCTTTGATGATGAGAATATGATGGTGCGGATTGATATGAGTGAGTATCAGGAGCGGCATACGGTTTCTCGTTTGATTGGTGCACCTCCGGGATATGTTGGTTATGAAGAGTCGGGACAACTGACCGAAGCCGTTAGACGCAAGCCTTATTCCATTGTTTTGCTTGATGAAATTGAGAAAGCCCACACTGACGTTTTCAATCTGCTGTTGCAAGTATTGGAAGACGGGCGTTTGACCGACAATAAAGGCAGAGTGGTTGATTTTAAGAACACAATAATCATAATGACATCAAATGCGGGCAGTCGCAGATTGAGAGATTTTGGAGGCGGATTGGGATTTCAGGCTACTGCATCTGCGGAAAGTAAGGCTGAATTGGAGAAAAGCATAGTCAATAACGACCTTAAACGTATCTTTCCGCCTGAATTCCTTAACCGAATTGACGAAATAATCACGTTTTATTCGCTTTCCATTGAACAGATACGTAAAATTGTTGAGTTACAACTCACTAAACTTGTGGCAACCCTTGCAGATAAAAACATAAATCTTCAATATACGCAAGCAGCGGTTGATCTTCTAACCGATAATGGCTACGATCCCGAACTTGGAGCAAGACCTGTGAAACGTGCAATCCAGCGTTTGGTTATCAATCCTTTATCTGTGGCTCTGTTGGATGGCTCTGTGCGTGCCGAAACAACCATTACGCTTGACGCAGCGGAAGGAAAAATGATATTTCATTAAAAGATACATACTTAAAACTTTATTTGACATAAATAAAACGGCGTTAAGGATTTACCTGACGCCGTTTCTGTTTATTGAAACTTGATTTTTTAGTACGTAAAGGAGGTATTTTTTAACCTAAATACGACTGCAATACATTAATACGTGAAGTATGTTTCAGTTTGCGAACGGATTTTTCTTTTATTTGCCGCACTCGTTCACGTGTTAAGTTGAATTTTTCGCCTATTTCGTCCAAAGTCATCGGAGGATAGCCGTCCAAACCGTAAAACATCTTCACAATATCTGCCTCCTTCTTGCTTAAAGACCTGATGGCAAAGGCTATTTCCTGACGCAAACTCTCCATAAGTAATTCTGTCTCGGGAGTAATTTCGTCTTCATTGCGCATAAAGTCATACATCGTGTTATCTTCGTCAGAGATAAGCGGAGCATCCATAGAAAGATGCTTGTGGGAATGACGCAAACTGTCTTTTACCTCATCGTCAGGTATATCTAACAAACTTGCTACCTCATCCGGATTAGGCGTTCGCTCTAACCGTTGCTCAAGTTCCTGATATGCTTTGCCGATTCTGTTGATTGCTCCGATTTTGTTCAGAGGTAAACGAACTATACGGCTCTGTTCCGCCAACGCCTGCAAGATTGATTGACGTATCCACCACACTGCGTACGAAATGAACTTGAATCCTCTTGTTTCATCAAAGCGTTGAGCAGCCTTTATCAGCCCAACGTTTCCTTCATTTATGAGATCGGGAAGACTCATGCCCTGATTTTGATACTGCTTCGCAACAGACACAACAAAACGTAGGTTTGCCTTTGTCAATCTCGCCAAAGCTACCTCATCGCCCTGCCTGATACGTTGAGCGAGAAGCACTTCTTCTTCGGCGGAAATCATTTCTAATCGGCTGATTTCCTGTAAATATTTGTCCAAAGAGGTAATTTCTCTATTGGTAAGTTGCTTTGAAATTTTTAATTGTCTCATTTATATAATTAAAATTTGTTCTCAATTTCTTTATAAAACGTCTGCTGTTACGTAAATCCTAAAAAAAAGTTTCATTTTCCTGAAAAAATTATTTGTAATAGCCGCATTTTTCAATCTCCTGCCGTACTTTTTCAGGTAATAAGTAGCGAATGGATTTGCCTTCGCTGATGTTTTGTCGGATATAAGACGCAGAAATTTCAATTTGCGGAGCGTTAATCATTTTTACTTTGGGATGAGTATGAAAAGATGTTGATTTTGAACCTTTTCTCGGGTAGATATACAATTCATACCAGTCTAAAATTGCTTTATAGTTCCGCCATTTTTCAAAAGTCTCCAAATTGTCCTCTCCCATCAGCAGAACAAATTCACGTTGAGGGTACTTTTCCGACAGATAAGCCAGAGTATTTATGGTATAGGAAGGAACGGGCAACGAAAACTCAATATCCGAAGCCATAAACCTGTCATCGTTTTCGATGGCTGCCTGAACCATTGCAAATCTGCTGCGATTGTCCAACAGAGATGCCTGAGATTTCAACGGATTATGAGGAGAAACCACAAACCAAACTTGATTTAAATCACTGTTCTCCACGATATGATTGGCAAGAATCAGGTGTCCGTAATGAATTGGGTTGAAACTGCCGAAATATAACCCGGTTTTCTTTATATTAGTTCTTTTATCCATAGATTTTAACCCGTTATGCCTTATTTTATGACCGAAATATCACAAAAAAAGTCTTTTAAGGGGGTGCAAAAGTACTAATTTTTCTTTTACAAAAATCACAAAAAGAAAATTTATATCAAATTTTTTTTATTCATTTGCTTCAAAGAAATATAAAAAAAACAGATTTCCGCCATCCGTAACGGGAGTTTTTTCTATAAATATAAGGAGTAATTTTTCAGACTCGGCGACTTCGTAAAAAAACTCCCGAGAAAAATAAAAAAAGTCCCGAGAAAAATAAATTTAAATCGGGAGTTTTTTAATTTTTCTCGGGAGTTTTCATGAGAAATCTCGGGAGTTTTCATAAAAAAGTCCCGAGATAAATTAATTTTTCTCGGGACTTTTTTTGTAAAAACGCCGACTTCTGATAATCAATCTCTTACAAAATGTAATTTTTAGCCCTTTTTGAAACGGGAAAATGCGGTTTGGGTGTTAGTTTTCTCAAAGAAAAATCCAAAAATCAGCCTCTGTCAAAAATGTTTCTTTGGAACGGTTTGAACAATTCCAACTGATTTTCCACGTCTTCGTCAGGTTTTGGGAGGTTTTCCGAGAGGTAGGTACGCAAAATCTTCTTTATGGCAACTTTTTCTCCTAACTTATTGATAATACAGTACCTTAACAGTTGTTTATAGTCGGCTTTCGATAGCGAAAAACTGAATTTTACGGTATTTTTTTTCTCTGTTTTATTATTTTTACTCATCTTTGCAACTCCAAATTAGCGGTTTTTGCATTGTTTTGCGGTGCAAAAGTATTAAAAAATTGGTAATATGATATACAAAAGACTAAAAGAAACAAAAAAATTCTTCCTTATCGCCGGACCATGCGTTATTGAAGATGAACAAATGCCTTATTTTATTGCGGAATATCTGCGGGAAATTACGCAAAAACTGGGTATTGACCTGATTTTTAAGGCGTCTTATAGGAAGGCAAACCGCTCACGTTCAGATTCTTTCACGGGAATTGGCGATGAAAAAGGGCTTTCTATTTTACAGGATATAGGCAAAAAATTTTCTCTTCCCGTGATTACCGATATTCATTCGGCGGAAGAGGCGGAGAAGGCTGCGGATTTTGTAGATATATTACAGATTCCTGCGTTTTTATGTCGTCAAACTGATATACTTGTTGCGGCAGCCAATACGCAAAAAACGGTGAATATCAAAAAAGGTCAGTTTCTTTCTGCCGAAGCAATGCGGTATGCGGTTGATAAAGTGCGGCAGTGCGGCAATGAAAACGTTATCCTGACCGACAGAGGTACGATGTTTGGTTATCAAGACCTTATAGTTGATTTCCGATCCATCCCCATAATGCAGCAAAACGCCGTTCCCGTTGTAATGGACGTTACTCACAGCCTGCAAAAACCCAATCAAAAGGAAGGAATCAGCGGCGGCGACCCACAAATGATTGAAACCATTGCAAAGGCTGCCATTGCTGTTGGTGCGGACGGCGTATTTATGGAGACGCATCCCAATCCTGCCGTAGCAAAATCCGATGGAGCAAATATGCTTCCGCTGAATAAAGTAGAGAATTTGCTCGAAAAACTGCTGAAAATAAGCAGTGCGGTAAGAAATTAGTGCTTAATAATTACTTTTCGGGTTGATGTTTTGCCGTTTTTCGCCTTTACGGACAGCAAATATACGCCTTCGGGAACATTTTCTACGTTTATGGCGGATGTATTTGCCTGTTCATAAATCTTTTTCCCAATCATATTGCAAAGTTCTACCTGATAATTCCCGTCTTCCGCACCATATATATTAAAGTATCGGTCGGCAGGATTGGGATAAACGGATATATTTTCGGTTTTTCGCTCTATGGCGGTCAAATCTACAAGAACCGATGCCCCGAAATAAGGACGTATCATAGGCGAACCCTTGATGAATGAGCCAATCCATTCGTTATTTACATAAGCATAGGTGTTCGCACTCGCATCCGTGTTTTGGTCAAAACCAACTGCAAGGAATGTTCCGGTTTTTGACTGAATGCTTACGAAAATTCTCCCTTCCACTATTAGGGAACGGCTTAACATATAACGATTAAAGCGGTTCAATCCGGCGGTATGCGGAGTTAGTTGTTCGGAACGGTAAATCACTTCATTAGGAATGCCGCCTGTGGAGTTCCAAACGCAGATATAGAAAGGTTTTTGGCTTGCATTCTGATAAGTATCGTTGAAGTAAATGTCTATAGCCGTCAGTGTGTCGGGGCAATTAAGCGAATATGACACGGCAAAGTGAGAGTTAGTATTTGCTTCCACGCCAATAGCCTGTTCAGCCGAGCCATCGTCATAAGCAAAGTAGTTTTCAAAACGCTGAAAGAACTTAATGGTATCATTAACCGCCCGACTGTCCTGTCCAACGCCCGAACGGATATGATGAAGCACGGTATATGAAGCCCAGTTCGCCGTATCCAAACCGTCAAACATCGTGTTATCTACGGGAGGTTTGGCGTGCGGATAGTAAGTCTGGTACTGATGAGTTTCAATAAAGGGACTTATATTTTCAAATCCGCCATCGTAAAGGGCTATTTGGGTATTATTTTCGTCAAGAACCCAGTACCTGTAACTGCTTGCCGACTCTACGGAATCAAGATTGGTAATTACGATATTAAGACTGTCAATCATTTCACTTTTTCTAAATTGTCTAGAAGGCATTGCTTGATAATTTTTTAACAGAGATGGGGCTTTGGTTACGAAAGACAGGTCTCTGCGAGTGCTGTCTTGGATTGAGCGATTGTAATTAAGATATACGTAATCAATGTTCCACTGGTCACAATTCCCACGAAAGGCAAATTGTGATGTTTCTTCCAATGTTGCGAAGTTACGAAAGCGAAAGCGAAAGCCATCATTGAAATACTTTTCGTCAGTTACGGGCAAAAGAATATAACGAAAGAAAACGCTGTCCTTTGCATAAAGAGAATCTATTGACATTCCGTTCATAGACCACGCCCAATCCCAAGTGTCGGCGTTCATATCGTAGAATTCAAGCAGTATTGAGTCGTTTTTAGAAGGAGTTACGCCGAGCCGTTCCCACATTTGACCGTAGCCACCGCCCGGTTGAACGTAAAAAGATAAATAAACAGAGTCTCCAACCGTTAATTTACGGGCATTAGGCAGGAAAACGGAGTCTAATCTTATCGTTACGGAGGTCAGAGTGTCGGCATTAAAAGTTGTGATGTCGGCATTGTGATACAGGATTCCCTGATTGTCAATCGCATCAAGGGTTGCAACGCCATTAGTCGGCGGAAACACACCATAGTTTGCATTAACAAACACACCTCCTGCCGTTTCCCAAAGACTGTCGCAGGGATAGCCTTCGTAGTTTGAGAAATCATCAATAAAGGGCAGTGTTTTACGGATGTTACTCTTTGTTTCGGCACTGCGACTTGGTAAAGGAGTCTGTCCGACAGGCACAATAACAAATTGAGCCGTTGCAATATCGGCACTTAAACAAAGGATAATCACTGCAAAAACATATTTCAATACATTCATAAACCGTTTCGTTTGTAGTAAAACGCTGTTATGGGAAATTTATTGTTTGGTTGTGGCTTCCTGAAATCAAATTACAGAAAATTAGAATCAAATTCTAGCGTTCTATAATCAAATTACAGGAGTCTATAATTTGATTCTAATTTTCTGTAATTTGATTTCAGGAAAATTAAATAAGGATATGACAAAACGGATATTGAATATAGCATTATAATGCAAGATAACAGATATTTTTTTATTGGTAAAAACATCTGTAAATGTTGCAATTATGACCACAAAACAAAAAAAATGTCGGCTCAAAAGCAGGAAAAATTTTGGTGTTTTGAAAAATTGTTGTACTTTTGCACCCGCTTAACAGCGGTTTTTTAATGGTTTATTACGATGGCGTCGTAGCTCAGTTGGTAGAGCAGAGGACTGAAAATCCTTGTGTCACTGGTTCAAATCCAGTCGATGCCACTTCTAAAAAAAGGAAATAACAAATCGGTTATTTCCTTTTTTATTTTGTGATGGTAAATTGACTACTGGTTACTGTATTTCAACACTTCATCACTGAAATACTGCAATTCAATACCCGCATCTCCGAACATAGCCTCGCTCTCTTCGGCAATATGATAACGCTTTTCGCATACTACTCGCCTGATGCCGCAATTTATTATTAGCATTGCACAGGTTCGGCAGGGTGTCATACGACAATATAGCGTTGAACCGTCAATAGAAATTCCTCGTCTGGCGGCTTGACAAATTGCATTCTGCTCCGCATGCACCGTTCGCACGCAATGATTTGATATTGTACCGTCTTCGTGAGTTGTTTTCTTAAAAAGATGTCCTACTTCGTCGCAGTGAGGCAGTCCCATCGGCGAACCGACATAACCGGTGACCAATACCTGACGGTCCTTCACGATTACACAACCACTCCTTCCCCTGTCGCAAGTGGCACGACTGGCAACCATATTCGCCAAAGCCATAAAGTATTCATCCCAATCGGGTCTTTGTGATGACTTTTTTATCTTCTGCATCACCAAATCCAACGAATGCGACAGGTCTTCCCTACTTCCGTTGTTATAGAGTTTGAAATCGGCACGTTGCATACAGATTGCGATATTTTGATTTGTGCTTTGATTGGAACACATCTCGCGTTGCTCATTAGCAATAAAGGTTTCAAAATCAACATTGTCCGTTTCGCTTTGACGTAACCTTATTCTGTCGTAACGGATTCGCACATCGGCATCAACGGAAAGAAGATAAAATTTAGCGTTAGCCTTCAAAAAATCTATCTCTTTCGGATTTCGTATGCTTTCTATCACGCAATCAACGTTAGGATTTTGCAAAGCATCTCGCAATAACGAAGCAATAATATACTCAGAACCCTCTTTGGTTCTTATATCATTGGCAACCATTGTCATAGAATCCCGATTCACTGCCAGCCCACGCCTTTTTATTTCCCCGATAAGAAATTCCCGTACCGAGAAATGACGATACCCTTTGGCTTTAAGCAGTTCTACTATTGTCCCTTTGCCCGATCCGAGTGTTCCTGTGATACCTAAAACTGTCATTTACACCTTATATTTATAGTCAAGTTTGGAAAGGTCTTCGTTAGCCTTCACTATCTTTTGTTTTAATCCTGTTTTATATGCTATCATTTTTGCTTCCAATGTTTTATCTCCAAGGGACAAAATTTCCAAAGCAAGAATGGCAGCGTTTAATGCACCGTTTATGGCGACGGTTGCCACAGGTATTCCAGGGGGCATTTGAATCATTGACAGCATTGCGTCCAAGCCTTCCATAGAGGACTTTATCGGCACTCCTATGACGGGCAATGCGGTGTTGGCAGCAATCACTCCGGGCAAGGCAGCAGCCATTCCGGCGGCAGCGATTATTACTTTTATACCTCTCTTTGAAGCATTTGCGGCGAAGGATTCAACTTCCGCAGGCGTACGATGGGCAGAGAGTGCATTGATTTCAAAAGGTATTTCCATCGTTTCAAGAAAGGCAAGAGCCTTTTCCATTATGGGTAAATCGGATGTGCTTCCCATAATTACACTTACTAATGGTGTTGATGTATTATCCATAAAAAAATAATTGATTTTGAGGTTGCAAAGGTACAAAAATTCTTTTTATTCCCTCAAAATCCGCATATAAATTTACAACAAACGATAAAAAAATTATATGTTGAGATGCCGTGATTTTTCTACGAAGTTTCAATTTTTCTTAAAGCACAAATAAAAAATTTAAGAGAACGTATTGTCGGTTTGAAAAAAAGTTGTAATTTTGCAAACTGAAACTCTAAGGGGATGTGAATCTCTTTTGTAGGCATGATTAATTAAATTAAAGTTAGTATTGCGGGTTTTCATTTGGTTGGAAACCCGTTTTTGTTTTTTTCCAAGAAAAGTTTTGTCGGTTCGGAAAATTGTTGTAATTTTGCAGAACCAAAATAA
The DNA here is from genome assembly GCA_031272705.1 of Bacteroidales bacterium. Lineage (GTDB taxonomy): Bacteria > Bacteroidota > Bacteroidia > Bacteroidales > P3 > JAISGN01. Next base: position 9,597 of record JAISTG010000015.1, on the reverse strand, counting down.
ATTTTTTTTCATTTTTATGTGGAGTACACTCCTCCGGGGTTTCCATTTGGTTGGAAGCCCTTTTTTAATTTTTTTTAGGAAAAGTTTTGTCGGTTCAAAAAAAAGTTGTAATTTTGCAATTTTAATTATTAGAGAGATGTAAATCTCTTTTGTTTTTTGGTTCAATAATTAACTTTGATTTTTGGCTTTTCAATTATATTGAGAAGCCATTTTTTTAATTTTTTTTAGGAAAAGTTTTGTCGGTTCAAAAAAAAGTTGTAATTTTGCAAACGTAAATTAAAAAAATTCTTACTGTTGTTTTTTATATTTTTAATTTATAAAATTGTTTTCATAGTCCGGGTTTCCATTTGATTGGAAGCCCATTTTTATTTTTTTTCAGGAAAAGTTTTGTCGGTTCAAAAAAAAGTTGTAATTTTGCAAACTGAAAGTCTAAGAGAATTTTATTCTCAGTTGTGTCGTTATTAAAATTGTATTTATAGATAACGCGCGGCGTCTCAATCATGATTGGGACGCTTTTTATTTTGATGGTATGACGTTTCATTTTCACGAAACCTAGGTTTCATTTTTTTAGAACCTAGGTTTCATTTTCCTGAAACCTAGGTTTCGTGAAATTGGAACCTAGGTTTCATTTTTCTGAAACCTAGGTTTCGTGAATTTAGAACCTAGGTTTCATTTTCGTGAAACCTAGGTTTCGTGAATTTGGAACCTAGGTTTCATTTTCCTGAAACCTAGGTTTCGTGAAAATAAAACGCCGTATTGAAAAAATAAATGCGGAAAAGGGTTGTTTTTTTAAGATTTTTTTGTATCTTTGCAACCTGAAATAATAATAATCATAACAAAAAATAAGGAGATAAAACAATGAGTTACAAGTATGTAAAGGTTCAAAGGTACATCACAATCGGGACAGTAGGTGTTATGAAATTCCTCGCCAGAATGTTAAGAATGGGTACTATGCAACCAACAGAGGTTGTTGAAGAAATATCCAACCATTCGCAGGTTTCAAAGTCGGTTGTGTATAGCGTGTTAGAGGCAACTGAGGAATTGATTATTGAAGCCGCAAGAAATGGACACGCCGTTAAGTTACCTTTCATCGGGATGTTCATTCCGTCAATTTCGGCAACGGCGAAATCAACTCTGGCTCAGGTAGATGCATCTACAATTAAAAAGTATTCAATGCGGTTTTACCCTTCGGTAGCACTGCATAATGCGGAAAAAAATACCTCAGGTGAGGAATTTCCATTGAGCATTACCGGTCTTCAACCCACGAGTGAATATCTTACGGAGGAGCAATACAATGATTTACAACTGGAACATTTGAAACGGGATGACCTCTTGGAACATTTGGAAGCAACAGGCGCGAATTTGAACGAGGTTGGCGTGGATGTGAAAGAACAAGACATCATCATAGAAGACTAAAAAAACACACCATATATATATAAGGAGTAAAACGAATGAAGATATTGGTCTTAAACTGCGGCTCATCGTCAATAAAATATCAGTTGATAGAGATGGGCAACGAGGCAAAGGTGCTTGCGAAAGGACTTTTGGAACGCATAGGGCTTGAAATGGGAGAATTTACCCACCGCCCCGACGGAAAGGAAAAGGTGTATAAACAAATTCCAATCGCAAATCACAAAGACGGAATAAACCTTGTGTTACAGGCATTAACCGATGCACAACACGGAGTTATCAATTCGTTGAAAGAGATTGACGCTTGCGGACATCGCGTTGCTCATGGCGGCGAAGTGTTTAAGGAATCGGTTGTCGTGGGTGCGAAAGAAAAGGAATTGATACGGGAACTCTTTGCACTGGCTCCCCTTCACAACCCCGCAAACCTTATGGGTATTGAAGCAATGGCGGAACTGCTGCCGACAATCCCTCAAATAGCCGTTTTTGATACATCGTTCCATCAAACTATGCCGCCCGAAGCCTATCTTTATGCCATACCTTACGAATATTATTTGAACGATAAGGTTCGCCGATACGGTTTCCACGGCACTTCACATCGCTTTGTAGCACCAAAGGCTGCTCAAATTGCCGGAATAGATATAAATAACAGCAAAATCATTAGTTGCCATCTGGGTTCCGGAGCGTCCGTATGTGCAGTGAAAAACGGGCAAAGCGTAGATACGTCTATGGGTTTTACGCCTGTGGAAGGACTGATAATGGGTAGCCGATGCGGAAACCTTGACCTCGGAGTCCTGCTCTACATTGCCGAAAAGGAAAATATGAGCATCAAAGATATGAATAACTTCATCAATAAACGATGCGGACTCGCTGCTATCACGGGTGGAGTGGTAGATATGCGGGATATAATCGCAGGCAAACAGGCAGGCAAAGAACGGGAAACCTATGCCTTTGATATGTTTGCTTATCGCGTCAAAGAGTATATCGGGGCTTATGCTGCCGTAATGGGCGGCGTGGATATTATACTCTTCACCGGCGGCATCGGAGAGAACGCATGGTTACAACGAGAAGCCATTTGCAATGGTTTAGAGTTCATAGGAGCAAAATTGGATAAGGCTCGGAATGAAGCCCTTGCAGGCAAAGACGGCATCATATCCCAACCGGAATCCCGCGTAAAAATCCTTTCGGTAACAACCGATGAGGAACTTGTTATAGCGATGGATACTTATAAGTTGGCTAAATAATTTTTTCATAATATTTAATTTTTGATAGTCTGTTCCTTTTGGGGACGGACTATTTTTTTATTTTGGTGTTTTGTTGTAACGAAGCCTTGTTTTATTGAAAATAATTTGTACCTTTGCAACCTCAAATTCAAGTTTTAGTATAATAAAATAAAATAAAAACATAATGGAAAAACTGATTATTACCGCAGCTATTTGCGGTGCGGAAGTATTAAAGGAACACAATCCGGCAGTACCCTATACGGTGGAAGAGTGTGTGCGAGAAGCAAAATCGGCTTGCGAAGCCGGTGCAAGTATAATCCATCTTCACGTGCGTTATGATGACGGAACGCCAACGCAGGATAAGGAACGCTTTCGTGTGATTATTGATGCCATAAAACGGGAATGCCCTGAGGTTATCATACAACCTTCTACGGGCGGAGCGGTAGGAATGACTGACGATGAGAGGCTGCAACCTACCGAATTAAGTCCCGAAATGGCTACCTTGGATTGCGGTACGTGCAATTTCGGAGGCGATGACGTGTTTACAAATACCGAAAACACCATCAAATACTTTGGAGACAGAATGATAGAACGCGGTATCAAACCTGAGTTAGAGGTTTTCGACAAATCCATGATTGAAATGGCGTTGCGTCTTCACAAGAAAGGACATATCGTGAAGCCGATGCACTTTGATTTTGTGATGGGTGTGAATGGCGGAATAGGCGGCGAGATACGTGATTTCGTATTTCTACGCGGCTCTATCCCTTCCGATGCTACTTATACCGTTGCCGGCGTTGGTCGTTACGAATTTCCTTTGGCTGCTCTCGCAATTATTGACGGCGGACACGTGAGAGTGGGCTTTGAAGACAACGTTTATCTGTCCAAAGGCGTGCTTGCCAAAAGCAATGGCGAACTTGTGGCAAAGGTAGTCCGCATGGCGAAAGAATTAGGCAGAGAAATAGCAACACCGAGTGAGGCTCGCCGAATTTTAGGCTTGATAAAGTAAATACCGATTTTTGATTATAGGTTTAATGGACAAAATTATGTTTAACGTATTCTCTATAATAAAATATATTACTTTTGCACCTCAATAATAATTCTTTTAAGATATAAATAAATAAATTACAAATGAGACGAAAAATTGTAGCAGGAAACTGGAAAATGAATTTGGATTTCCAGCAGGCAGATGAATTGATTGCAAACATTGTTAAGGAATTAAATCAACATCATCGCAAAGATGTAGATGTGGTTATCTGTCCTCCTTTTCCTTATTTGATGATTGCGGATTATGAGGCGGAGACAAATGGATATTTTCTGGGGGCACAGAATGTATCTATCTTCAACAACGGAGCATATACGGGCGAAATTTCAGCATCTATGCTGTCTGCGATGTGTGTGGATTATTGCATTGTTGGGCATAGCGAGAGACGAAAACTCTTCTTTGAAAGTAATAAAGATGTTGCCGAAAAAGTTAATCGTCTTCTGGAAAATGATGTAAAACCGATAGTTTGCGTTGGAGAAGTACTGGAGGAAAGGGAAAACGGGCAACATTTTTCGGTAATAAAGAAGCAGGTAAGTGAAGGATTGTTTCATTTAACGGAAGGTCAGATGCAACAAATTGTTATTGCGTACGAGCCTGTGTGGGCTATTGGAACAGGGCGAACAGCCAGTACATTTCAGGCTCAAGAGATTCATTCCTTTATCCGAGGTTTAGTGTTGGAGAAGTATGGTGCGGAAACGGCAAATGAAATACGGATTCTTTACGGGGGAAGTTGTACCGCAAAAAATGCAAAGGATCTTTTTGCTATGCCTGATGTGGATGGCGGTTTGATAGGTGGGGCTTCCTTAAAGGCGAATGATTTTGTTACAATTGCCCAATCGTTTTAAGGGATGAATTATTTGGAAATTTCTTTTCACCTGCATCAAAAAGATAAAGATGGGGAAGATTGGATAATAGATTTATTAAAAGAGGAATTGTTATCTGTTGGTTTTGAAAGTTTTGTGGATGAAGAAGCGGATTTTAAGGGATATGTCACCGAAGCAAATTTTGTACGAGAAGATTTTGATGCAACGTTGAAAAATTTTTGTGAAGTTTATCCGCAAAATGTTTCGGCAATTGACTTTGAAATAGCAACCGTTCCGCAGCAAAATTGGAATGTTCTGTGGGAAAGCAATTATGAATCTGTGATTTTTGATGATGTTTGCTGTATCCGTCCTCCGTTTAAGGAGCGGGCAGAAAATGTTCGGTACGATATTGAGATTGAAGCTAATATGTCGTTTGGTACGGCTCATCATCCCACTACTGCATTGATGATAACGCTGCTTGTGGAGGAGAAATTACCTGCTGAGAAAAAACTTATGGATATGGGTTGTGGCACGGCTGTACTTGCGATTTTGGCAAAGAAACTTGGGTTCGGCTCGGTGGTTGCTGTGGATAATGATTGTCGTGCGGTGGAGACTTCAATACGTAATGCGGAACAAAATAATGTTGATATCGAGGTACTTTTGTTAGATGATTACAAGCCTGAGCCTGAGTTTTTTGATGTTTTTTTAGTGAATATAAATCGTAATACGCTACTTAAAAATTTTGCGTCTTATGCTCAAAGTCTAAAATCTAGTGGGAAACTAATAATGAGTGGTTTTTTTGAGGCGGATTCAGATGTTTTGATTGCGAAATCTAAATACTACAACTTGAAATTTAAGGAGATGAGAACGAAAAATGATTGGGCAGTGTTGGTATTTCAAAAATAATTTGTACTTTTTAAGGTTACGGAAATTTTTTACCGATAATAAATTCTTAAAAAATTGATAAAAATCTACCATTTGATATATCGGCGATTAGAATGTAATTTTTCAATAAGAAATATATCATCTTTTATAACTATTACGGCTGACAAATATCAATCTTGAGTAACAATTTGTCTGTCGGTGGGTGCAAAAAAGTATTTTTATTTTAATAAAAAACTTTTGGCAAAATTTATTTTATCTTAACTACATTTTATCTAAATTTTGTCCATTAAGCCGAAATTCACAGAAAAAATGTATCTTTGCAGCCGTTAAACAACATAAATTATGCTGCGGACATTAAAAATACAGAATTACGCTTTAATAAACAGGATGGAAATGGATTTTCCACAGGGTTTTATCGCCGTTACCGGTGAGACCGGAGCAGGGAAATCCATTATGCTGGGAGCATTAGGTCTGGTGCTGGGACAGAGAGCCGATACTTCCATTCTGCAAGATAAGGAAAAAAGATGCGTTGTTGAAGCCGAATTTTCCATTGATGATAAACTTAAAACGCTTTTCGTGAAAAATGATTTGGATTTTGATGAGCATTCAATTTTTCGCAGGGAAATTTCTCCGAATGGAAAGAGCAGAGCATTTGTAAATGATACGCCCGTATCACTTTCAGTGATGAAGATAATTGGAGATAATCTGATGGATATTCATTCTCAGAACACAACAATTACACTCAAGGGAAGCGAGTTTCAAATGTCTATCGTAGATAATTACCTTGATGATTTGAAAGTATTATATGATTATAAGGCTTTGTATCATCAGTGGAAAAACCTGCAAAAGGAGATAACCGAATTAGAACAAAAGCATAATGAATTTCAAAATGAGCAGTCGTATTTTCAATATCTTGTTGAAGAATTGGACAATGCGGCTCTGCAAGACGGAGAAAAGGAAACGCTAGAGGAAGAAGTAGAATTTATGGCAAACAGTGAGGAAATTAAATCGCAAGTTGTGCAATCGCTGAATTTACTTCAGAATGACGATATGCCAAGTGTGCTTTCATATCTTTCTCAAATGAAATCTAATATATCCAAAGTTTCATTTTTGAATCCTCAGTTAAAAGATATTTTGCAACGATTGGATTCCTCTTTTGTTGAACTGAAAGATATAGAAGCAGACCTTACCAATTTTAATGAAAATGTGAATTTTAATCAGCAAACATTGGACAATGCAAACGAACGTTTGGATTTAATTTTCCGTCTGCTGAAAAAACATAATGTTCATTCAATAAAAGAATTGTTAGATATTCAAAAAAATTTATCAGATAAATTTTTGTCCAATGAAGATTTGGCATTTCAAATAGAAGAGAAGAAAAATGAAAATGCTATAGTTTTTTCTCAACTTACCAATGCTGCAAAGAAATTGACTGAGGAACGAAAAGCCGCAGCACAAATTATTCAGCGAGAGGTATTGCCGCTGCTCTGTGATATGGGAATGGCAAATGCAATGTTACAAATTGAAATCACAACAGACAATGAGCATTTTTCCATCACAGGTGTTGATGACATAGATTTTCTGTTTTCGGCGAACAAGGGCAGTGAGTTAAAACCATTGTCAAAGGTTGTTTCCGGTGGAGAACTTTCGCGTTTGATGTTAGCTTTAAAGGCGGTACTGGCACGTCAATCGCAAATGCCGACAATTATTTTAGACGAAATAGATAATGGTGTTTCGGGCGATATTGCAGCAAAGGTCGGTAATATAATTAGGCAGATGGCGAAAAATCATCAGTTGATAGTCATTACGCATCTTCCGCAAATGGCAGCAAAAGCCGTAACGCATTATAAAGTATTTAAGGAAGAAATTTCCGAAATAACTATTTCCAAAATCAAACAGTTGAATCCGAATGAAAGAGTAGAAGAAATAGCCAAAATGCTATCCAATGATCATATTACACAGGCGGCAATCAATAATGCAACAGAGTTAATAGAAAGTTAGCAAGCATAGACTCCTCTACTCTTTTCTTTACCATACATTTCCCTAATGTAATGATGGCGGATTATTTTTTTGCTAATGATAATTAATAATTGAAATAAAAATATTACTTTTGCTGCCTGAAATATAACTGAAATGTAATAATTATATGAACAAAAAGAATAACACAAAGAAAACAAATTCCACAATCGGTACCACTAAGCCTAAATTTGGCTTTGCCTTTGAACGAGAGAATTACATCTGGATGCTGATAGGCGTGGGGTTAATTATCATTGGCTACATATTGCTGGCAGGTGGCGGAAGCAAAGATCCAAACGTATTCAATTACGATTTATTTAATTTCAGGCGTATGGTTCTTTCTCCAGTGTTGATAGTTGCAGGCTTCATTGTGGAAATTTACGCCATCTTGAAAAAGACAAAGAAAAACGAAGAATAAAAATAAAAATGACTTTATTAGAAACAATAATTATTGCTGTCGTTGAAGGTTTGACGGAGTTTCTTCCTGTGTCTTCAACGGGACACATGATAATTACGGAAGGTGTTTTGGGAGTGAAAAGTGATGAGTTCGTGAAATTATTTACTGTTTGTATTCAATTCGGAGCGATATTGTCTGTTTTGGTTATTTATTTCAAGCGTTTTATTCAATCTATTGCTTTTTATTGGAAGTTATTTATTGCTTTTCTACCTGCTGCAATTATCGGTTTATTGGCAGGAGATTACATAGATGCTGCTTTGGAAAATGTTTGGGTTGTGGCAATAATGCTTGTAGTTGGTGGAGTATTTATGTTATTTGTGGATAAATGGTTTAATAATGCGGCGAAAGACCAGACGGTTACCTGCAAAAAAAGTTTTCTAATCGGCTTGGCTCAATGTGTAGCAATGATACCCGGGGTCAGTCGTTCAATGGCAACTATTGTTGGCGGTATGGCACAGAAACTGACTCGCAAAACAGCCGCTGAATTTTCCTTTTTTCTCGCAGTACCTACTATGCTTGCCGCTTCAGGTTATAAATTGTTCAAAGTATTAACCGCAGAAGGTGGAAGCCAAATCATAATGAATAATTTAACGGCACTTATCATTGGAAATGTTGTTGCTTTTTTAGTGGCTGTTGCTGCTATAAAGTTTTTCATTGCGTTTTTAACAAAATATGGTTTCAAAGCCTTTGGATATTATCGTATTGCAGTTGGAATTGTAATTGTTATACTGATGTTTGCGGGCGTTAATTTAAGCGTTGCATAACTTGATGAATATTGAAGGCGATATAATTCTTATAAATAAACCTTACACATGGACATCTTTTCAGGTTGTGAAAAGGTTAAAATATCTTATCGGCAAACATTACCATATTAAGAAATTGAAAATCGGGCATGCAGGTACGCTTGACCCTTTGGCTACGGGATTGTTGGTGATTTGCGTTGGAAAATATACAAAACGCATAGAGTCCTTCCAAATATCTGAAAAAGAATACACGGGAACATTTATTCTCGGTGCAACAACGGCGAGTTACGACCGAGAAAAGCCTATTGACCAAACCTATCCGTTGGAACATATTACCGAAGAAACTATTTATCGTATTGCCAAAGAAATGACCGGCGAACAGGAACAGATTCCACCCATTTTTTCGGCAGTCAAAATTGACGGAAAGCGTGCGTACTCCCTTGCCAGAGCGGAGAACGAAGTTGCTTTAAAGCCTAAAAAAATAACCATTGCCGAATTTGAAATAACCAAAATCAATTTACCGCAAGTAGATTTTCGTATCGTTTGCAGCAAAGGTACGTACATACGGGCAATAGCAAGAGATTTTGGTACGGCTCTGGGCAGCGGGGCATATCTTGCGGCTCTTTGTCGCACTAAATCGGGTGATTTTCGGCTTGAAAATGCCTTAACGATGGAAGATTTTGAAAACTTATTAAACGAAAACGCCTCTTAAATTTTGGCTTAATGAACAAAATAAAAGCCCATTCAAATCAATGAACAGACTTTTCTTTGCGTACCTTTCGTTTATATTAAACGCAAACATCATCGTGAGTAAGACACGCACTTTATTCGCTGTTTGACCTTTGCTACTAATCGGATAAAGTAATAAGTTGTTTTGCCTCTGTATGAGGAAGTAACAAACTTCTGTTCAAAATCAATCCTTTGTTTTGTGCTGCAAGCCAAACGGAAGCCTATGTTGTTGTTGCGATTGTCGGGCGTATTGTTGTTACGATTAGCCACACGACAGTTAGACGCATTGTTG
>JAISTG010000089.1 GCA_031272705.1 Bacteroidales bacterium | reverse complement strand
GTTGTAACGCTTTTTACGAGTGTGTTTTATGGCGTTTGTCGGCAAGCAACAAATTTTATTCTGCAAAATACCATTTTCTTATTTATCACAACCAAATTTAACCTTCTAAAAAATCTTTTTAGAGGACATTTTTATATTGTTTCCATTCTTGCAACCAAAGTTTTGACTCTTAAAACAAAGGTTGGCGAGGTTGTAACGATGGTTTTTAACCGATTGAAAAACATTATCTTCCCTTCAACAATGATTATAAACACAGAAAAATTAAACATTTTAATATAAACCTTAATTTTTTATCAAATGAGAAAATTTATGATTTACAAAACGAAAAGAACAAGGCTTTTTCTTTTGGCTGCAATAGCGGTTTTTGTTTTTGGAATTGGTGCTTGCAATCACGCTGAAACGCCAACAGACTTTGAGCCTGTTTACAAACTTTTTCCTACAAAAAATATTTGGACTTTCATTAAATTAAACACCAGAAACGGACTTATGTGGCAGGTTCAATTTACTGTAAGCAATGATGGCTCACGTTTTGAAACGCCTTTGAACGCTGATAAACTTGTCGGTGCGGATGAAGAAAAAGATGGCAGATTCACCCTTTATTCTACGGAAAATATCTATAATCTTATTTTGCTTGACCAAATAAATGGGAAAACGTGGCAGGTTCAATGGTCAGGAGAAAGAGAAAACAGGGTTGTTTTGCCAATTACTGATGCATTATTAAAATAATTAAAATGAATAAATACATAAAATAAGATGAAAAAAACAGTTTTAACAGCAGTGTTGCTCATAGTTTCAATAGCATTGTATGGGCAAAAGGATGTAACCAAATTTCTTGGCATTCCCGTTGACGGAACAAAGGCTGAAATGATACAAAAATTGAAAGCCAAAGGCTATACTTCAAGTACCCTTGATAAGGATGTTTTGGTCGGAGAATTTAACGGAAGAGATGTAAACATCCATGTTGCAACCAATAATAATAAGGTGTATAGGATTGCAGTTTTTGATGCAAAAAGTACAGATGAGGGGCAAATTAAAATCAGGTTTAATACTCTCTGCAAACAGTTTGAGAATAATGAAAATTATATGTCGTTATCAGAAGATCAAACTTTGTCGGATAAAGAGGATATATCTTATGAAATGTTAGTTCATCACAAGCAGTATCAAGCCGCTTTTTATCAAAAACCTGCAGTTGATAGTGCTGCTATGGTTGAAGAATTCAGGTCTGTCCTTTTAACAAAATACACCGAAGCAGAAATTGCCAATCCAACAGAAGAAATGAAATCAAAAATGGAGATGGATTTAATTCCATATATATCTGAAAAGATGTTTAATAAATTAGTTTGGTTTACGATTGATGAACATTATGGAAAATATTCTATTATAATGTACTATGATAATAGGTATAACAAAGCAAGCGGTGATGATTTATAGAAAATAAAGAGTATTTTAAGAAACCGCCCGTTCATTAACTTGAACGGGCGGTTTCTTATTTGGAAAATTTATTTGGCAATGGATTATGAAGGAGTAGTAGCCTCACTTTTGTCCATTAAGCCACATATTTTATTGTAGAAATCTAATAGAATACGCTCCTGTGATTGCCAGTTATACTCTTTCTCAACTGCTTTTCGTCCGTTTTCACCCATTTCTTTTGCTATTTGCGGATTGTCAATAAGATATTGAATAGCCTTTGCTATACCCTGTACATCCAAAGGATTGACACAGATTCCACATTCATACTTTTGCACAATTTCTTTCCACAAAACAAAATCCGTACAAATGAAAGGCAATGATGCTTCCATATATTCAAAAAGTTTAGTGTTACCAAGAGTACCGTTTTTACCTCCTACATTTTTACCATACATCAAAATAGCAATACCGATTGAAGACTTACTCATCAATTCTTCTACCTTGTTTTTCGGTAAAACCCCAAAGAAATTTACTTTATTCCAGTTCTTATGTTGTTTTAACATTTCCAAACAGTCTTCGTAAGCACTGCCGCAAAGATTGTAGGTTACTCCTTCACAAAACGACAAAGCATCTAAAAGAATATCATGTCTCCATTGATACGTTATTCCTCCTGCAAAAACTAAAGTTCTGTTTGTTGATTGTTTTGGAATGTTTGCCGACTTTATTATGGGATAATTGGTTACCATTACGGTATTTTTGTTATATTTTTTCAGTCTTTGACAAATATGAGGCGTTACAGAAATCACACCGTCTATACGTTTGAGAACATAAGACTGATAAATGGACAGAATGAAACTTACTAATGGTTTTATGAAAGCAGGTATGTAATGTTTTTCATTTATGTTGGCGTAAATATCTTCATGACTATCAAAGATTATATGTTTGTTTCGGCGTTTCAGTTTCAAACAGCACGGCAACAGTTCGGGATCATGGCAATGGTAAATATCACAATTCAACTCCAAAGCCTTAATGTATGCCCTTGAAGCAGAATGAAGCAACCGCCTAAACCTTCCATTAAACTTGCCGATGTCGTAAATAGATACGTTATTCTTTGTTTCATCTCCTTTCCCATCTGCAACTATAAGATTTACTTGGTAATTGGCTGTTGCCAAAGAGCAACATTCTTTTTCAAATATGCGAATATCTTCTCTGCGATGGACGGTTGATATATGTGCTATTTTAATCATGGGTAGAATTCTTTGTCAAAAATTTCGTAAAACTTTGTTCTGTTAGCCTCTTTTGAACCTTTGGTACGCATAAGGTCAAGATTGGCAGCAAGCAAATGGTCATAATCCAAATGCAAAGCCCGTTCAAGAAAATTGCTGTTAAGGTCTGTGGCAATAATACCCGTTTCCCCGTCCTCAATCCATTCTCTCATCGTTGGCAAATCCGATACTACGGGAATACAACCTCCTGCCATCGCCTCCATTAAGGATATTGGCGTACAATCACTTAAAGGTATGGACACCCAAAGGCGAGATATGGCATAGAAACGGTTATTGGCTTCTCTGTCAAGCCATCCCGGAAATTCCACTGCCTGTTCTATACCGAGCGATTGGGCTAACTGTTTAAGTTTTTCTTCATTTCCGCTCCCTGCCACCACCAATCGCCAGTCTTTATGTTCATTGTAGAATTTTGCAAAGGCTTTCAGTATCAACGGAATTTGATATAATGGCTTATGAAGTCTGTTTGAATAAACTATGTTTTGCTTTGGTTGCGGCGAAATGGCGGATTCGTAACCCAAATTGGCAACTACAACTTCTATCTCTTTGGTTGCAAGTCGTTTCATTTCGTTTGCCACGTGCAAAGCACCCGTATTGTGATACGTGGCTTTGTTTAAAACATATTTGATTAACATTCGGTACGGCAAGCCTTTATATTGATTTAGCAGAATATCGCTTCCCATCGCCATAACAAGCGAAGGAATACGTTTGGGCTTGCAAAACATGGTCATAAACGCAGCAGTATCAACCTGATAACAGATAACAAAATCAGGTTTATAAGTTTTGAAACAGCGTTTTGCGATTTTAATGGATTGAAATATCTTTATGGGATTATGGAACGAAAATTCAACAATATATTTCTTTATTTCAGGATAGTTTTCGTTATCATAATCGGTCAGCAGCATCACTTCGGCAAAATAATCTCCGACAAGGCGTATCAGATTGTAAGTATGAATGGAACGACCGCCTGAAACGACAAGCAGTTTTTTTGTTTTATTGTTCTGCATCTTTGTTTTGGTCTAATTTTTCAAAGCGACTGTTATTGCTTTTGAAGGTTCGTACTAACAATTTGATATTCCGCACTATTGCTTCTTCTTTCTGTTCTATTGAAGCATTGGTTTGCAGGAGTGTTTTAAGGTTTTCTATGGCTGTTTCAACCTCCTGCGAATTTGTTTCTTCGGTTTGTGATATGAAAATCTTTTTGTGATAGGTTGGAAGGCTGTTTTCTTTTGTTGTAAGCAACTCTTCGTAAAGTTTTTCGCCCTCTCGCAAGCCCGTATATACTATATTATCACCCTCTTTTGCCTCTATGTTGGAGAGTTTCAGCATTCGCTCGGCAAGAGTCTTTATTTTAACAGGCTCTCCCATATCAAAGATGAATATCTCTCCGCCTTTGCCCATAGTGGCAGCCTCTAATACCAAACGGCTTGCTTCGGGTATGGTCATAAAATAGCGGGTTATTTCGGGATGAGTTACGGTTAGCGGCTTACCTTCCCGAATCAACTGACGGAAACGGGGTATAACCGAACCGTTTGAGCCTAATACGTTCCCAAAACGCGTGGTTATGAATTTGGTACTGCAGTTTTGCTCCTTATTGTTGAGATGTTGTATGTATATTTCCGCATAACGCTTTGTTGCACCCATAACATTAGTCGGATTAACGGCTTTATCGGTTGATACCATTACGAATTTGCTCACGCCATATTGCAATGCAAGGTCGGCAATGTTCTTTGTACCAATCACATTCACCATTGCAGCCTCGTAGGGTGAAGTTTCCATCATTGGAACGTGCTTATAAGCAGCGGCATGGAACACAATATCAGGTCGGTATTTTGATATTATGGTTTCCAAATAGTGTTTGTCGCAGATGGAAGCAATTACCGTATGCTTTTTTATTTGAGGAAAATGGTCATTTAACTCGTTTTCAATATCAAACAATGGCGTTTCGGCTTGGTCTAACAGGATTATAACAGGGTTATAACGAACTAACTGACGCACAATTTCACTTCCTATTGAACCGGCAGCCCCTGTTACGAGTATCTTTTTACCACCTAATTCCCTTTCTATCAAGGGTTGATTTGGTTTTATTTCTTTGCGTCCCAACAGTTCCTCAATCTGTATTTCTTTTATTTGATTTTCCTGCAATTTCCCTTCGTTCCACGTCCGTATATGAGGCACAGACAGGACTTTAATACGATTTTGATAACACAAATCAAAGATTTCGTTCTTCCTTTTAAGGTTTATGCGGTTTGTGGCAATGATTACGCTGTCTATATCTTTGTTTCGTAACAGGTTATCCATCTTTTCGCTGCTCCAAATTTTGTATCCCATAATCGTTTTGCCTGCAAGGTTGGAGTCATCATCAACGAAGCCTTTGATATAATACTTTCTTGACGCACTCTTGAGCATATTTGCCGTTGCCGTACCCGTTCTTCCCGCTCCGAAAATCAACACCTGTGTATTCAATTCAATGTTTATACTTGATTTGTAAGCCTTTTCAAAGAGCCATCGCACGAACATACGAAACAGAATCAGCATAATATAGGTTACAAAAAAGTTTATAATCACCAACTGCTTTGGAAAAAAATCCTTAAAGTTAGTTGAAAACAGTTGTTTGTAAGTTTCGTTTATCGCCAGCAACACTACGGCAACCAGAAACAAAGCAAACATTAAACGCATCATATCCGAAAAGGTTGAATAGCGGATAATACTGCGATGTATCTTCATTATGCCTAACACAGAGGTAGTTACAACGATAGTTAATACTATAAAACGAACCGAATAGTTGTCAAAAGGGAAATGAAACCATTGTTCCTTTATGTTGATGATTATTCCCGAAGCGAGTATTGCAACAATCACAATCACGGCATCAATTATGACAATAACCCAAGGGCTGATGTATCGCTTGGACATCAGATTATCAATTACTTGAAGCATTTTATGGTACAGTCTGTTCATAAATTACGTTGCTAAAACGCTGCAAAGGTACAATTTTTCTTTGAATTGGTTTATTTTTATTTTGTTATGCTTGTAGTTTATTTGCTTTTGGTTTTGTATTTTTTTGTTTTCTCAAATTAAAATTTGGTTATAAAAAAACTGTAATTTTGTAATAGTAATGTATAATTTAATTTTAGAAACATATGATTTGATTATACGAAAATTATAATCAAGTTCTAGCGTGCTGAAATCAAATTATAGAATTCTGAAATCAAATTCTAGCGTTCTGTAATTTGATTATAGAAATCTGTAATCAAATTCTAGCGTTCTATAATCAAATTACAGGAATCTATAATCAAATTTCAGGAGTAATGAAATTAGGTAAAAAATTATTGTATCAAGAATATGTTTTTTAGAAAAGAAACTTTGCCGGATTATCAGGAAAGCATAATTTTTTATAACAAAATGGGGTTCTAATCAAAGGCATAGTCAGTTATAGTTTGCGAGGTATCTTCAAATTGTTTCCATATTTAATGCAAATGTACCAATATCTCCAAATATCAATAGCAAGAAGATATTTAACATAGAACCCTAAACCGACTGCAAGTATTGATTTTTACAATATTAATTAAATAGACAAAAGAATTGTTTATAATTTCCTTCAATCAATGGGGTATAGTAAGGGACAAAAAGGTCATTAACGCTTATTTGACAAGGGTTTAAGAAGGGTAATAACCTCACTTTTGTCTGTTAAGTCTAAAAAAAACAAAAGCCCGTTCAAATAAAAACGGGCTTTTGTTTTTTTTTATAATAGAGTTATTGTAAAACAGTGATATATTTTAACTGTTTAGAAATTCTGATTGAGAATCTTCTTTGAGGGAATAAACATAATTTCTTACTTTTTCAGCCCATTGTTTTGTTGAAAGGCTATTATCAAAAGTTGTATAAGGAATTGGTTTCCCAAATATTAAGCGAATAGTTTTATTCCTTTGAAGAAACATTTCACGCGGAAGCAGTATCAATTCTATATTGAACCGAATACCGAGCGATTTTCGCAATTTAGCAAAGCGGTAAAAGAAATTCGTGTTGCAGGCATCGGTATAAACAGGAATTATATCCCGTTTATACTCAATGCTTTTCTTAATAAAGGTGTGTTTCCATTCCAAATCTTTTATTATTCCGTGCTTAAACCGCCGTGAAACCATACCGGCAGGGAAGAAAATCATATTACTATCAGACGAAAAGGCATCATTGAGTATTTGATGATTATTCGTGTTGCGTCCGTATTTATTTATGGGAATGAAAACGCCTTTGAACTGCGGTAAAGTACAAAGAATATCATTTACAGGGAAGTAAAGGTCGCTTCTTATCTTCCCGACTTCGCTTGTAAGCACCAACCCGTCCATTCCTCCAAGCGGATGATTGGATATGATGAGATGTCGCCCCTCCAAAGGCATATTCTCAATGTTTTCTACTATAACCCGTACTTTGAATTCCTCCTCTACGAGTTTTGTTGCAAAGTCGGTACCCGATATATTGCGATATTTGTAAATTATAGCATTGATTTCGTTCAGGTGAATAAGTTTCTTGAAGGCTTTCATAAGAGGACGGGGTATTATTTTGAGCAGATACCTGTTTTTAGAAGCAATAACCCGTTCTATACTTATGAAACGCTCTGTTATATTGTTGTTTTCGTTCATTTTCTTTTTATTTTAGTGTAATAAATTATTGATTGCCCCAGTATTTTCTTAATCCCCATTCGACAGAAAGTAACAGCAGGATAATTAACCAGTACCACCATTCACTTATCAGGCGTTTTGTTTCTGTAGATTCATAAATAACGGGTTTAATATGCTCATTGTTTTTAATGTAATCTGTTATTGCCTGCATATTTGAAGGATAAAACAATCTACCTGATGTTTTGGCTGATATGTTATAAAGCAATGAATGGTCTGCCGTAAGATTCAAATTCTCCAAATTCTCTTCACTAACCACAAAACTGCCCTTTACTGTCAGGTTTTTACCGCCTGAAACGGTTGTTGCAGCATATTGATACTTCCCTGCTTGCAGTTGTCCGATGTTCAACCGATAAGCATTGTCTGTTTTGCCAAAGGTGTAACGGAATGCTTTGTTGTGGCTGTCTCTTATTTCAATGGACACTTCGGCATTGTTGTTTAATTCATAGTTCTCGTCATAAACCTCCGCTTCCATAACAATCGGCTGATTCTCATTGTAAATCTGTTCGGCTATAATGCGGAATCGGCTTTTGTCTATCTTATTGGCAACCAACTTAACACTCTTCTGCAGTATTTCATCAATTTCGGCATGTGTTTGATTAAGAGCATAGTTCTGTAATCGCCATTTCCATATATTTTCTCCTGCAATAAGCCCTGTTTTTCCGGAGGAAGAGTTGTAGAAAGCAATTAAAGGATAGTTTGTATTTACGTTGCCTATTTTTTGATATGCAAGAACAGAAGCCGAAGGCGGTGCAACAATTTTAACACTTGGACAAATTAACGGTGGCATTCTAAATAAAAGATTTTCCGTTGCCTTGCTCGGTGAAAACAAAGAAAAATCCGTATTATACAGGGCTACGGACTGATTTGTATTCACCGAATTTCCCGTTACGGAAATACCGGTTGCTAAACTGTTAAACAGAGATAGGTTGGTTTGAGAACCAAGTACAAAAAGTAGAGGTATGTTTTGTTCCTGCATTTTGCGGATTTTATTGAAGTTGTCCGTATTTGACGGCAGTTGATGCAAAATTATCAGGCTATAAGACAGAAAATCGGCGGGTAAGTCTTTGATTTCTGCGGCAGAAACTTCATAATTGCGATTTAATTCCAAACTTCGCCTTATTGCCGCTATGTCCGGGTGGGGAGAAGCCGCAAGTAGCAGTATTTTCTCTTTGGAATCCAAAACCTCAACAAAAATCTCTCGCCGATTATTCACAATATTTTTCTCTCCTTCTACGGTTTGTATCTCCAGCGTGAAGCGTTGGATACCGGACTTTTCGGCATTGGTTACAAGAGATACGGGAAGGGAAAAATCATTTTGGTCTATGGAAAAATCCTTGCGGAATATTATTGCATTGTTTTCATTTTTCACACTTATAACCGAGTGATTCCCCTTTGCATTCGTGGCTCCGATAACCATTTCCAAAGGGAAAGAATTATCCTTATAAACAATACGGTTGTACCTTATGTCCGTGAAAAACAGGTCTTTTCGGTGAGTGGTATCCCCCAGAGCAACAGTTATTACGGGGAAATGTAGTTTTTCACAGGTGTTAAGCGGATTTTCCCCCATATTAACTATGCCGTCGGACAATAAAACGGCTGCCGCAAAATTCCGATTTGAAGTCTCATAGATGTTGTTTAAGGTTTGTGCGATGTCGGTTGCAAAATCCTTAAAATTAAGTTTGGTTACGAACTCTTCGGCATTTGTCCGTTGTGTTTTGCTGCCGAAAACAACGTATTGTAAGTCGTAATCCTTGCTCAATGAAGCGGAAAGTTCCTTCAATTTTTGCTTATATTGCGGCGAAGGTTCCGTTACGGACGCCGAATTATCATGGGCAATTACCACAACAGGCTTTTCCGTCCGTCTCTTTTTTGTTTGCCGCACCGGGTCAAGAAAAAGATACAGCAAAAGCAATACCGCAATAGATTTTAAGACTATAAGTATAATTCTTTTCATCATTTCTTAATTTTTAATTTTTGTCTCTTCCCCCAGAATTTTTGTCTCTTCCCCCAGAATTTTTGTCTCTTCCCCCAGAAGTTCTGTCTCTTCCCCCAGAAGTTCTGTCTCTTCCCCCAGAATTTTTGTCTCTTCCCCCAGAAGTTCTGTCTCTTCCCCCAAAAGTTCTGTCTCTTCCCCCAGAAGTTCTGTCTCCTCCTCCAAAAATCGCCTCCATAACGGCAGCAACCGTGAATGTGGAACCCCCGATAAAAATTACATCCCTGTCCGTTGCGTCCGCCGCCGCCGCATCGTAAGCCGCAGAAACAGAGGGAAAAGAGGTATAATGCAAAAACCGATTCGTGTCCTTAAATTGCCGATGCAATGTATTCACGTCCAAACCTCTCGGAATGTCAGCCTTGCAAAGATAATAATGAGCCTCAGGCGGCAGAAGCGGAAATATGTGCGAAAGATCCTTGTCATTAACCACTCCGAAAACAATCCGAAGCGTATCGTGCGGCAACCTGTTTAACTGATTGATAACCCAACGCAATCCGTCTTCATTATGACCCGTATCACAGATTGTCATAGGACAGCCGTTGAGTATCTGCCAGCGCCCGTAAAGAGGTGCATTGGTTTGCAGATTCATTATGCCCAAACGTAAATCCTCTTCGGTTATGCCGAAGCCCTGTCGGTTCAATTCCTCTACGGCAGCAATCACGGTAACAATGTTTTTCTGCTGATAATCACCGCAAAGGGGCAATGAAATATCTTTATATTTTAATTCCCCCGAAGAATAAATGTCAAGTATCAATTTCCCGTTGCTTCGTATATTTTTCACGTTCAATGCCTCGTCGGCAAAGATTATTGGAGTATCTTTTGAAGTTTTATCAATAAAAATCTGTTTTGTTTCCTGCTGACTTTGACCTATTATCACGGGGATATTGGGCTTTATGATACCCGCCTTTTCCGTTGCAATCCGTTGTAAAGTAGTACCGAGAAACTGCGTGTGGTCAAACCCGATATTTGTAATCACGGACAGCAAAGGCGTAATTACATTGGTTGAATCCAAACGTCCTCCCATCCCCACTTCAATCACGGCAATATCAACCTTTTCCCGTTCAAAATACTTAAACGCCATAGCAACCGCAAGTTCAAAAAAGGAAGGCTCAATCCTTTCTATTATATCCTTATTTCTATCCACAAACTCCACCACAAAATCCTCTTCACACATAACGCCATTTACTCGTATCCTTTCTCTGAAATCCACAAGATGAGGCGAAGTGTGCAATCCGACATTCAGCCCTCTTTGTCTCAAAATTGAAGCAAGCAGGTGAGAAGTTGAGCCTTTACCGTTTGTCCCTGCAACGTGCAAACTACGAAAAGAGTTTTGGGGATTATTAAGTGCATTCATTAGATTTACGGTATTGCTTAAATCGGCTTTATATGCACTCCCTCCGATTCGTTGAAACATCGGTAATCTCCGGAATAGATATTCGGTTGTTTGTTTATAGTTCATCATTTACATTTCAATAATTATAAATTCTACTCTTCTGTTTTTTGCTCTGCCTTCGTCCGTCAGATTTGTATCAATAGGTTTCTTTGCCCCATAACCTTTGTAAGTTAAACGATTTTGATTGATTTTATTTGCAAGTAAATAATCATAAACCGCCTTTGCTCTCCGTTCCGACAAGGATTGGTTGTAAATATCCGACCCATACGAATCGGTATGCCCGCAAAGTTCAATCTTCATATCGGAATATCTGTTCAATATCTCTATTAAATGCTTTAATTCAATATAGGATTGAGGCAGAAGAACACTTTCGTCAAAATCAAAAAATATATTTTCCAGTACAATAACCTGTCCTACTTCATAATCTTTCTTTTCTTCAATTTGTTCTTTTGTTGTGGTTATTGTTATCGGTTGAGAGCCGGCTACAGCGGTTTGAATGTGTTTTGGCTTTCCGCAAGTTGTACATACAAGCGAAACATCATCAATATAATAATAAGAACCCGGTAAAAGATACGTAAGATTTGCAGGTTCTATAACATTACTCTTTTCTGCGGGATAAAAATTTCCTATTGTTAGATATTGTTCTCCGCCCTCTGCTTCAAATTCTCCGCTGATTTTTATCCATTCAACCGTCTCTGTTAAAGGATTATCAAATGCATTTACTACCTGCGGTTTGAAATATAATGTACGCTTTTCCTTTACATTAAAATCGTGCATTGTTCGTTCATTTATAGCAAGTATTTCATGTGTTGTATCTTCGAGACGAAAATTGGTAAGCAAGCCGCCTATAGTAGCCACTGCTCCTGCCGAATACTCTGATAATGAAACATAAAAAGTAAGACTATACCGCTCACCTTTTACAAGTTTTTCTTTTAATTCTGTTTGAATATATTCTCGCCAGTTATCTTTTGAAACGTAAATTCCTACCATTCCAACACCACTATGAGGCATTTGTATTCCGAGTTTGTTTTTGGGAATACAGGTTTGTTTGTTGCCACATTTATTGAAATAATCGGCACTTCCGCCTGTTGGTTGCCACCAAGCGACAATTTGATTCATTTTTCCGTACGGTTCTATCTTGTCGGGACAAGCAATATATTCTTCAAAAGAAGGATTATATATCAAATTAACTGTATCCTGAGCCGTTGCAACGCTTGATATTGCAAGTAAAAATACGATTATTTTCAGTATAAGTAAGATTTTTTTCACGAGGCAAAAGTAATAAAAATTACGAAATCACCATTACCGTAGAAAAAATAGCATTATGTTGTTAAATACTTACGATTTCTTTATTACGAACTTTTTAGTTACTTCACCTTGCGTTGCTATGAGTTTCAATGTATTATTCCTGACGGTAAAGCAATATCAATCTTTGCTTTGTGTGCATTTAAGATTATTCCGTTAACCTTTTCGCTTAAAGTATCTTGAACCTATTCTTTATAACGAGTAACAAATTATTCCCATTCTATAGTTGCGGGAGGTTTGCTGCTGATGTCATAACATACACGATTGACACCCCGAACATTATTTATGATGTTATTGGATACTTCCGCAAGAAATTCGTATGGTAAATGCGACCAGTCTGCCGTCATTCCGTCTACCGATTCCACTGCCCGCAAAGCCACCACGTTTTCATAAGTACGCTCGTCTCCCATAACACCGACGGATTGTACGGGAAGAAGCATAGCCCCGGCTTGCCATACCTTATTGTATAAGCCTTCACGCTTTAAGCCTTCAATAAATATGTTATCTACTTCCTGCAATATACGAACCTTTTCTTCGGTTACGTCACTCAAAATACGGATAGCAAGTCCCGGTCCGGGGAAAGGATGACGCAAAAGTAACTCGTCTTTAAGTCCTAATACTTTTCCCACACGTCGTACTTCATCCTTGAAAAGCAATCGTAAAGGTTCCACAATCTGCAATTTCATATAGTCGGGTAAGCCGCCGACATTATGATGCGATTTGATTGTGGCGCTCGGTCCTTTTACACTGCAACTCTCTATCACGTCGGGGTATATAGTTCCTTGGGCAAGCCATTTAACGTCTTGGATTTGTGATGCCTCCGAGTCAAAAACATCTATAAACGTTTTGCCGATTGCCTTACGTTTGGATTCGGGGTCGGTAATGCCTTGGAGGGCGGTATAAAACATTTGTTTCGCATCAACCCCCTTTACATTCAAACCCATACCCCTGTAAGATGAAAGTACGGACTCGTATTCATATTTTCGTAACAAGCCGTTATCTACAAAAATGCAATGAAGATTACTCCCAATCGCAGAATTTAACAGCATAGCCGCCACAGAAGAATCCACACCCCCGCTTAAACCAAGTACAACTCGGTCGGTACCAATCTTAACCTTCAAATCCCGGACGGCAGTCGTTACGAAATTGTCCGAAGTCCAATTTTGACGACATCCGCAGACAAGTACAAGAAAGTTCTCCAAGAGTTTTTTCCCTTCAACGCTGTGATGAACCTCCGGATGGAACTGGATGGCATACGTATCCTCGCCGTCTATCTTATAACCCGCATATCGAACACTTGAAGTCGAGCAGATTACCTTATAACCCTCAGGCATGGACTCTATAGTGTCGCCGTGCGATGCCCAGACCTGCGAACCGATAGTTATACCCCGCAGTAGTTTGCAGGTATTGTCTGCGGAGGTAATTATAGCCCGTCCGTATTCCCTTGTAACGCTGCGTTGAACCTTGCCCCCGAAGGCACTGACCATATATTGCGCCCCGTAACAGATGCCCAACACAGGTATTTTCCCCTTAAACCACAGGTCGGGCTTCGGAGACTCGGGATCATTAACGCTAAACGGGCTTCCGCTCAATATAACCCCGGCTATATTATCATTAAACTGCGGAGGATGGTTGTACGGGTGTATTTCACAATATACATTCAACTCTCTTACCTTTCGGGCTATGAGTTGGGTATATTGCGAGCCGTGGTCAAGGATTATAATCGTTTGTAGATTGTTCATAATGTCAGCAGGGGGATATTTCTATCAATATGTCGTTTTTACTTACATTTTGTCCCTTCTTAATGTTAACGGATTTTATCTTACCTTCTATTGGGGCACAGATATTGTTATCCATCTTCATGGCGTGAAGAGAACACAGGACATCACCCTTCTTTACGTTTTGATTTTTCCTAACGAAAATATCTACTATGGTTCCGGGGATAAAGGCATAGACCTCTCCCTCGGATACTTTTACATAGAGTTGGCGATAAACCATTTTTGGTTCGGGTATAATTACATTTGCGGATGTTTCTTCCGTCGTTTGGTTTTTGGTCATGATGTTTGGTTTTAAGTTTTAAGGCATTAGGTTTGTTCCTTAATTTATTAAGGCTTCGGTTAAGTTGCACCAGTCGCCGGTTTCTCCCTTTGCATTTACCCAGCAGGCAGTGTAATAAACCTTCTTCCCCCTTTGGTTGTAGTTAAACTCCAATTTGAATTTCACATCACCCGTTAGGAGAACGTTTTTCAGGTCTTCCCTTACCTCAGGGACAACCTCCGAAACATCCCAACGAACCAAGGCAAGTATCACTCCCTTTGGTTTCTTTTGATTTCTCTTTTTCATACCGATAGCGGTGTTTGACCACAGGGTTACGTTATGTTCCAAAGGGCTTTGAGTATTGATTTCCATGAAAGGAATGCTTGTCGGAGCGGGTATCGGCGTTGGAATTGTGTCTTTGACCGTGAGTCCGAGGGCTCTTCTCTGGTCGTCGGAAATTTCGTCATTGCCCCAGATGTATTTGTCAATCATAAGGCTTAACCACGCCACGAAGGTTTTTCTTGCGTTGTTTTTCTCCAACACGGTGACCGTTGTTTTTGTTTCGTGGTCAAGGCATTTTGCGTACGCCGCAGCCCATTTTTCCTGATTCTTATCGCCTTCCCGCAGTTCGTCGTCGGTGATAGGGAAGGGGAGAGAGGGTTCATGGAAATAATTCATTAATTTTACTTGAAACGCATCGAAATTAGCGTCCGAACCTCTTAGGTTATCATTTGTTGCTCCCATATTTTATATATATTTAATTGTTAAAAAAATAAATTTTGTTGTTTTAAGTTTCACCACAATTGTTGCGAACTTTCCCACAATTGTTTTAAGTTTCGCCACAATTGGTTTAAAGTTATATACGGTTGGTTTAAGATTAGAACGGCGGGATTCCATGTTTCTTTTCGGGGTTTTTAGATACCTTATTCTTGGATACATCCAACGCATGACAGATGTAAGCACGGGTTTCATTGGGTTCTATAACCGAATCTATGTATCCGTACGATGCCGCCACGTAAGGATTGGCAAACTTCTGACGGTACTCATCTATCTTAGCCGTGCGGGTCTTTTCGGGGTTGTCGGAATGTAAAATCTCCTGCTTGAAGACTATATTCGCAGCGCCTTCGGGTCCCATCACGGCGATTTCAGCCGTAGGCCAGGCAAATACAAAGTCCGCTTTAAGATGGGACGAACACATCGCTATGTATCCGCCTCCGTACGCCTTACGCATAATTATGGTTATTTTGGGGACGGTTGCCTCCGAATAGGCGTAGAGTATTTTTGCTCCGTGCCGAATAACCCCCGCATGCTCCTGATCTATCCCCGGCAGGTATCCGGGCAAATCCTCAAGGGTTACAAGCGGTATATTAAAGGAATCACAAAATCTAATGAAGCGGGCAGCCTTATCCGAAGCGTTGCAATCCAAAACCCCAGCCATTGCAATAGGTTGATTGGCAACGAAGCCCACGGTATTACCGTCCATACGTGCAAACCCAATGACTATGTTCGGTGCATAACGCTCTTGAACTTCCAGAAAGTCGCTTCCGTCGGTTATACTGCGGATTATGTGGCGTATGTCGTAGGGTTTGGATGAATCCGTAGGGAATATGTCTTTTATTTTATAGTCTCTGCTGCGAGGTTTTATGGAGTCAAAGGCTTCTGCTTTCTTTGTGTTGTTCCATGGGATGTAAGTGAATAATTCCTTAATCTGTTCAAAGCATTCATACTCGGTTTCGGCAAAGAAATGAGCGTTGCCGGAGATTTCCGCATGGACTTTTGCACCTCCCAAATCCTCTTGAGATATTTCTTCGCCGAGTACGGTTCTTATTACATCGGGTCCTGTTATAAACATCTTGCTTATTTTATCCACCACAAAGACGAAATCCGTTAATGCCGGAGAATAGACTGCTCCCCCTGCACAGGGACCAAGTATCACCGAGATTTGAGGTATAACTCCCGAAGCCATAGTATTACGATAAAAAATATCACCATATCCTGCCAAAGCATTAACTCCTTCCTGAATCCTTGCACCTCCCGAATCGTTGATTCCGATAATAGGCGTCTTCAGCATCATTGCATGATCCATGATTTTACATATTTTCTTTGCGTGCATATATCCGAGAGAACCGCCCGCAACCGTAAAATCCTGCGCATAAATACATACCGGATAACCGTTAATGGTACCTGTTCCCGTTACAACTCCATCTCCCGGCAGGAACTTTTTGTCCATATCAAAGTCTTTTCCCGCGTGTTGAATAAAAAGGTCATATTCATGGAACGAATCCTCATCCAGCAACTCCAAAATACGTTCTCTTGCCGTGAGTTTTCCTGTTGATTTCTGTTTTTCAATAGCCTTACTGCCTCCGCCTTGCAATGCAAGTTTCATACGTTGTTTCAGGTCCTGTGTTTTACTGCTAACTGACATAATAAATATAGTTTAATTAAACACTAAAATGAATTTGCAAAGGTAATAAAAAAATTAAATATCAAACTTTTTCGCATATAAAATTTTCAATTAGCGATTATAATTTGTTATATATCAACTTATTTTTGAGAAATGCTGTTTTGTGATTTTGAAATACTCTTCCGTTGCATTAGAATCAATTTTCAGAAATTTATAATGAAATGTTGTGAAATCAAACTAAAAATCGTTACGTAACAAATGTGCATTGTACGGCAACAGAAACAAGCAAGACTTTATCGTAAAGAGTCTCCAATCAAAATTATTTTAACGAAAAGTTTGTCAATTCAAAAAAAAGTAGTACTTTTGCACCCTCTTAAAACGATAAAATGTTATAAAGAGAATGTCTTGGTAGCTCAGCTGGTAGAGCAATTGACTCTTAATCAATGGGTCCGGGGTTCGAGTCCCCGCCGGGACACAAAAGAACGCAAGCCACTTTAGCTCAGTTGGTAGAGCAACGCATTCGTAATGCGTAGGTCTGCGGTTCGAGTCCGCAAAGTGGCTCTTCTATTTATTGAATACACAAAAAAATGGAAATCAAAGGACATATTAAAGAACTGGCTCACAGATATTATGATGATATTGTGGCTATTCGGCATTTCCTTCATCAAAATCCCGAACTTTCAAAACACGAACAACAAACTTCAACCTTCATTTGTAAGGAATTGGATAAACTTTCAGGCGTTCGGTACAAGAAAAACATAGCAGGATATGGCATTTACGGATTTGTAAACGGGAAAACAGATAACGGAAATCTCATTGCTCTGCGTGCGGATATGGATGCGTTACCGATTTGTGAGACTACAAACCTGCCATTCAAATCTCAAAATGACGGAGTTATGCATGCCTGCGGACACGATGTTCATATTGCTTCTCTGCTTGGGGCTTTGCGTATTATAAATGAAATGAGGGATTATTTTAATGGGCGTGTGATGTTTATTTTTCAGCCTTCTGAGGAGGAATATCCCGGAGGTGCGATTGAGATGTTAAGGGCTGGAATATTTAATGATGATAAACCTTCGGCTATTTTTGCTTTTCACACCACACCGGAAATGGATTGCGGAACTCTTGGTTTGAAAGCGGGTAATTATATGGCTTCTACCGATGAGTTTTACGTAAAAATAATCGGCAAGGGAGGGCATGGAGCAATGCCGAATCTTAATATAGATCCAATAGTTGTTGCTTCTCACATTGTTATTGCCTTACAAACCATTGTAAGTCGCAATGCCGAACCGTCAATGCCAACGACCATTACCATTGGAAACTTTATTACCGAGAACGGACGCACAAATATAACCCCTTCAACCGTAAAACTTGAGGGTATAATAAGGACTTTTGACGACAAATGGCGACAGGAGGCTCACAAACGAATAACTCAAATTTGCGAACGTACTGCCGAGTCATTTGGAGCGAAGGCTGAGGTTTTTATAGATAAGGGGTATCCGTCTCTTTTCAACGATGAACGGGTTACTGCAATGACAAAGCAATATGCCAAGGTGTTTTTTGGTGATGAAAACGTATTTGACCTCAACGAAAGAATGACTGCGGAGGATTTTGCATATTTTGCACGAGAGATACCTGCTTGTTATTTCCGTGTTGGCACAAAAAAACATAACGAAGCCATAACCAATCTTCATTCTGCGAACTTTGATGTTGATGAGCGGTCAATGGAATTTGCCGCAGGTTTTGAAGCCTTTCTCGCAATCAACGTTTTGCAAAGTAAAACCTGATCGTTAAATTTTCGCTTTACCAAACACAAATAAAAAAGCCCGTTCTATAAAATAAACGGGCTTTTGTTGTTAGTAATTAACTTATTCTGCGAATTAAAACTTCCAAAAACCTTTTGTTTCCGATTTTTGAGCAGAAGTTTTCCCTGCCTCGGTACCATAATAATACATAATCCATTGGAAACCTGATTGAGGGGTTGTGGTTGCTATTGCTTCATTCCAACCTTCTTTATATACAAAATATACTATATTCCAACCTTTTTTGAGTAGAAGAGTATAGTTTGTAGAACCCGCATTGCCATTGACTGTTCCCGTAACATTACAATCACGGTCTGCATAAATAAAAGATGCATCTGCATCTTCACCGCTCACTTGCTTTCCAAAATAAATAAATCCTAACATAGAAAGATAAGAATCATAGCATGCAATATAACTAAATATTGCTACCTTGACACTTGCATCGCTGAATGTGATTGTTGCCGGCGCACCTTCGGCAAACAACCATAAATCTTCCGCTGCCGGAGTTAGCATTTCCAATGTGAAGTTGCCATTGTTATAATCGGCAACATTGGAATAAGGTTCGTCCAAATATCCTGCGACAACTTTAGCAATGTCTGTGTATTGAGACCCGTTAGCCACATTCACCTGCAAAGAGGTAAATTGACTGGTCGCACCACCACCATTGTTGTTATCCTCGTCATCATCGCTGCACGATGAGAAACTTACGATAGCCGTTGCTATCATTACAGAGCAAAGCGTTTTGCTCATAATCCTGCGGGCTTTCGCCCAATCAAATCTTTGTTTTTTCATTTTAAGATTTCTTTTTTTTAACATGTTTAATAAAAATTTAACTTAGACATTATTATTTATAATGTATTTTTTAATTAATTAGCGCTGAGACTATTTCAGACCATGGTCCGCGTTCGCCTTTTGTGTTGTACCAGCAGGCGGCATAATATGCTCTTTGACCGACCTGATGCAGTTCGTAAGTAACTCTGTATGGGGACGATGTGTCCAAAGCCAAAGGTTTCATCAGGTCGTAATCGGTCGGCATTTTTTCACCCACCAAAAATATAATTTCTACGCCCACAACTCCTTTCGGCTTCCGCCTTTGAATCTTTTTTTTGCTGGAAAGATCTTTACTGCCATAATAAATCAAATGTTCCTTTGATTTTGAGAAATCTATCTCTAACACAGGACTTTCCGCAGGTAC
>JAISTG010000023.1 GCA_031272705.1 Bacteroidales bacterium | reverse complement strand
AAGCCGTTGTGTCGAGTTTCTTTGCCGACATACACCGCAACAACGAACTCAACAACGGCGTCCTGCCGGTGGTCGTCTCCGAGCCGTTCCTGCAGGAACTTTTTGCAAGCATCGCCGCCGACCCCAAAACGACGCTGACAATAGACCTTGAAAGTCAGACCGTTACCAACAACGCCACCGGCAGCAGCGAGCAGTTCCCTATCAACGCCTACAAAAAAGAATGTTTCCAAAAAGGCTTTGACGACATTGACTATCTGCTAAGTAAAAAAGATCAGATTGAAGAATTTGAAATGCGTTCCAAAAGCACCACATTTTCAACATGATGCGTGTGCGGAAACATATCTACGGGCTGCACTCGTGTAACGCGGTACTTGGCGTCTAAACGGCTAAGGTCACGCGCTTGAGTGGCGGGATTGCAGCTGACATAAACTATTCGTTGGGGTGCAGCGGCAAGAATGCTTTCTGTTACGTCGTCGTGCATTCCTGTGCGGGGAGGGTCGGTGATTATGACATCCGGACTGCCATGAGTGGCGATAAACTCCTGATTAAGAATATCTTTCATGTCACCTGCATAAAATTCGGTATTTGCGATACTGTTTATTTCGGAGTTGATTTTAGCATCTTCAATAGCTTCGTTAACATATTCAATACCAATAACTTTAAGGCATTGACGGGCGATAAAATTAGCTATCGTTCCCGTCCCAGTGTACAGATCGTAAACGGTCTCAGAACCGGTCAGACCCGCAAACTCCCGCACAATGGAATACAGGCGGTAAGCTTGACGGCTGTTTGTTTGGTAGAACGACTTTGGCCCGACCCTGAATTGAAGGTCTTCCATCTGTTCTGTTAGATAATCTTTACCGTTATATGTAATTATCTCTAAATCTGTAATTGTGTCATTCAACTTATTGTTTATCACATACATAAGTGATGTAATTTCAGGAAAAGCCGTTTTAATCGCTTCGAGCAAATGATTGCGTTTATGATAATCATCTTCATGAAAGGCAACAATTAACATTACTTCTCCGGTAGATGAAGTCCTGATTATCAGCGTTCTCATCATACCGATCTGCGCTTTAAGATCGAAAAATGAATAATTGTTTGAAATACAAAAGTCCTTGACAAACAGCCTTATACGATTTGAAATATCATCTTGTAACCAGCATTTGCGAATATCAAGCACTTTGTCGAACATACCCGGAATATGAAATCCGAGGGCGCATGTTTTGTTTTCTTTGTGTTTGTCATCGCTGTTACAGTGAAGAGATTCCGTATTTTCAGATTCGTTCTGTTTCTCGTTAAAGCGGTTGAACGGAAGCCATTCTCTTGCCGAAAACGTAAATTCCAATTTATTACGGTAGCAAAAAATCTGCTCGGAGCCTACAATAGGGCTTATTTCCGGCAGTGAAATCTTACCGATCCGCGTAAGGTTATCTTTCACTTCCTTCTGTTTATGAAGGAGTTGCATCTCGTAAGGAATATGCTGCCATTTACAACCGCCGCAATCCGTAAAATGCTCACATACAGGCTCAATGCGTTTCGGCGAATACTTTTGAAACTTTAAAATCCTGCCTTCCGCATAACTTTTTCGCTTGCGAAACAACTGAATATCAACAATATCCCCCGGCGCTCCAAATGGCACAAACACAACCATATCCTCAACCCGCGCTAAAGCTTTCCCCTCAGCCGCCATGTCACAAATTTCAACGCCTTCAATCAAAGGCAACGGTTTCTTCTTCTTTCCCAAAATTCATAAATTTTAACTCCGCAAAAGTACAAACTTTTTCGTAAAAACAAAAATATTTTGTAATTTTGTGCCACAAAACAAAAAAATCCCACGGAGTACGCGGGATTTTAGGATACAAATCCTTCGGCTTATAGCCTTGTTGTGATTTGTCTTTCGGGCGCAAAGATAGAAATAATTTTTTAAACAACAAAATATTTTTAAGAAAATGGCAAGAAAAATTGGTTTAGACGTAGGAAGTTCTTCGCTCGGTTGGAATGTTAGCGAAGATGGCAAAATAATTAAAAAGGGAGTTGTTACCTTTGATACAGGTATGTCTAAAGGACAATCTGGTGGGTATGTTTCGCCTACTCGCGACAGAAGAGAAGCCCGCTCAAGACGCAACTTAATCCGAGCAAGAAAATACAGAAAGTGGGAACTTTTGAAAGTTCTTGTTGACATCGATTGTGTGCCCTTGAGCAAAGAAGAACTCGAAACGTGGAGTAAATATAAAAAAGACCATGTGCGCAAATTTCCTGAAAATGATAAATTTTTGAAATGGTTAAAATGCGATTTTTCTTATTTGGGAATTGAAACAGATTATAAAAATCCTTATGAACTGCGGATGAATGCGTTGGAACATAAATTAAGTAAACACGAATTTGGCAGGGCTTTGTATCACTTAGTACAGCGCAGAGGCTATAAAGATATTGGAGAAACAGACACCGAAACAGAGAAACAAATTGCTCGCAGAGGCGAAAGTGGTTTTCAGCAAGCATTAGATGAACATAAATTTCTCTCAAAGGCTTTAAAATTCGAATTTCTTGACAAAAATCTTCGAGCAAGAAATAATTATCCATACAGAGATGAATACAGAAATGAATTAGAGGAGATTTGCAAAATTCAAGGTTACGATGTTACCAAAGACGAAAAGGGAAATTACAAAAATGAGTTTGTTAGGAAACTATGGAAAGCGATTATTTGGCAACGCCCTTTGCGAACGCAAAAAGGCAATATCGGTAAATGTACGTTAGAACCAAAGAAGTTGCGTTGTCCTGTTTCTCATCCGATTTTTGAAATTTTCAGAGCATGGAGTTTTATAAATACCATTAAATTCTATGATGAAAATGACAATAAGCATCCTTTGAAACAAGAATATAGAAACGAATTGTTTGAATGGTTTTTGAAAAAAGACGGTAACTTTAAATTTGAAGAAATAAAAACTTTTTTGAATAAGAAATTCGGAAAACCAGTGAAGTACAATTATCCCATTTCCAAAAAAGAAGGGAAAGAAATTTATGACACTTCCGTTTCGGGGATGCCTATTTGCAAAGGACTGATAGATGTTTTTGGTGATAATGCAAGGGATGCTCTTTTTTATATTGAAAATTATAATATTGGAAATATTGATAAAAAGGGCGGTTTTGGAAACGAACCCAAGATAATTGAAAACTATTCAATTACTGATTTATGGCATATTCTTTTTGTTTTTAATGAAAAAACTTCTACAAATAAAAACTTTCTTAAAGAATTTGCAACTCAAAAACTTAAAATTAAAGACGAAAAAATTATTGATAAATTTCTTAAACTGCAAAAGAAATTCTTACAGGGTTATGCCGATTTAAGTTTGAATGCAATGTGCAAAATTATTCCCTTCTTAAAACAGGGTTATTTATACAATGAAGCCGTCGTTTTGGCACGATTGCCCGAATTGCTGGGTGAAAATTGGAAAACTCAGAAAGAACAAATTATTAATGCAGCAAAAGAGGCAAACGAAATTTACGAATGGAACAATACAGTCAACGAAATTGTTAATAATTTGATTGACAAATATAAAGGACTGCCCGAAAATGAGCAATTTGCTTTTAGAAATTATGCTTATCAATTGGACAATGATGATACTCAAGATGTTGTAAAAGCGTGTGAAGGTAAATTTGGCAATAAATCGTGGGAAAAACAACAGGATAAAAACCAAATCATCAATGCAGTAAAAGAAAAATATCAGGAATTTTTTAAAGACGAAACGCGCTCTTACCGCAAATTAAAAACATTAACCGATACATTTGACGAATTGCTGAAAGCATTAAACATTAATATTGATACAGATAAACTTTACCACCATTCCGATATTGAGAATAGATATCTGAAAAAATACAGAATCAACCCTGAAACTGAACAGCCAGAACTGCCAAAGGCGAAAAATAAACATGGTTTTGATGTTGATATTCTGCCTGCTGCTATAATTGATAGTATAAAAAACCCAATGTTCAACAAATCAATGAGTGTTTTGCGAAAGTTAATAAATGAACTAATTAAAGACGGAACAATTGATAATGACACAGAAGCTATCCTTGAATTGGCTCGTGAATTGAACGACAATAATAAACGTATTGCCATAGAACGTTATCAAAATGAACGCAAGAATAATCGAGAGAAATACCGCGAATTTTTGAAGGAATATAATGCAAAAGAAAAGAAAAATCTGAATATCGAAGAAAGTATTGCAACGTTTGAACTTTGGACAGAACAAACTTTTGCAGAAACGATAGACGAACTTGGGACCCAAATTACGAACAAAGACCGCCATGAAATTTTGAAAGAAAAAGATGCTTTGAAACGAT
This sequence comes from Bacteroidales bacterium, assembly GCA_031272705.1. GTDB lineage: Bacteria > Bacteroidota > Bacteroidia > Bacteroidales > P3 > JAISGN01. The sequence continues at coordinate 2,161 of JAISTG010000023.1, read as the reverse complement.
ATGAACTTTGGTTGGAACAAAAAGGACAATGTATGTACACAGGCAAAATGATTTCTTTGACCAAGTTATTTTCAACAGAAATTCAGATTATGCACACGATTCCTCGCAGTTTATTGCCCGATAACACGATGGCGAATATGACTGTCGGCTATCAATCATACAACACTGATTTGCAAAAAGACAAGTTACCAAAACAATGTGATAATTATAAAAAAGATGTGGCTATTTGGGGTACAGCTATTGAGCCGCGTTTGGAAAAATGGCAAGAAATCCGAGATAGGTATAAAAAACAATATGAAGATAGACTAAAAGCAAAGGGTAACGAAGACGAAAACACTAAAAACAAGCGCATTCAAGATAGACATTATTACAAACTTTATTATGATTACTGGAAAGATAAAATAGAACGTTTTGAGGCGGAAGAAGTTACAGACAAATGGGCAAGAAGGCAACTTACCGATACACAAATGGTCAGCAAATATGCGCGTGAATTTTTGAAAACATATTTCAAAAAAGTGGCTGTACAAAAAGGATCTGTTACAGCAGATTTCAGAAAAATATTTGGTTTTCAGGAAGAGGATGAAATTAAAAGCCGTAATAAACATACGCATCATGCTATTGACGCATTAGTTTTGACATTGATACCTACAAATAGCAGTCAGAGAGATAACATTTTGAAAGCGTATTATAAAGCACTTGAAGAAGATGATAAAAACGCACTTGCAACATTAAGAAAAAATGCAACTCCCGAGAATCTGAATGTTCAAAATTTAATAAATGAAATTGAAAACTCAACGCTTATTTTCAACTATGAGAATGACAAAGTATTGAAACAAACAGCAAAAAATGTTCGCAAAAGAGGCGTAAAACAGTATTTGAAAGACAAAAATGGAAAATTTGTTATGGATAAAGATGGAAATAAAATTCTCTTGAAAACAACAGGCGACACAATGCGTAGTAACCTGTATGCTCAAACTTATTTGGGAAAGATACGAGAAGTGGAACGAGACAACGAAGGAAAACCTCAAAAAGCAGGAAATGATTGGAAATTCAAGACAGGGAACGATGAATTTTCTTATGTAAAACGAGAAAACATAAACAAAGTAAAAGGTGGATTGATAGATTCAATAATTGACCCTTGCATCAGGGAACTTGTCCGTAAACAAAAGAACAATGCGGAAATAAAAGATTTTCAAGGCAATGTAATTCGTCATGTCAGAATAAAAGTAAAGGCTGGCAAAAAAGTCAAAGAACGAGTAAATTATCGTTCTAAACACGACTATAAAAATAAATTTTATTCTGAAGCAGGTTCAATTCCTTATGCCGTTTTGTTAGAAAAATTTGATAATGCAGAATCCAAACGCGAAATGTTTCCTATTCCATCGTATGAAATAGCAAAGATTTTCAAAAAATTCGGAAAATTTGATTCCGAACTATACATTGCTTATAAGAGCAATGAAGAAAATGAAGAAAATTGGAAGGATTATGTTAAATTTTCACATTGGAATAAAACGCTTCTGAAGGTAGGGCAAAAGGTATTTGTTTTAAAAAATGACAAAGAATACGAACAAAGAAATAATATTGATTTTCAAAGAAATAGACTGTATGTGATTACGCAGTTTAAATATGATGGTAGTAAAATAATGTTACAGTATCATTTAGAAGCCCGAGCAAAAAATGACATTGATAAAAACATAAAATCCATCAAGAATGCCATTGTTAAAGCAAAAGAAATTGAATTAGATATTCCGTTGATAAAAGAAGATGAAAGCATTGTCAATCTTGGAGACAGAAACAAAGATTATCAAAAAAGAATTGAAGATTTTGCCTCACGACTTAAAACAATTGAAACATATTCATCCGCTGAAACGGCAAATGCTGTTAAGAAAGATATTGAACAATATAAAACGGAATCTTCTGTTATTGAGATTGAAGGGCAAACACCGATATTGGGCTTGTCAAAGAAAAACTGGAATTTTCTTCTCGAAGGCAAAGATTTTGAAATGAATTTAGATGGAACGATAATTTTTAGCAAAGAGTCTTTATGAAAAAGAAAAATGAAATATCAATAAGAAGTTCTGCTGCCGAATACCTAACCTTCGTTGCAGCCACGGGCAACAATCCGCAGAGCACCGCAATGCTTAACATGGATGAAAATATC
>JAISTG010000081.1 GCA_031272705.1 Bacteroidales bacterium | reverse complement strand
TCAACCCCTGACAGGGATAAAACTCATAGAGTAAACATTTATCAGGTATAACAAAAAAAAGTAAACAAATATCAGTTTTTAGTATAAACAAGAGTCAACCTAAATCAGGAAAGGACAGTCGCGATGAGGGAGGCTAATGGGGGTGAGGTATTTGCATACGTCGTTGATTATTTAGTTTTGTCTTTGTAAACAACGGTATAAACTTCTCCGCCTTTGGTAAAGACATTTACATCGTTGCCAAAATCATCCTTCCAGTCGTCTTTCTCTCTGAAATCAACACACATTCCTCCACCAACGCCTGAATCGGGGTATATGCCTAACTCAAATTCCGGATTTTCAAATTTGAAATCACGGGCGTGTGGTAAGTATCCCTCATAAGGAACTACATCCAAGGACAATACCTCTTTGGCGTATTTTATCAGATATTCAGTTCGTTTATCAGTGCGATAAAAATCAGGATTTTTCCTGTCTCTACTCCTTTCATCGTTTTTTGAACCGGGATTGCTGGAAAGGTTAAAATTGATTTTTGAAATTCTCAAATCTGCTTTGTCTTTGATGCTCTTTATCAAATCTACAATGAGGCGGCACGCTAATGGCGAGTTCAAATATCTGTCTGAATAAGTTACTGATACTGTTCGCCCTCTGATTTTATCAATTATCTTGCTCCAACGTTCGTTATTCTGTTCCATTAACTTGACGAGCAATTGGCGAGAAGTGGTTTTGCCCGCTGTGGTATTGAAACGTAACCAAATCTCATTGCTTTTACCGCCTAATAATGTACTGTAATCAGGTTGCCAATCGGATATTTGCAACTGTGGAACGACTGACGTCTCGTAAATATCTATGTTACAGCCCCATTCGTTATTAAAATCACGCTTATCGGAATCAGTAACATACAGTTTCTCTTTGCCATTAGAGAATTTTGCATAAAGCAAAGGGAAAACGCCGGAATCGGCACTATTATCAAAGGCTAATGAAAACTTAGCGGAGACATCCATTAACATAGTCAGTTCGGAAGCGGACAATGCCGTTAAATCAATCTCCGATTCAGACATTACGATTGTAACGTTTTTACCCATCTTTTGAATTGATTTTGCAAAATGCCATTCATTTGGGCACCAATTAGAAATATCTTTTGAAACAAAGATTTTCAATTCCTGTAATTCGCTGATTATGATTTTGCCCAATTCATATTTTATATCTGAGCAAACACGATGTGCCTCAGGAGTGAACAATTTTATAGTTTCCGGTAATTCGGCTCTTGATTCTTTTTCAAAATTGAGCCATTCAATTGCTTTATGTCTGTTCAACTTTTCTTCGTTCCATTGTGTTTCTCTGTCTATCAAGCAACTTATGCAGGCGGTTTCACAGTCGCAACCGTCAAGAGTTTCTAATGCTGCGTCAAACACTTCATTTTTGTAAATGGGAAACTGCGTTGAATATCCGTGACTGCCCGCAGTATCGAAAATGAAAATACTGCTTGCCTTTTTGTCTGCGCCAAACGAAATTTCCTGCTGTTCTACGCCAACAAATTTTGCAAATTCACGGCTTATGATTACTCCCAAGGTATATAACTCTTCTTCCGGCAGCGGTTGTTGATTCTTACCCCATAAACGGAGTTCTACAATATCAGTTTTATAACTGCCTGCCAATACGACCTTCCTGACGTTTGCAGCATCATTACGACAACGTCCGCGTTTCGACAAATAATTATGATTTATTAGAGGATTATCACCATCTTCATTTTTAGGCGCCATCCTGCCGCAAGTCGGACAATACGCATATCCGAATCCTTTGCCTTTGTTTAGATAAAAGATTTCGGCATCTTTTGTTCCTTTCCTGATTTCAACAATAGCGGCACTGTTTTCTTCCCATCTGTCCATACCTGCCAATAGCGGTTCTATTCTGGCTGTTTGTTTCGGCTCAATTATACGATTATTTCTTTTTACATCAACATCCACCTTAAATGCTACCGGCTCGACTATTTCTTTATAATAAGTACGGTGTCCGCATCTTGGGCAATATCCTGCCTGTTCATTTTCATAGAAACCTTCTCTGCCTTTGTAACCACATTCATCACAAATCTTAATTGCATTTCTCTGGTTTTGACCGAATAGTGTTTTGCTTTCAATCCCTGCTGAAACATAGCCCCATTCATTAACGACGACCTGCTTACCCGGTGCGTATTCAGACAGCGCAATATGTAACGGACGACTGAGAGGTTTCTTAGTTTGCCGCTCTGTATTGGCATCCCAACTATATTGTTCTCTGCCAATGTAAAATTCAACAACTCCTACCGGAATGCCACCACTCGGAAAAAATTCTTGTTCTGCAAGATACTGAATCAGATTTTTTTCAATGAAATTTTTTAATTGATAATCTATTGCTCTTAATTGATTTGCTAAAGTTAATCCCTCTTTTTGTTTCTCTAAATTTTCCTTGCGGTGTTGAATAATGTTATATACATTCTGAATCATTTCCAAAGACGCAGATGCCGCTTCGTCAATATCCTTATTATATATACTATTTTTGATAAGTTTTGCGTAGCCATCGCCATCTATTGTTTTCCTGCCTTCTACTCTGTCATCATGAAAAAAAGTTTTACCCGATCTTGTTATTGCCAATAACCCGCTAATGTTCCAGCCTTTACCCATAACACCAACTCCACCCTGTGAGTTATAAACCAGACTGATATTGGGCTGAACCCCCTTCGTTCCCAACGGAACGTCTATCAAAACACTA
>JAISTG010000069.1 GCA_031272705.1 Bacteroidales bacterium | reverse complement strand
GTGTATGGCTCGCTCTTTTCATTGAAATACGATGACAAAAGTGCCTTTGCCAAAATCACAACGCACTTTTGCTTTGAATAAGGATTGACACAATCAACCCAAACGTAATCTATATTGTTACCGACAGCCAAAGCAGTATTTGAAGGCAAAGTCCAAGGAGTTGTAGTCCAAGCAAGAAAATAAGTATTTGGATATTTGGCTACATCACTCAAACGAAACATTGCCGTAACAGTTGTATCCTTCACATCGCGATAGCAACCCGGCATATTCAATTCGTGAGAAGACAAACCTGTTCCTGCCGCAGGTGAATACGGCTGTATGGTATAGCCCTTGTAAAGGAAACCTTTTTTATACAGTTCGCCAAGCAGATACCACAAAGTTTCAATATATTCGTTCTTAAACGTGATGTACGGATTTGACAAATCAACCCAGTAACCCATATCTATCGTTAATTTGTCCCAAAGGTCTTTATATTTCATCACTTCAGCCTTACACGCTGCGTTATATTCATCTACGGAAATTTTTTTGCCAATATCTTCCTTTGTAATGCCGAGATTCTTCTCCACACCCAACTCTACTGGCAGTCCATGAGTATCCCAGCCTGCTTTTCGTGCAACATAAAATCCTTTTTGCGACTTATAACGGCATACAATGTCCTTTATGGTTCTTGCCATGACGTGATGTATTCCCGGTTGCCCGTTTGCCGAAGGCGGACCTTCGTAAAAGATGAATGGTTTTGCTCCTTCACGCAGTTTCAAACTTTCTTTAAAGGTTTCATTCTTTTGCCACAGAGCAAGGATTTGCCTGTTTATTTCGGTTAAATTCAGCCCCTTATATTCTTTATATTTGCTTTCCATACTACAAAATCAACATATTACGGCGTGCAAAGGTACAAAAACTTTCCGTAAAAGCAAAATCCGTTTTTCTGAAATCAAATTACAGCGTTCTGAAATCAAATTATAGAACGCTAGAATCAAATTATAGAATTCTATAATCAAATTACAGAACGCTAGAATTTGATTCTAATTTTGTATTCTTTGATTACGTGAAAATCAAATGGTTATAAAACTGCATTTTTATTGCATTTCCGTATGTTGAAGCCTCTTTTTATGTTTTTCTTACATAAACTTCAAACTTGTAATACCAGCCACTTTCGCTGTCTTTCTTTTTTTGGGTATTATTTTTTTTGTCTGTCGTATCTTTTTGCCAAATTCGCTCATCCACAATTAAATAATCGTAATCGGGAAATAAACTTAAATCAGGTTTTGTGTGCATAAAAAGATGTTCTGTCGGGATAAAGGTATCGGCATCGTAAGTTGTATAAACTCGTGTGATATAAAGGTGATTACATAATGGCAACATCTGTTCGTAAAGCATACCTCCACCGATGCAAAATACCTTTTCTGTCTCATCACAACTATCTATGGCAGCGTCTATTGAATGAAAAATTTCCGCTCCCTCTGCTTTATAATCCTTATTTGCCGTTATGACTATGTTTCTGCGATTTTTCAGCGGCTTAAATGGCAGAGACTCCCACGTTTTACGTCCCATCAGAACCGTATGACCTGCTGTAACTTTCTTAAAATGAAGTAAATCTTCCTTGATATGCCATAACAAGTCTCCCCTTTTTCCTATTGCTCCATCGTTAGCAACGGCTACTATGATATTAAGGTCTTTTGTACTCATATTACACTGCTACAGCGGCTTTTATGTGCGGATGAGACTGATAATTCACTATTTCTATGTCCTCAAACTTGAAGTCAAAGATGTTTTTTACCGAAGGGTTAAGATGTAACTTAGGTAGAGGCAATGGAGAGCGGGATAACTGCAAGCAAGCCTGCTCAATATGATTATTATACAAGTGAGCATCGCCCAGAGTATGCACAAAATCACCTGCGGAAAGGCTACACACCTGAGCAATCATTTGAGTTAGCAAAGCATAAGAAGCAATGTTAAACGGCACACCAAGAAATATATCCGCCGAACGCTGATATAACTGACAGGAAAGCCGTCCCTCCGAAACGTAAAACTGAAACAGCAAATGGCAGGGAGGTAATGCCATTTTGTTTAATTCTCCCACGTTCCACGAACAGACTATCAATCGGCGGGAATCGGGATTTTGCTTTATTTCTTCAATGACCTGACTTATCTGATCTATGTTTTGTCCGTCCGCAACAGCCCATGCACGCCACTGTTTGCCATAAACGGGTCCCAAATCGCCATTTTCATCTGCCCATTCGTCCCAAATGGAAACCCGATTGGCTTTTAAGTAGTCTATATTGGTATCTCCACGCAAGAACCACAGCAATTCGTAGATTATAGAACGGAAATGGAGTTTCTTTGTGGTCAAAAGCGGAAAGCCTTTGCTTAAATCAAATCGCATTTGGTAGCCAAAAATTGATTGTGTGCCTGTTCCCGTACGGTCTTCTTTGGAGTTACCTTCATTAAGCACTGTTTGCAATAAATCCAAGTACTGTTTCATTATATTTTATGTTTGTTTGCGGTGGCAAAAGTAGTAAAATAATGTAGAAAAAGAGTGTTTAAGAAAAATTTTACATACTTTTGCACGCTGATAACAAAGATAAAAAAGATGTTAAAGTTTGTTCTAAACAGGTGTGGTTATGGTTTGTTGGTACTTTTTGGTGTTGTAACGCTGGTTTTTGTGCTTTTCAACATCTTACCCGGTGATCCTGCACGTATGATGCTTGGACAGAGAGCCGACAAAGAAAGTATTGAAATAATAAACAGGGATTTAGGATTGGATAAACCTCTTTTCACTCAATACCTTAACTATCTCAACGACCTATCTCCGCTCTCCATAAACAGCAAAGAAGATTTGACCAAATTTATACATTATAAGGTATTGTTTCAAGCGGGCGATAAACAAATTATCTTAAAACCTCCATATCTCCGTCGCTCATATCAAAGCAAGCGACCCGTATCTGATATTCTTAAAGAAGCATTTCCTAACACTATATACTTGGCTTGTGTGAGTATAATCTTCGCTTTTGTGATTGGAGTGGCGTTTGGGTCGCTGGCAGCGGTGTATAAAGATACTTGGATAGACAAAGCAATACTTGCAATAAGCACTCTGGGAATGAGTTTGCCGTCTTTCTTTGCTGCAATCATTATTGCATGGCTGTTTGCTTTCGTTCTGGCTGACTATACGGGGTTAAGTATGTTTGGAAGTCTGTATAGCGTTGATGATATGGGCAATGGCGAGTATTTAAGCCTGAAAAACATCATTTTACCAGCCATTACGCTTGGCATAAGACCGCTTGCCGTTATTTCCGAACTTACAAAAAGTACCGTAACCGACATTCTACAGGCGGATTACGTACGAACAGCAAGAGCTAAAGGCTTAAATAATTTGCAGATACTTTGGAAACATATATTGAAAAACGCTTTGAATCCTGTTGTTACGGCAATAAGCGGATGGTTTGCTTCATTACTGGCGGGTGCAGTCTTTGTTGAATATATTTTTGATTGGAAAGGAGTTGGCGTTGTCATAGTTGACGGGTTGGAAAAGTACGATTTCCCTGTTGTAATGGGGGCTTTGCTCATTATTTGCGTGATGCTGGTTATCATAAACATCATAACGGATATTTTATATGGCGTTCTTGACCCGCGTATCAGGCTAAAATAACCCTGAAATACTTATTCGGTTTTACGGATAACCGTTTCGCAGAGACGATTCAAATCAAGAGCATCAAAGTTGCCCGAACTGCACATCAGTAAGTTGCTGTCGGTGTAATCAAAATTCAAAAGAGCCGTCTCCAAAGCCGTTTTGTCGTTGAAAACTCTTATATTATTTCTATTAAATGCTGTTCTGATGTCCGCTTCATTGACAGGCGGCAACCGTTTCAATGCAATGGCGTGCGGACTGTAAAAAACAATAGCCTCATCTGCCAAATCCATCGTTCCTTTATATTCTTTCAAAAATTCGGAAGTAAGACTGCTGTAAGTATGAAGTTCTATGCAGACTATGAGTTTGCGTTTTGGATATTGCTCTTTTACGGCGGTTATGGTGGCTTTGAGTTTTGACGGAGAGTGTGCAAAATCCTTGAAAACAGATACTCTTTCCGTACCACCGATTTTTTCCAATCGTTTGGATGCTCCCTTAAAAGAGACTATGGCTTCCCAAAAACGCTGTTTTATTATGCCCGCCTGCTCACACACAAGCATTGCTCCCGAAAGGTTACTTAGATTATGATGCCCGAAAATCTTCAAGGCGTAGTCATTTCCTCTGTAATAACTCATCGTAACATTATTTTCAACCCTGTATGGCACTGTTTCATAAGGCAGATATTTTATATCCTGTCGGGCATTCTTTACCAGATCTCTCAGGTTTTTGTCTTCATTACAATAAACAAGTGTTCCACCCGGCGTAATTGTATCAATAAAGAGACGGAACTGCTCTACATAAGTCTCAAAAGACGGAAAGACATTGATATGATCCCATGCTATGCCGCTGAGGAGAGCAATGGTTGGATTATAAAGGTGAAATTTAGGACGGGGGTCAAGAGTTGATGTCAGGTATTCGTCTCCTTCAAGTACAATATAGTTTGCTGTGTCGCTTAAACGCACAGACTGTTCAAAGGCATCAAGTTTTGCTCCGACCATATAGTCAGTTTCCACGCCATAAGTTCTAAATACGTGCAGTATCATTGATGTTATGGTTGTCTTGCCGTGAGAGCCGCCTATGACTATTCGTTTCTTATTTTTGGAGGCTTCAAACAGAAATTCGGGATAGGAATAGATTTTGATGCCTTTTTGCTTTGCAGCAATGAGTTCTACATTGTCAGCCTTGGCGTGCATTCCTAACACTATGGCATCTAAATCCGGCTTAATCTTTTCCGTAAAAAAACCTTCCTTTTCAGGTAATAATCCATATTTTTCAAGGTTTGAACGTGCGGGTTCAAATATCTCATCATCAGAACCACTTATTGTATGCCCCTGATTGTGAAGGGCTATGGCTAAACTGTGCATTGCACTGCCTCCTATCGCAATAAAATGTATTTTCATCTTTGTTTCATATTTTATAAACAACGTATCTGTTTTTATTAACGGTACAAAAGTAATTAAATTTTCAAAACTGAGTCCATTTGTAACATTTTTTAGCATTTCAAAAACAGGTATTGATTTATATCAAATTAAGCATCGCAGAATTAGAATCAAATTCTAGCATTCTATAATCAAATTACAGAACGCTAGAATTTGATTATAGAATGCTAGAATTTGATTCTAATTTTCTATAATCAAATTACAGAATTCCATAGTCAAATTACAATTCCATATATCAGGATTCTGTTGTGAGTTTTTGAAGAACGGACTTAACCATATCAAATTCAAAGCCTTTACTAAACATATATCGGAAAATTTTTTGTTCTTTTTGGGGAGAGCGTTCGTCCTTTACCTCCTCTAACTTGCGGGAAACGAGCGTTGAACAGACTTCATAATACTCCGTTTCGTCAATCTCTCCCAACGCAATCCGCACACACTGCTCCGATATGTATTTTTCCTTCAAGGCTGAACGGATTTTGATTTTACCCCATTTGTTTTGCCTTAACTTACTCACAACAAAGATTTTGGCATAACGCTCTTCGGATAAAAAATTATTTGAAATCAGTTCCACAACAACCTGTTGTGCCTGTTCAAAAGTAAGCCCCCACGCCATCAATTTATCTTCCACCTGCTTCTGATAACGTTCCTCGCTGACACAATAGTCCATCGCCAAATCCAATCCCTGTTTTAATGTACTTATTCTTTTTTCCGCCATAACAAAATGCAAAAGTACATACTAAAAATGAAAAATGAGCGTTTTATATGCAAAATATATCAAATCTTTTTTCAATTTATGAATATCAAAAGCCTGTTTTATATCATTTTTATAGCCTTTCTCTTTTGCGAATGTAGCAAAAAGAGTGATGATTACGACTATGGAATGTCCATAACGATACCTAAAATTGTTGGAACACCCGCCGGCGAATTTTCTAACGAAGAATTAAATTTATGTAAGGCTTCCAACGCATTCCAGATTAAAATTTTAGAGCAGTTTTTTAAGCAAAACCCAAATCAAAACATTGCTTTATCGTCCTTATATCTCTTTGCAAATTTAGCAAATGATACTCTGTTTGACTCTTATTTCAAACTGCTGTACGAAAATTTTAACATAACGGATTATTCTACCGAAAACATATCCCAAAAGTATGATTCAATACGTTCAATCATAAGAAAAATAGACTCTTCGCTTCATTTGCAATCCTCTTTTGATACTTTACAAAAACAATCCTTAACAATAAGTCAATCAACAGACTTTCTGTTACTTTATGATGATGCTGTGCAGTTGCAGAAGGCTGATTATGATAATCAAAAAGAGGTATTTTCACTCTCAAATGAGTTTAAGGTATATGAAAGTGAGGAAGAAACGGTAGCCGAAGTGCCTTTGGGTAACGCCAATTACTCTTTGGTTATGATAAAGCCAAAAGGTGATTTAACGGCTTATATTGAGAATTTTACGGAATTACAATATATGAATTTGATTGACAGTTTACGTACGCAGAATGTTAATATAGTTTTTCCAAAACTGCAATTCACAACCGCCAATCTTAATCTCACTTTCCCCATATTTGAAAATATGACGGGAATTGAAGACATTATTGCGTTGAAACTGAATTGCCGCGTAACGGGAATAAGCCCTACGTATGCCATGCTTAAAACCCGCGAATGCAATGACGATAAACATCTTACAAAATCAACAATCACCGACCGCATAACGTTTGACAGAGATTTCATATTTCTTTTGCGTGGCAGATATTCAAACATTATTTTGTTGCTTGGCGTTTTTATTGATTAGTTTCTTGATATTTTCTCGACGGAACTTCATTATATATTTTGGGGTTCAAGACAAATTAAGGAATCTTTTTAACTTGTTTAACAATAATAAAGGTACAAAAAATTATTTAATCACCAAACTAAAAAAAAACGGGAGATTAACAATTTGTTTGCGTCATCCCATAACGCAGGTGTTGCTAACACTGCGACACACATCAACACACACCGCACAGGGAGTTCCGCTTTTTATTTTTATCCATAATAATAATATGGTATTTAAATTTGGACAAAAAAAGCATAAATTTGACATATCGGATAAAAAAACGGGAAAATTATGCGTAAGAATAATAATTTTTTTCTTTAAGTTTTATGGTATTTTTTCAAGACTCTGAATAATTTTTTTTAAGAAAAATCATTTTTTTATTGTCATATTATTTTTTTTTCTTACTTTTGCACCCGATAATTTAGTAAAATTTAATTGAATTATAATATGAGAAAATCTATTTTAAGTGTGATAGCAATCAGTGCAGTATTGCTTTTCAGCGGTTGTTCAAACATCAAAAAGATGCAGAAAAACCATAATCAGGTACGTTATCAAATATCTCCAAATCCAATGGAAGTGAATGGTGATAACGTGATTGTTACTATCAATGGAAATGTTCCGTCAGGATATTTCCAGAAAAAAGCCGTTGTTTATCTTCAACCCGTTCTTACATGGGAAACGGGAGAAGTAATTTTAACGCCAATGAGCCTTAAAGGAACTAAGGTTGACGGAAACGGAAAGACCATAGACCAAAAGACAGGCGGTAGATTTGTGTATAAGGATACCGTTGCTTATCGTCCGGGTATGGAAGGAGCGAAATTGACCTTAAATCCAATTGCGTATAAGGCTGCTGCCGTAAATGAAGCGGACGCTACACGTTCAGAGGCTTTGGAAAACAAAGGTGCTATTGAACTTGGGAATGTTAAAATTGCAGAAGGAATTAACTCTACTTCTAACAGAGTTGATTTAAGAGGAGATATGGCTTTAGAAGCACCTCATTACGAGGTTAAGGAGTCGGAGTTGATGACTTCCGATATTTATTTTACGGTCAATCTTGCGGATTTGAACTGGACAAATGCCATAAACAAAAAAATGGACGCAAAAAAAGGTATTGATGCAATGAAGTCATACATTGTCAATAATCAGGTTCCAAAACAAATTTTTGTTAATGCGTGGGCTTCTCCAGAAGGTGAAGAATCGTTCAATATAGGTTTGTCAAAGAAAAGAGCGGAAACAACAGTTAAATTGGTTGATAATATGCTCACCGACGCTTTGAAGGAAAGAGCAAAGGTTGAAAATATAAAGAAGGAAGATGTTGATAAATATGTAAGTGATGCAAAGAAAGACGTGGTTATTACTTCCAATGCAAAGGGTGAAGATTGGGAAAACTTTATACGCCTTGTTGAAGGATCTTCATTAAAGGAGAAAAATACGGTGATAAATGTTGTTAAATCTCAACCTGATAAGGTTCGCCGCGAACAGGAAATAAGAAATATGTCTGTTGTTTTCCGTCAAATAGAAGAAGATATTTTGCCTACGTTACGTAGAGGAGAGATTGCCTTTAACTTTTCCGGCGTACAGAAAACCGATCAGGAAATAGCTAAAATGGCTACAACAAATCCAGATAATCTTACTTTTGACGAACTGATGTACGCAGCATCCTTAACTCATAACTATGCTAACAAATTGAAAATATATTCTACTGCAACCGAACGTTTCACTTCCGAATGGGCTGGTTGGAACAATGCAGGTGCTGTGGCATTTTATCTTGGTCAGTTGGAGGATGCAAAACGTTTTCTTGAAACAGCAAACCAAATATCGCCTGATAACGCTATGGTTTTGAATAATCTCGGTTTGTTGAGTCTGGCTTTGAAAGATGTATCTTCTGCTAATGATTACTTTAATCGTGCGTCCGAACTTGGTAATGAGCAGGCTGATATGAACAAGGCTATCGTTTCCATTAAGCAGGGTAAATATGAAGAAGCAGCAGCAAAACTTGACGGCAGAAAATGCACGTATAATTTGGCTTTAATCCAGTTGCTCACAGGCAATACAGGTAATGCAATCCGTACTTTGGACTGTTGTATGGATCAAACATCGGAAGTAAATTATTTGCGTGCTGTTTGCTATGCTCGTTTGGACGATGTTCCTTCGCTGATTAAGAATTTGCGTGAGGCATGTGAGCAAGAACCTGCCTATAAGTATCAAGCAAAGCAAGATGTTGAATTTAAGCGTTACTGGTCTTTGATTGACTTCCAAAATATCGTAAATAATTAAAATCTCATAATAATTTTATTGAAAAGCCTTGCAAAAAGCAAGGCTTTTTTTTGTTGAATAGATTTTTAAAACTTTAGGCTTAATGAACAAAGGGGGAAAAAATTGAATTGCCTTTTTAATTGGGGGCTACAAAAAGGCAATTCAGTTAAAAGTAAGAGGTATTAAATTATTTTAGTTTAATTATTTCTATTGGTATATTTCTTAATTGAGGCATAGATGTACCGAGATTAGCATCAGTATACGTCGGGTCGCAAATGAGGTATTTTACATTATCAACAATTACATAATCTCCTTGTGTTTGAGAGTTATTAAATTTTACTGCTGTTGCCAAGTGATAGCCCGGATAATATATCAGTACAACATTCATATCCAATAATTCCTTTACTAATTGTGCAAAAAATATTGCTCTATCATCACAATCGGAATATAATGAAGCAATAGTTTCCTCTGCAAAGTTCCATTTCTCATAACCAAATTGTTCATCGTCTGTTTTGTAAATAAACGCATTTTGAACAAAATGCAAAAGAAAGTTTATTGCATATTCTTGTGATGTTCCTTTTATTTGAGATAGCAGTTCTGTCTTTAAACTTTCCATTGTCAATTTATCTATTGGAGCATCCGCATAAAAAGCAAAGTCCATTAATGGATAAGTTGAATAGAATGATACTAAATTCTTATTATATTTTATAGCATAGGTATTGCTGTTATATTTCAATTCTTTTATTTGCAAATTTGTATTTATACGCAAAGACTTTGAAAGAGCCAAATCCATTACATTTGGAGCATTCCCATAATCGGCATTACAACTTTCTATGGAAGATAACCCTTTGTGTGATTGATTTAATACATAATATCTTGTTTCATTGTAAATAAATGTTGGGGTGTTTGAAAGTTTGTTTTGAAATGCCACCATTGGAAATAATTCTCCATTTGCCCTTCCGATTTTGGCTTTATATCCCATTTGATTAAGAGTAAATATTGAAAAAACAACCTCTTCGTTTTCAGAACCATTAAAATAAACCTTAAATACATTTTCTAATAGTTTATAAACAGCCCAGTCGTTAAGATTTAATTCTGTTTTTATTCTCAATACTTCTGCTATCCAGTCATTGTATTGCAAAGAGGTAAGAAAATTCCAATGATTAGCAATTTCTTTTTCGCTAATTCCCGTCAATCGTTGCTGTTTTAATGAAAGTTTTGTCAATTTTATTGATGTTCCAAAAAATGAAGAATTTATTGTATTTTGCGGAATTGGGGTTGGAGTTGGTACAATGGGAATTGGGGTTATAGGAATAGGTTTTGGTGGCTCAATGGGAGGGATAGGTTTTATTGGAAGTGGTTCAGGTATATCATAAATAGGTTGAGTTGTATCAAAAACGGGAGGTTTTGGCATCGGCTTAAAAGAACGTTCTTCCTGATATAATTTGAAACTTGTCCATCTTTGGGCTAAAAAAGAAGCATAGACAGAGTTTAATGAATCTGAAAATGTCTTTTGATTTGTTATACTTGTTTTCTTAAAGTTTTCTTCTGCTTTTTGCTGTTTTTGTTTGTATTTCTGATATATGCTGTCGTTCTGTGCAAAACTAAATGTTTGCAACAAAAGAAATACTGCAATCAATGTAAATATCTGTTTCATTATGTTTGTGTGTTTAGTTATACATTTCGTTAAATTGTTGTCTTCGTTTCTCCATTTCGTTTATATATTTTTCTCGTATATTTTCACTCTTGTTATCTAATGGTTGTTCGTTAATAATTGTTGTATCTTTCTTTTTTATAGCAGTATTTACAGCATCAGGTATTTGTGCTTTTGTTTTAGGTACTTCGGGTATTGCTATTTTATCTACAGTTTTTTCTGTTTGGGTTTGAGTAGATGTAGCCGACCCTTTTGATTCTTCTGTCTTTGATGGTTCTTTCTGAAAATAAAAAAGAATAAGTGATGCAAGTAATGAAGATATTATTCCGGTAATAAGCGGATTTTTCGTTACAAAACGCCATATTCTTTTTAAGAAATTTCCCATACACTAATCTAATATGATCTAACAGCCCGAACTTGACGCGAACCACCACTCCAGTAATCATAATAACCATCGGAGAAATCAACGGCATAATGATAAGATCCAGTAGATGTAGATGACCAATACCACGTAGAACTGAATCCACCGATTGTAGTTCTGTTTGTGTATAGATATTGTAGTTCTGCCAATGTAGGTAATCGCCAATCAGAATAACCTCCAACATTAGAATTTGAACACATAGTTACAGCTGTATTCCAATCGGCACTGCCTAAATCTGTTTTTTGCACCATAATTCTTTGTTCCGGCATGGTAATGAAATTTTGCACGACTCCATCTGCAGTTGTAAATTCTATTTGATTTCCATAAAAAACATAAGGTTTGTCAGTATGATTTCCAGATAATTGACCATTATAATAATATATCTCCACATTATCACTATAAGAGTTCTCCAAAACAACAAATGCTTTACAATAGTATTTTGTATTTGGCATTAGGTTCATGGCTGACATTTGAAAATTACCTTCATTAGACAAATCATCATACACCATTCCACATAGATTTTCTGTAAAAGCAGAAAGTTTAGATGGATCTGTGCTATAAACAAAACCTCGTCTTAATAAAGTAGTATAGCCCCCATTTGTATTGATTTCAATGTTACCTTTCAACAATGCAGATTGAGCGGTAATTTCTGTCGCATCATAAGTTGTTATACGTCCATCCGTATAATAACTATCTTCACATCCTAAAATGCAAATTGATAATACTAAAAATAATGTTACTTTTTTCATATTCTCTTCTATTTTTTATTTTTAATTCCAACTCCTATTGTTGCGGTTATACGTGGTTGCCATGATTGCCAAAACATATCATAACCTAATCCTACACTTAATGAACTAGTTCCTATTACATCATCACTACTTCCAAACATGGCATCATAACCTATCTGAATTAAGATACCTTCCCCTT
This sequence comes from Bacteroidales bacterium, assembly GCA_031272705.1. Taxonomy (GTDB): domain Bacteria; phylum Bacteroidota; class Bacteroidia; order Bacteroidales; family P3; genus JAISGN01. Next base: position 4,698 of record JAISTG010000069.1, on the reverse strand, counting down.
GCCTTGCTCCGGCTGTTGAAAATCTTCCATCGGCATCATTATATACTTGTCTTGCTTCGCTTCCTAAAGTTCCATATCCAACAGACAGAAAGAAATTTTTATACGGATATAGTCGCAAATTTATATTATATTCAAAGTAAGCAACAGTCTCAGAATTTTCATCTGTAGAAAAACTAATTCCTGCAAAAGCAGAAAATCCTATTCCCATAGTTCCTCCATATCTGCAAAATACAGGAAAACCGAGAGCAAATGGATAACTAATAGACAATATTCCTATTTCCCAATAACTATTTCCTGTCCATAATGGATTCTTACGTTTATTCATTTTCTTTAGAATACTACTAATATCATCAAATTCAAAACTTGGATTTTTTGCTATTTGTACCAGAATATATGACCTTCTATATTTTCCTTCTTGTTCTATAAATTGGTCAATTACTCTTGCTTTAACTGTTAAAGCATCTCCTCCATTTATTACAAATTTACCATCTATAATTTTAATATCTATACCTGTTCCGGTAGAACCTGTTTGCCATTTATAAACCTCTAACAATGCTTTATTTTTTGCTTCATCTTCATTAGAAGCGGAGGCATCAAAACTTTTCACAACAGAAGCCGGCAAGTCTTCAAAAAAACCATTTACCCATGACGGTTTTTCTCTTGTAGTTTGTCCAATTACCATATATGGTAATAATACTATACTAATCAATACTAACAATAGTTTTTTCATATTCTTCATCTATATGTTTTAAAATATTTTTTATCTGTTTGCACTTTACTTATATCATAACTTGGATTGTTTGCCACAATACACAATATATTCATGTAATAAACATCTTTGTGTTTAACTGGGTCAAAACAACATTCCCAATATTGATGCTCTATACGAGCCTTTACTGTAAGTGGAGTTATCAAAGTTGTTAACGAGTCTAATATTATTGTTTGACCTGTTGCAAGGTTTTGCTTTTTGCAGATATTAGAAATAGCCTTGTCTATAGCATCTTCATAATTTTCTCCTGTGCCGTAACCAATATCATAATAATAGTAATCGCCATTTGGAGGTAATTCTACAACCAACCAAAAAGGCTTTTCTTCCGCGGACTTGGATTCCGGATAATCACATTGAGCATTGGTAGATATACAACCCATAACACATACAATAAATAAGCAAATTTTCATAGCAACAATACCTTCACAATCCTGACAAGTTTTAAGCCTGTCAGGATTATGAATTAGGCTAAATATGATTATTTTTTCTGTTCTTCTTTGTATTCTTTGAATTTCTCTTTCATCTTTTCACGATAATTATATTCTTGAAAGCGAATATCCAATTCATCATCTTTTGAAAGAGCATCAGAAATTTTATCCGCTGCTGCTTTTTTGTCAATCTCAATTCCAATGTAATAGGTAATGTTTCCTTTTGCATCGGTAGTTTTTGACCTGCGAATACATTTTTCTTTTGTGTCATTTACAATAATGTCAATAATTTGGTCTCCTGCTCCTTCAATATTGCTGCGAGCAGTGTTTCCTGCATTATTTCCAATAAGATTAAAATAATCACTTACCATACCTTGATAGGCATGTTTCATTTTTTGACGTGCAATGTTTTGTGCATTAGTCAGTGCTGCACGTCTGATAACAGCCTCTTGTGCAGCAGAACCATACGCAGAACTTGACCCAACAAAAACATTGTCGTCATCATACATTGTGCAAGGCGGCTCTACAAATTCATCTTCAACAACGCCCGGCTTTGGTTGAGTTTGATAAGGTTGTTGAATTGCTTGCTTTTTACTTTTACACGATGTAAATACCATTGTGGAAATACCCATTGTGGCAATTAAAGCCACTAAAAACATACGAGTTTTCATTTTCTTTGCTTTACGTCTGCTCCTAACAGACATTAGTTAATTACTTTATTTTACTATTTGATTAAATTATTTTCAATTACTACTTCTTTGTCACCACCTTTTCGGGCTAACATATTTTTGTATTTCTGCACGTTTTCGTTCCAATCCTTAATGAATTCCGTGAAAATTGCCTCCTCAGTGAATACGCTGCCAGCCTCAATCATTTCAATACAGAGCCGGTACAAACGGTACATATCCTTGCGGACATCGTACATCTTTGCATCAATCTTTTCTGCCGATTTCTCGTCATTGCGTTGTGCATAAGTGTTTTCAAATGCCTTGTTTGCATTGTCCAATTCGGTTAAATCCTGATTCAAATTTAACAATGTCAATTCCGCACTGCACTTATTCCACAAGTCTTGAATGAAATTGTAAATCTCGCCGGACTCTTTGTTGTACTCGTCATTCACAACGTTACCATACACTTCGTAAAACGCAAACAATTTTTCGCCTGCCGCCTTTTTCGTTGCATCGTAATGATGTGTCCAACTTTCAATCGCCGTCCTCAAATAACGAAAACGCTCATCTCTTACGGTGTCTAACTCTTGTAAAGTTTTGGTTAATAAACTTTTTCTCATCTGTTCTAACAGAGCGTTCATCAGGTCTAATTTGGTGGTAAAATCCTCCCAATACCTCTGCAAATGCAAAGCATCAGCCCTGACACTGCGAACTAAATTGGAAAACTGCTTCAAAAACTCAAATAACTGCTCATTTTGCAAGTGTTCCAATGATACTTTCAATACTTTCATAATAAAAATGTATTAGTTAAAAAATAATTGATTTGCTTTTTATGGTCGCCGCTAATGTGCGGAACCTTGTCTGACTGCTCCGGCATACTTCCGCTAATGTGCGGAACCTTGTCTGACTGCTCCGGCATACTTCCGCTCATGTGCGGAACCTTGTCTGATTGCTACGGCATACTTCCGCTAAAGTGCGGAAGCCTGTCTGATTGCTTTGGCATACTTCCGCTAACGTGCGGAACCTTGTCTGATTGCTCCGGCATACTTCCGCTAATGTGCGGAACCTTGTCTGATTGCTTCGGCATACTTCCGCTAACGTGCGGAAACCTGTCTGATTGCTTTGGCATACTTCCGCTAACGTGCGGAACCTTGTCTAAATGGTTTGTGATAAAATTTATGTTGTGGGAAGATATGTTGGAGCAAAAAATGTTGTGTTTAGAGTAGTCAAAATTTAGCCCCTTAGGAGTGCGACAAATCGCTTCTAATGCATTATTTTGCAGCGAGTTACCCCCCCCCCCCCGCAGTTTGCGGAAGTGGCTGCAAATGCCTTTTCTGTACGTAATATAAGGTATTCATTTTTACTCATTATTTATACTTTTTTAGTATGTTAATCGGCTGCAAAAGTACAAAAAATATTAATACCACCAAATTATTTTCATTTTTTTTGCGATTTTTTTTACGCGTCAGCCCATAACGCAGGTGTTGCTAACACTGTTTTATTATTGCAATTTGCGACTTTAAGAAAAAAATTGTAATTTTGCACCCCTGAATTTAATAATAAATAAACAGATTTTAATATGAAACTTTTGAAATTTGCATCTATTACGAAAAAAATGGCGTTGGCTGCGGCAGGGTTGTTTTTGCTTGTGTTTTTACCTGTTCATGCGGGCTTAAATCTTTGTATTCTTCGCTCCGATGGTGGTTATTGGTATAGGGTTGCCTGTCATTTTATGGGTACTAACTGGATAGTGAAGGTTTTTGAAGTCATTCTTTTTGCTACAATAGCCTTGCATGTTGTTATTGCCGTGATTTTGACTATTGAAAACCGGTTTGCACGTCCGGTTCGTTACGCTACGCCTCATAAAACCAAAACTCATTGGGGTTCAAAATATATGATATGGACAGGAGGTTTGGTTTGTTGTTTTTTAATCCTTCATTTCATAAATTTCTATTTTGTGAAAATGGATTGGGTTGAAGGTAAATACACGGCAAACGTGGAAAAAGTAGCAACTCATTTTCAAAATAAGATGGTAGAAATGCAAAGCGGAAAAATGAATGAGGAAGAAAGCAGTGCTTTTATGGCTCAATTTGAGGCTGTGCAGGCGTTAGCCGAAACCAATATGACCACTAACGGAAAGGATTTCGTAAATATGAACAGAGAACAAATATATCAGCATTTTGGAACGGACTTTGAGGATTATGAACCCGACTTTTACACTATGGCAAACGAACTGTTCAAAAACAAAATATATGTTACAATATATTTAATTGTCTTCATTGTTATGGGTTTTCATCTGTTCCATGCGATAAACTCTATTTGTCAAACGATGGGTTTTAATCACAAAAAATACAACAGATTCATTGAATTGTTTGCATTAGGATATGCGGTTGTTATTCCTTTGATGTTTGCTGTCGTTCCTTTATATGTGATGTTTATAAAATAACATCTAATTAAAACCAAATCCATCCGTAAAAGCAGCAATAAAGCCAGCAATAAATCCTAAAACAATAAATCCCAAGATAAATATCAAAAACCAAGTAAATACTTTTAAAAGCATACGTCCTTCTTTAGAACAATTTTCTCTATCACACATAATACAAAACATTTAATTTTACGACTGCAAAAGTAAAAAATATAAATTTATAAAATAAAACAGGTAGTTTAATTACTGTTTTATAATGTCCATTTCACTAATAAGATTGGTCGCTCCTGCAAATTTATCAATAATAAAAAGACAATAACGAATATCCAATGAGATATTGCGACATTGAGAAGGGTCATACATAATATCACTCATTGTTCCTTCCCAATTTCTGTCAAAGTTAATGCC
>JAISTG010000061.1 GCA_031272705.1 Bacteroidales bacterium | reverse complement strand
TGGTCTTAATGGAAAACGCCCCCCTTGATTAGTTTTAGGTCGTACTTAAATTATATCATACTGGGCGTTTTCTGTTAAATTTTTTTGAAATTTCCCTATAAATATTTTACACTAACTTCATCCACCTCAACTTTGGCGCCGCTGAACGCGTCGACGGTCATATCATTGCCGACTTCTATATTTTGCTTATTGTGAAGGCGAGTCAACTGTGTGGGTTTCTGAATCTTCCGGTTCGGGCGCAATCGCGTCTTCCGGGTGCACTTTCTCCCATTTGGCGCGTTGGGCGAGAATCAAGGCCAGGATTTCGTCGTAGTCAGGTTTAGTAAGCATGGTACCGAAACTATGCCACCTCTTCTGATATTTCAGATGCATCCCGCGGATTATCCTTGGATCATAAATATGCGATGTTGCCCCGCTGTATTCTCTTTTTGAAAGATTGTACTTTCTCATCAGCGTTGGACATAGTTTGTAGAGAAATCCATTGGCTTTTACTCGGTCCTTATAAACATTGTTATAGGAAATCAAAAGATTTCCGTCGTTCGGAATTTCAAGAGTTTCAATGCATAAAAAATGAGGAAAAAAATACTCCTTTAGAATTATTTTATTCCCTTCAAGTATCATCAATTGAAAAGAATTATAGGAAATTTGCTCCAAAACGGTCACTAATAAAATCGGCAATGATAAAAAGGGGTAAACCGACACCAAAACGAAAATATAGCTGTTGTTTATGTGAGGTGAAATAATCCTCGAAAGTATGTACAAGCAGAGGACAATGACCAGAACCCCCAAGCCCTCGCAATTGTACATATATACTCTAATGCAGTTGTCTTTGGTTTTAATTCGTAAATTTCTTTCCATCATTCAACTCCCATCGGGATTCCACTGCAAACTCTTGATTTGCCGCACGCTTGTACTCGTGAAGCCCACAATCTTGTTTTTCGATAAAATGGCTATTGATAATATCAAGCTCAATTTTTAACCGTTGTCATTTGCTCCTTCTCCCATTTTTCTCGTTGGGCGAGGATCAAGGTAAGAATTTCTTCGTAATCGGGTTTGGTGAGCAATAAACCGATGCCATATTCTCTTTTACTGTTTTTCAATATTATTCCTTTTAAGCGAATAGGTTTAAAAATATACTCTACCAATATCGAATGTCCGCTTCTTTTCGTTGTATCTTGGTAGTGGATCTGGGTCTGTACGCTGTTTTCAATATTAATGGCTCTGGAGCGAAACAGGAAAGGCAACAAATAGCTATGAATTATAATTTTGTTATCAATTAAAACCATCTCTTCATATGAATAATTATAAAATTTTTTGATGACTGATAACAAAGCTATTGGAAATGCGAACAAAAAAATGAATGCTGCGAATTCTGACATTATGCAAGATTTAAAAATTGTAAATCCAAATACAAAAAATATAAATACCAAAACTACAAAAGACACAAATTGTAGTCTATCGGATACAGGCATTAGAATACTCACGCTATCTTCTTTGTCGATTATTATAAAACTCTTATTCATTCGTTTGCCTCATATGTGCAGTAAGCATTTTTTCTGCTTAAATTTATGCATGAGTGTTTTTATCTATTTGTAAGGTTCTCATTTCTCAAACTTCCTCTTTGCAAATTCCACCAGCGAAAAAATGTTCTTTTGGTTATATTTTTTGCTGATTGAGATTATCTCCTCTTAAATGTGATCTTTTTGTTGTAGATCATTTATGATTTTTTGGAAGCAAACTATACAATCCTAAAGCAACCATAGATAATGATATTCCAACGTGTAATCCCTGCCATTTTCGCTCTGGGGCTGACATCATCAAAAATAAATACACGAAAGAAGCAGCATTAAGCAAAAGTACAATACACATGATTTTTCGTGTTTTAAAGAGCATTCGAAAATTCAGAAATGTTATCCCCCAAAAAATCAACACTCTTAAAGCCCTATAAAACTCTTCAGAAACTGGCATAATTGAAACAGCAGAAAGAATTGCCCAAATGATTGTAAAGACTAACATGTATCTACCTCATATTTTTTGAAGTGATTTGAAATAATTATCGGGAATGTTGTATAAATGTTTAATAACGCTCAGCAATATGGATATAGACAGAAATTAAACCTTTTATTTTGCTATTGTGCTATTTTCATTGTATTTTGGATTATTATTAACGCGCATATGGAGGTATTCGCCCATAAGTTGCGCATTCAATTCTGCCGCACGCAGTTGCTTAATCCCATCGTCTAAGTCAGATTTCATTATTCTATCAATTTCTAGAGATGACAAAAGCATTGATTTTGAAAGGTCAATTTTCTTAGGTTCCGATGCTATCGGCAGATTTATCATTATAGGCTGGAAACCTAAACCGTCAGCTTTACTAAAACTAAAAGAAGGAATTTTAGAGCCTGCAATTTTAGGCTTATTGGCTTCAATGGAGAATCCCGCACCTAACGAGAATTTTGTACCAATGTATTCATTATTTTTACTTGTAATGAATCCAATCCCAAGAGAAATTCCTTTAATAACCGCAAACGAGGTACTAGTACTGTAATATCGATCTTTTAGTTCTTCCGGATTATTTGTAGTGGGTAAACTTGTAAAGCTAATTGTTCCTGTTGCAGTTGGTGAGGTTCCACCACCAGCAAAAGTGATTAATACGGTCTCAAATGCTTCATAATTATTTGGGTCTTCCAAATATTTTTTCGGGTCCTTAATATAGTTCTTATCGTTCTTATAATTTGAATCTTTTGGGATCGGATTTACTGTGATGCAAACTTCAATTGATGCGGACAAGCCTCCAAGAAATCCAAATTCTCCTCCTGCTCCATAAGAAAAAGTTGTGTATCTTAAATTTTCGCTTACTTGCTCAATAATGGCCTTAACCATGCTATTTGTAATCGCACCAGCATAACCGTCTTCGATTACTGTGTCAATTGCCTTGCTTCGTTTGAGTTGCTCATTCAACTCTCTAACGGTCTTTTCGTCAAGATCGTAATTGTAGTATGTGCCGTGTCCGCCCTCATGTTTCATATCAATAAACATCTCTGATGCAGTTCCAAATGATGGCCCAGCTATGTTGATATAAACTGTACCGGTCGTGTTGCTGATCCCCATGGCTACATCTGAATCAGGGAACCTAACATATTCAATAGAATAGTTTTCTTTGCCGTATTCTTTGAGAATTGGGGCTAGACTTGACCTAATTTCAGCTGCGCTCTCTGCATTGAGGACAAATTCTCCTTTTTCATTTTTGTATTTTTCGAACGTCTCGTTTAATTTCTGTTCAAGATGCTTAACCTCTTTAACTATATCCGCACCTTTACCCGCCAAATTTTCATAAACCTGCCCCAGCACATTCTGCCCGGGATTGGAGATGCCCTGCGAGATCCCTTCAGCCACTTCAGGGATCAGATAGCCAGTCTTCATAAGGTCTATCAAAAGCTCTTCCCGCTTGCTCTGGTTCAAGAGATCCGTGTGCAATACCGTGTCGATCTGCTCCACATGCTCATCTTTCGTGATGACTTGCGCCTTCGCGAGATCGGTATTAATCCCTCTCGCTTCAAAATCAACCTGCTGCCCGTTTTCCCGGGCCACCACATTTGTAAAGGTCGCGTTGGTATCCTGCTCCACGTCATCCTTGCCGTACTGGATTCCGGTCTGTGGTACCAGGGACGTCAAGTTTATGCCGCTCAGGCTGATTCCGGAGTTCCGCTGATAATCTTTATCTTTGAGCGTGTTGGCAACAATTTCCTTGGCGTCTATTTCAAGGGGTTTTTCCGCGTTTTGGCTACCGATGATGGCGCCCGTGTTGGTCAGCGTATCCCCAACCTTGATTGTGCCGCCGTTTCTCCCGATGAGCTCCGTCTGGTCGGTCACCCAGAGTTTCTCACTCTCTCCTTTGCTTGTGTTGACGCTCAATCCGGTGCTGGTGACCTTACCGCCCAAGGTGATGCCGCCACCGCTGGATTTGTTCTCGGATACGGAATAGTCTTGCTTCGATTCTACCAACAAATCCCCACCAATGTCAAGTTTTAATTCATCC
>JAISTG010000102.1 GCA_031272705.1 Bacteroidales bacterium | reverse complement strand
CATTCCGAACAGAGAAGTTAAGCCCTGCATCGCCGATGATACTGCCGCAAGGTGGGAAAGTAGGTCGCTGCCAATACTATTAAACAGGTCGTATCTTATAAAGTACGACCTGCTTTTTTTGTTTATTGTCAGGCTTAATGGACAAAATTTCTAATATTTATACCCATCTTATTAAATGAGCATTAATAAAGATTTTCTATAATTTTATGACAAATCTTATTTATTACTGACAGAATAAATATGTTCAATAAACTTAATCAATCTGTTTTTTATTTAATGAATAATTTTTTTTTGCAATAAAATAACTTTACCGTTTTTATCACATATTGTTAATGTGTCTCGTTCGCAAATATACTTATAACCGGCATTTATAAAGGAGTATCTACAGGTTTCAATATTATCATACTTGTCTTTTATTTCATATTCCTTTAATCCATTTTCTATTACCAAATCAGGTTTATCTCCCATTGATTTTCCTTTGTTCCAAGAGACATAACGATATTTATCATTTCCCATATAATCAATTCTGATTGTATATTTATTAGTTGTAAATATATTCACAAGTTTATCAAACTTTCTAATACTTGGGTGCAACCAAAAACCACCATCTTGCCCAATGTATTCAAAATACTTCCCATTAAATTTATATTTTGAATACTGGTCGGACAAATTTCCAACACCTAAATTATCTATGTCTCTGGATGGTATTGGAATATATAAAGTACTTGTTTTATCATCAAATGCAATATCCCAATTATATTCTTTATTGTGTGCATGAGCAGTAAAAAACCAATTTGCACAATTATACGGGACAGATAAATTATTTACAAATTCATCTTTATTCTTAAAAAACTTGTGATTATAATTAAGTTTTGAACCCTCAATCGTGACAACATTTAAATATGCTACTCCACGCTGACTGTCTCCTCTTATCCAATTAGGCAATAGATAATATGTTTGATTTGTTGTTTCAATTTCCCAAATATTATGACCACCAGTTCTTTCGGGATCAAAAGAAACACATTCTGCAAAAATTCCACTATCGCTTCTAAATTGAGTAATTGTTACAACATCCGGCATTGTTCCTCCATAAGGAGTAATCCAAGAATAAAATCGCAAATTACCATTGTTAGAAGTCGTAACGGATATAACATCGTTATATTTATTTTTCTTTTTTGTCAATCTTTTGAAAGTATAGTTCATTGTGGAAGTGTCGGAAAGGATTGTTTTCACAAACGGCTTCACAAATTTTTCATAACTGTTTTCCGGATTATCATAATCTAAGCCTAAGCCTCCTTCAGTACCAACATTTGCCCACAACCTTATCAGTAATTGTTCTGCCTCTAAAAGGTTTTTGTAATGAAAATTAACATTTGCCGTATCAATCACTACTTGATGATTGGTAACATCTTCAATTTCGGGTTCATTTTCATTGGTTTCTGTTTCTGTTTTAATTAGAACAGGAGCATTAATAGTAGTTGTTTCAGCAGGTTTAACTTCTTGTTTTTTCCCACAAGCAGCAAATATTGCAATTAGCAATATAAATAATAAAGAAATTATTTTGTTCATTTTATTTTAATGAGATAAAGATTCAGTACAGACCCAATAAATTTCAGCACTTCCTTCAATACTTATGGCTACATAACCATCCTTCCAACTGTGTCCTTTTGAATTTACTATGTATTGCGAACCTCTGAAGTATTCTATTTTATTTTCAAAATGTGCGTATCCGTATTTTGTTCCTTTATCAATTTTAAATAATTCCCCTCTTGATAGCATATCTAAAATTGTTCTATTGTCTCCATTTAATTCACATCTCACCATAGTTTTTGCTGCTTGCAAACTCGTTGCACCCCACGTATTTTTTATAATAACCTTGGTTCCACTAACTCCACTGTTTGCATTTTGTGTATGATACTTCCCGTTATTACCCAAAACAAGTAATATAATAATAATTATTATTACAACGATACTCCCCCATACAATAATGGTATTTTTAGGAGGAGGATATGTGGGTTGATGAACTGATTGAGGTTCAGGAGTTGCGTAAAAGACAGGTTTAGATTTTTTATTTTATACTGTTCTTCACAATCCTCATTCTCCTCAATCAGTTTTACCCATTTAGGTTTCGGCATTTTAATCTATTGTTTCATTGGACAACTTATTTAATATTGCCGCAGACGGAGATAGCACTATGAGAGACATATACTTCCTTGCATTTTTATTTGTATATTCCTCATTACTTTTGTAGAATTCAAACAATTCGTCCAAATCAATCTTTTCTTCTTTCGTTTTTCCTTCTCTAACGAAAATCAAATCATTACCATCAATTCTACGATAAGAATAAACAATACCTCTAATACTTTTTGCTTTCTTAATTTTTAGAATAGCATTTACAAATTCTGTTTTTTTCATTTGAATTTAATTATTAAATTTTTACTATGTTTTATTATGTTTTATTATTATTATTTCAATTTACCGACGCCAACCACGCACTCTTTTGCGTTAAAATTCACGGCAAACGCCTTAAATTCCGGTTCCGCATGAGGTATATAATCCATACTCATAATGTTTGTTGTTTTTTTGATTTATTATTATTATTTGTATTTATTTGATTTTGTGATATATCCGCCAGAGGAATAGTAAGCATTTCAATTCTCATATACGTATACGAAGTTTTCATATACGTATACGGAAGTTTCATATACGTATACGAAGTTTTCATATACGTATACAGAGTTCTCATATACGTATACAAAGTTTTCATATACATATACAAAGTTTCCGATACATATCCGGAAAAATTTTCAGCAAAGGAAGAAATTTTGTAATCCGTTGCAGAAATTATAAGATTGTAAAATGTGGAAGAATTTCTTGTAGAACAAAGGTCAAAAATTAGCCTCTTAGAAGCCGCTACAGTCGCTTCTAATGCATTATTTTGCAGCGAGTTACCCCCCCCCCCCGCAGTTTGCGGAAGTGGCTACAAATGCCTTATTTTCGCTTAATTTTATGACTTTATTTTGACTCATTATTTATACTTTTTTAGTATTTTAATCGGCTGCAAAGGTACAAAAAATATTAATACCACCAAATTATTTTCATTTTTTTATGAAATTTTTTTTACGCGTCAGCCCATTTTTTTGTATTGTTTTCAAATAATTTTGTACTTTTGCAAAACGAAAAAAACAACGCAAACTAAATTAGTAAATAAGATGGACATTCAATCACTTAAAGCCAAGTTCGGCATAATTGGTAATAATCCTGTACTGAATAAAATCCTTACTATTGCCGTTCAGGTTGCCGTAACGGATATGAACGTGCTGGTAACAGGGGAAAGCGGAGTAGGGAAAGAGGTTTTCTCCAAAATAATTCATAATAACAGCCCCCGCAAACATAATAAATACATAGCGGTTAATTGTGGTGCTATTCCTGAAGGAACTATTGAAAGTGAATTATTTGGACACGTCAAAGGCTCTTTTACCAATGCCGACAGGGATCGTAAAGGCTACTTCGCCGAAGCCGACAAAGGCACTATTTTCCTTGACGAAGTAGGCGAACTTCCTTTGTCCATGCAGGCTAAATTGCTGCGTGTGCTTGAGCAGGGAGAATTCTTACCTGTCGGTTCTTCCAAACCGATGAAGGTAGATGTAAGAGTGATTTCCGCAACCAATGTTAATTTACTTGAAGCCATAAGAAAAGGAAAGTTTAGAGAAGATTTGTATTACCGTCTGAACCAAATACATATAGCCGTACCGCCTTTGCGGGAACGGAAAGAGGATATTTATTTGCTTTTCCGCCGTTTTGCCATTGATCAGGCGGAAAAATATCGTATGCCTGTGCTGACTTTAACCGGACAGGCAAAGGATTACCTCACTAATTACACTTGGCAGGGAAACATAAGACAGTTGAAAAATGTTACGGAACAAATGTCTATCATTGAGAAAGAACGTAATATAGATGTTGAAACCCTGAAAACGTATATTCCAATGGTGGATTCATATTCACTGATGGTCAATGACGAAATTTCAGATGAGCAAAGAGACGAGATTCTTATGACAATAATTGAAAACAAACGCCAGATAACAAAACTGAAACAAGAAGTAGAAAATATAAAAGGTATTATCAAAGAACTGCTTTCTAAGGTGAATACACCGGCACTGCTTTTGCCTAAACCCGAAAACCAGAACAACAGTATGGGAATGGATAACAACCCAAAGAATCTAAATATTGAACAGATAGAACGCCAAGCCATATTGAAGGCATTAACTATGGCAAAGGGCAATCGCAAAGAAGCCGCCGAGATACTTGGCATTACAACACGTACTCTTTATAGAAAATTAAACGATTACAATATTGAATAAACAATTACGGTCTTTTGTTTTTTCCACAGACCACCTGCCGAAAACCATACGCTTTAATGTCCCGCCATCAAAGTCTATCAGTAATCGTATGCTGCTTATCCGGCATCTTTTGCGAGCGAGGGGCATACGGATTTGCTTAAAGAATGTATCCAACTGCGAAGATACGGGTATAATTCGGTCAGGCATTCAAGCCATTGAAAGTAATACTCCAACAACTGTTGATTGTAAAAACTCGGCAACGGCTTACAGATTTCTTAATGCTCTTAATAATTCGGGAAAAGGTCATTTAACCCTTGTGATGTCGCAAAGGCTCAAAGAGAGACTTGGTAATAATAAAATGACAAGCCAGAATATCAGTGCCAAACTGCTTGTAAATATGTTTAATGACTACAATAAAGTGACGGTTCTTCCAACGAAAGTATCCAAGCCATATATCAATATGACGCAAAGTCTTATAAAATGGGCGAAAGAAGCAAAAAACGGAGAGGAATACCGAATTGAAAGATGCTGGTCCTCTGCGGCATTTGCATATTGTCTTATGGCTGTTCGCAAATGTGGCAGCGTGATTATCCCTCAATTAAAACCCAGTCTGTTACAGGGAGACAGCATAGCAGAAAGTCTTTTTCGTAATTTTGGAGTGCGTACCGAATTCATAAATAGGGCTGCCGTATTGACTTTTGACCCTTCTTTATGTGTCAAGGGTGATATTGAAATAGACCTTGCTTCCTATCCTGATTTATATTTGCCTTTGGCTGTGGCGGCGAGTCAGTTTAGATTTACCACCCGTTTTATAAACACGCAGGCACAGTCTTATAAAGAATGCGATCGTATGATTGCCGCAGAACAATTAAAACGGAAACCCACCGATTCTTTACAAATACAAACATTTGGCGACCATAGAGTTGCAATGTCTTTTGCTATGCTTGCATTTCGTTATGGTAACGTGATATTGGACAATAAAAATTGTGTCCGTAAAAGTTTTCCCAATTTCTGGCGGAACTTCCGTTAAACGCAAAGGCTCCATCATATTTTTAATACTTTCCGCACAGATGCGGAAACCATAAGTACTTGTACCGAGCGTTTGGATACCGTTACGAAAACCGTCGGTAATGTTACCGGAGCCGTCGGAACCGGTACCGAAGGTTTAGAAACCGATACCGGAATGAAAAAGAATAGTTGTCTTAATTTTGGGGATTAAAACCCGTTTTTAATTTTCGGCTTCCACTTCATCAATCATTATCCATGCTTTTTCTCCTGCCGATAAATGCCATTCGGGTAGAGTTTTGCGATTACGAGCCTCTACTTTAACATAACGACAAGGCACATTTGGAGAATAAGCAAAAGAATAAATGATTTTTGGCAAGCGTTCATCAAATTTATTTGGAACGGTGGTGGTTTGAAACCATGTTTTAGCATCATTTGAAAACGAATACGTAACATCTAACGGCAGAAAAATCCAAGCATTTGCGTCCTGTATGAAATTTGCAGATACTTTTCGCAAAGTATCCTCTTTACCCAAGTCAATGATACACGCAAAATCCTCTCCGAAATAGCCTTGCCAAGCACCCAATCGCCAATTTTCATCACCTTTCAGATTGTCTATAAGGGCAAAATCGCCGCCGCCGTTGTATTGATTATCATACTTGGTTAATATCCGTACGCTACGTCCTTTTGGAATCTTGATGAAATTACTCGTAATCATTTTACTCATTTTTCCGGCAGGACTTACGGCAGCCACAGATATTTCCGCAGTATTTTCCAATGACAGTTTAACATTTTGAGACTTAAAATTACTATTTTCATTTGCCGAATCCGTTTTTTGATTCATTATCACAAACACCGAATCCCTCAAAGATAAAGTATTTATACTCACATCTATTATACTGTCAAAAGACTTCGTTCCGATATATTCCAAATATGGTACGGGAACAATAAGATTGGATATATTTTTAGAATGAGAGCGTGCTTTAAGGTCGGCAGCAAATTCTTCATTAGGCTCACTGCTCATTACAAAATCAAGCCTTCCTCCTTTCATAATATCGTTGTATGTTATGTAACTCTTATCATAAGGTTTTCCATTGAGAGAAAGGGATTTCACATACTTCTTTTTATCGGCACCGGGAGCATTTACGGTGAAAGTTTTGCCGTTTTCCAAAGTAATAATTGCCTTATCAAAAAGCGGAGAACCAATAACAAATTCCCCATCAACAGGATTTACGGGATAAAAACCCAATGCCGACATCACAAACCATGCACTCATCTGCCCTGCATCGTCATTTCCGCAAAGTCCATCGGGATTATATGTGTATAAAGAATCCATTATCAAACGTACAAGTTGCTGTGTGCGATATGCAGCCCCCGCATAAGCATACAGATAGGCTGTATGTTGAGAAGGTTCGTTACCTTGCGAGTATTGACCTATCAATCCCGTAACGTCAGCCTGATTTCTGCCTGTTGTTTGCGAAGAAGTAAAAAAGCAGGAATCAAGTTTGGCTATAAATTTTTTATCTCCGCCCACCATATTGATAAGAGTTTCTATATCGTGCGGAACATAGAATGTATAATGCCAGCCATTTCCTTCAGTGTAATTGCGATCTATCTGTCGCGGGTCGAAGTTCGGCAGAAACCGATTGTTCTCCTTCGGCTCAATAAAGCCCGATGACGGATTGAAAAGGTTCTTCCACGACTGTGATTTGGCTATATATTCATTGTAGAGTGCGGTTTGTCCCATTGCATTGGCAACCTGTGCGGCACAATACATATTATAGGAGTATTCAAGAGTCTTTGACACGCTTTCATGTTCCTTTTCCGATGGCACAAATCCATATTTATCAAACAAATCCAAACCAAAAAAATGATAATCGTTAATTTTCATCTTATCCAAATTGGTTTTGCGTTTCTCGGAATCAAGAGTATTTATCAGAGATTCAAGCGTCAGTTTATCGTTTGCACGTATGCCCTTCATATAAAGTTCCGACAGCACACTCGCACCGTGTTCCCCTATCATACAATAAGTTTCAAAATTAGCAAGTTCCCACATTGGCAACAGCCCGCTTTGCTTATATATATCCAAAAAGGTATTGACAAAATCCAAAGAACGTTTAGTGTCAATTATAGACAGCAAAGGATGAAGCGTTCTATAAGTATCCCAAAGCGAAAAGACATGATAACGTTGATAATTGGACGTTGAATAAATTTTATTGTCCATACCCCTGTATTTTCCGTTCACATCTGAGTACAGGTTGGGGCAAATAAGGCTATGATACAAAGCCGTATAGAATTTAACTCTGTTTTGAAATGAGCCGCCTTCTACTTTTATTTTATCCAATTCCTTAATCCATAAATCCTGAGCCTCTTTGCGTGCATCGGAAAAGGTTTTGGATTTTTCGGCTTTAAGATTACGTAATGCACCATCCTCATTTACGGAAGACAAAGCAACATACGCCTCAACCACACCTTCCTTTTTACGATTCTTACCGAAGGAAAGCAGTAGCCTTTTGGTCTTTTGGTCAAACTTTACCCGTTTCAACGGTAACGAAAAGCGGGCTGCAAAATACACAATTTGATTTTCGTTCCATGCTTTGCTTCTTCGCATTCCTACTATTGTATTATCGTCCTCTTGTTTCCAAGAACAGTCCAACAGTTCGTCTCTGTGTTTAAGGTCAATGATAATACATCGGTTGCTATCGGCAGGATAGGTATATGAATGGTAACCACAACGTTCGGTGGCAGTCAGTTGCACAGCTATATTATACTTTTGAAGCAGTACGGAATAGAATCCTGCCTCTGCTTTTTCATTTTCCTTGCGGAAAAAACTGAAATTATCGGCTTTTATGTCCAAAGAAGTCGTTGGAACGAACAAAATATCACAAAAATCGCCACATCCTGTACCGGATAAATGCGTATGCGAAAAACCATATATAATGCTGTCCGTCCAATGATAGCCACTGCAACCGTCCCAACCTTCCAAACGAGTGTCGGGCGACAGTTGTACCATACCGAAAGGGGCTACGGCTCCCGGATATGTATGTCCGTGAGCATCAGTACCAATAAATGGATTTACGAGGGTTGTTTTCTGTGCCGTTGTGTTAAGAGCGGCAAGACTCAATAATATAAATATAAGTTGTTTTTGTCCCATTATTTTTATGTTTTGAAGTGGCAAAAATACAAAAAAAACAATTAAGAACATTAAAATTTACTATTTGTTTGCTAAATTTAAATTATTGAATGTGATTTAATGGATAAAAGAGAGGCAGAAAAGTATCCAAAAGATAGAATATCTAATTTTGCGGGGTGGTTTGTTATGTATCAAAAATCTGTTTTTTGCACCCACCGACTGACAATTGGATTATAAAAGGTTGAACCTTTGTTATGAAAAATTATTGTATCTTTGCCGCCTGATATAATGACTTTACGAAAGATGAAAAACAGAATAAAATGTATGATAATAGGCTCTGGTCCTGCCGGATACACGTCTGCTATTTATGCAGCAAGAGCCGACCTTAACCCTGTTTTGTTTGAAGGTATTCAACCGGGCGGTCAACTCACCATAACTACGGAAGTAGAGAATTTTCCGGGTTATCCGCAAGGTGTTTCGGGCGTTCAAATGATGCAAGACTTAAAGCAACAGGCTCAACGCTTTGGAACGGAAATACGTAATGAAATTGTGGAAAGGGCAAATTTGTCTTCACATCCGTTTAAGGTGGAAACCGATAAGGGAAATTTTTATTTAGCCGACACAATTATCATTGCCACAGGTGCATCCGCACGTTGGTTAGGGTTGGAATCGGAAAAGCGGTTGATGGGAATGGGCGTTTCTGCTTGTGCAACCTGCGATGGCTTCTTTTATCGCAATCAAGTAGTTGGCGTTGTGGGTGGTGGCGACACTGCATGCGAGGAAGCATCATATCTTTCCAACATCTGCAAGAAAGTTTATTTGATTGTGCGACGTGATGTGTTGAGAGCCTCAAAGACAATGCAGGAAAGGGTGTTAAGAAATGAGAAAATAGAGATAGTATGGCAGCATAAACCCATTGAGATACTGGGAGATGATAGCAGTGGAGTAAGCGGAGTGAGACTTGAAAACACACAAAATGGAGAGCAAAAGCAAGTAGAATTAAGCGGAATCTTCATTGCTATCGGTCATACGCCTAATACAGAGATATTTAAGGGACAGATTGACTTGGATAATGAAGGTTATATCATTACAAAAGGTGGTTCTTCGCATACAAATATAGAAGGTGTGTTTGCGGCTGGTGATGTGCAGGATACGATTTATAAACAGGCAATTACGGCTGCTGCATCCGGTTGCAGGGCTGCAATAGATGCGGAACGTTTTCTTTGCGAACACAAAGGTTAAGTGATGTTGTGATGATGTGTAAAAGGCTTTCGGTCTGTGCTTTGGTGGTTTTGTTTTGTGGAAATGCAAATCTGTTTTCGCAAAACATTGAAAAGGATACCCTGAATGGCTTTTTTTATCATCGGGAAACGTATTTTATTGACAGCATTCAACGTTTGAACGATAACCTTACGGATGTTCATTTCTACAATCCGCTGAAACGTACGGATGAAGGCTTTTTTCAGCAACTTTCTACTTACGGCAGTCCATCGCAATCAACGCTGTATGAATTTAATACTAACTTCCTGCAATATCAACCTAACATTTACTCTCCTTATATCTACACATGGCACAACATTCGCTTTTATCAACTGAACAAACCTTACTCCGAACTCTATTATTCCAACGATTTGAACTCCGACAGGATATTTCAGGTTACGCATTCGCAGAATGTATGGACAGGATTGAATATCGGCTTGCAGTATAAGGTGAATTATGCCGATGGAACTTTCGCCAACTCGTGGGAAGAAAACCAGTATTTCAATGCAACGGCAAACTACATCTCGCCAAAAGGCATATATCGTGCCGAAGCGGCATATATCCGCAACAGAGCCTACACTGCCGAGAACGGAGGACTGAATGATGAGTTGTTTATTGCCGATTCCTTTCCGTCAAACGCCGCTTATCCGGTTGCTTTGGAAGCAGCAAGCACAAAATATAAGTCAGCCGATTTTCTGTTATCTCAATCCGTACGACTACCAAAAGATTTTGGCTCACTGACTCTTACCAACAGCCTTACAGATAATACTCGTATATATCACGATGCTAATTCCATAGATACTTCTTTGGCATTTGACAACAAGCGATTGACGACTTCCTTTGCCTATAATGCCATTATAAAACAACATTTGCCTGTTCAAGCAGGTATTAGACACGATTACAATATGTTCGCTAACCGAAGTGAGAGCGAAAAAGCCTCTTTAATGTCTCCTTTTGCAGCCATTCGGTTCAGTCTTAAAGGCTTCTTATTCAATATTTATGGCGAAAAAACGCTTTCTAACGGCGTTTTCGGCAATAACTCCTTAATTCAGGCAGGGTCTTCTTTTGCTTTTGACAGTGCAAATCACAACAGTATTTTCGCAAGTCTTGTATATAAAATCACTACTGCCGATTTTCTGTTCCGTCATACTAACTCTACTAATTATCAATGGGACAATACGTTTAATGCAATCAGGACAATGAAATTCTCTATAGGCTCTTCACTGCTTGGCATTTTTGATTTGGCTGTAAATTATTTTGCTTTGAATGATAACGTATGGCTTTCTGAGACTCTACAACCAACACAGAAAGACGGACTTACAAATATCTATCAAGCCATCTTAAAGAATAAATTTACTCTTGGTTCATTTGGTTTTATGGGGATTGCTGCCTTGCAGTATGCCGATGACGAAACAGCCGTATCTTTGCCGCTTTTGCAGGTGAAACAAACTGCTTATGTTGAGTTTTTTCTTTTTAAGAAAAAGTTAAAAACGCAGATTGGTGTTGATTTATACTATAATACAGCGTTTTATGCAGATGCCTATCTACCTGAATTAGGTTCTTTTTATCGGCAACGGGAACGCAAACAAGGCAATTACCTTTATGCTGATGTGTTTGCTGCCTTTAACATCAGCAGAGTAAATCTTTTTATCTCTCTTTCACATCCTTACGCAGGTTTAATTGGGAATGATTATTTCCAAACGTTGCATTATCCGTCCGAAGCATTGAGTCTGCGTTTCGGATTGAGTTGGAAATTTTTTGATTAAAGGTTTTACGATTCTCTTATCGCATTAGAAAATACCCATAACAAACAATAATTTCCTGAAATCAAATTACAGAAAATTAGAATTTGATTTCGGAATAATTTTTGTGGGTTATGCTTCGGTAGTTGTTAAGGGCGTATAAGTACGGGTTGCTAACTCCTTATCAAACTGGTATATGCCAAAGCCATTCTCTCCTATCATCGTAAGAGCATCAATATATGCCTGAGCCGTTTCCTCTTCCTCAACCTGTTCATCAACAAACCATTGTAACATAGATTGAGTTGCGTAATCCTTTTCTTCGGTCGCAAGAGCGTAAAGGTCGTTAATCATTTTTGTAACTACAATTTCGTGTTTCAAAGTGTCCTTAAAGGCTGCAAGAGGGCTTTTCCACGATTGTGTTACTTTGTCTATCGGACGCAAATTTACCTTTCCGCCACGCGAAATAACGAAGTTAAAAATTTTCATTGCATGATCCTGTTCCTCTTTGAACTGAACATTAAACCAATTAGCCATTCCGCCGTACCCTTTTGAAGCACAGTCGGCTGACATTGACAGATAAAGATATGCAGACCAAAATTCCGCATTGATTTGAGCGTTTAACGCTTCTTCTAATTTCTTACTCAACATAATTAAAAATCTATTTATTTTATTTTACGGCTGCAAAAATACAAAAAAAACTTATTCATAATCACATTTTTGTCTGTTCGGTAAAAAAAAATCATATATCAACCATTTTGAAATCTCCTTCGTGTCCATTAAAATCTACACCAATCGTTAGTTTGGGACAGCCAACGTTTAGTTTAGGACAGCCAACGTTTGGTTTAGGACAGCCAATGTTTGGTTTGGGACAGCCAATGTTTGGTTTAGGACAGCCAACGTTTGGTTTAGGACAGCCAACGTTTGGTTTAGGACAGCCAATGTTTGGTTTAGGACAGCCAACGTTTGGTTTAGGACAGCCAATGTTTGGTTTAGGACAGCCAACGTTTGGTTTAGGACAGCCAATCGTTGATTTTACATTAAAATATTTATGGGGATTGTTTTACTGCCGTGTTTGGAATTAACTTTCGCAACGTAGGAACCACTTGAAAGCGAAAGGGTTGTAGTGTAAGTATTGCCGTGTATTTTGGTGTAAAATACGGGTTGCCCCAAAAGATTAAAAACCTCCAATGACAACAAATCCTGACCTTCCGCAGTTATTCGGCGGTTACATATCCAAAGGTTAAGGTCATTCACAGTCAAGTGGTTAAGGCTGTTCGTTGTGCTGTCCAACTTTACAACAAAGCGGTCGGTATTCATTCCTTCGTTTATAAAAGTCGTATAAACATTATTGCTATCCATGGAATGAGTAGAGCCATCCGAAAGATCAATAAGCCAAACACTTACACCATCTACCGAATTCGTAAAAGCCAAGTCAATATCCGCAGGCTGATAACTGTGGATGTTTAACCCCACGACATAAGGCAAATCCTTAATGACATTGATTTTCAGCCTGTTTTTATCCACCTGAAAATAAGGGTCTGCCTCCTGCATATTTTGCCCGAAAAGCACGTACGCATCTAACAAATCAAAGGAATTATTAGCCTCCGAATCAAACTTAATTAAAGCCGTTTTGGTTATATTATTGGCAGTGGCAAAGAGAGTTACACCCGCTTCATTGGAACAGTCCTTACTTTCGGAAACGCTGTCCGGTGAAGTGCTAAAAGTGAATTTAGTCGGGTGAAAATCTTCGCTTCCCGGAGTATTATTGGCTGCAACCATAAATCCCTGCATTGAAGCAATAGTTTGGTTGGGTATTGAATCCGCGTCAATTAAGTCCCAGTGGTTTTCGCTTACATTCCAAAGATAAAGGCAGTTCCCCTGAATTTTGTTGCTGTTAGCCTGTAGAAAAGCCTTTGCCTTAATTGGAAACGTGTAAGGATTGGACAATGCAAACCAGTAACCCACAGAATCCCCGTTTGTCTCATTATAAAATACGGAAGAGTCATTGCTGATGTCAAAGTCAAAATCCGTATTGCAAATACTGGCTTCCGTTGCTGTCCGTACTTTGTGCCAAAACATCACGGCATCAACATTATTAGCGTAATTAATCGTATCTGTTATGTTCATTGCAAACAAACCTTCGCCTTTTCTTATCGGACTTGTTTTATGTGCAGTTATATTCCAAGAATTAGCCGTGTAATCCCAAAGGAATATACCTATTTCCTGCGGTTGTGGAGTTAAGGGAAAAGGAGTTATATCTGCCTGCACCCCGAGCCAAAATTCGTTAGGCAACGGCGAAACGGGAGCCTCGTCAAAGGATACGGCATTCATATAAGGCAAGTTTTCATCTGTGGAAAAGAATATGCAGTTTGTATCGCCGATAGGTGACCCAACGAAATTCCACCTGTCTCCGCCCGATAGCCAAGTCGCATGCAGATATTCCTGTGGAGTATTATTGTTGGTTGCTTTATATATTCCGCCGAGATTGATAAGAAAATAGTCGGTACTTGTTGAACTGTCTGTTAATTTCGCATCCTTACAAAGAATAATCGTATCGGGAGTATCTCCTGTGAAATCGGCAGGAATTACCAAAGGGCTGGTTCTTCTATAAAATGAAACGGTGTCGGATGAGCCTATTATAACTTTTGGTGGCAGTACGGGAGCAGGTTCATACCATAAACGCGGAAAACCATAAGGAAATTTCCATCTGTTTCCTTCATAAACAAAAGGATTTTCTACATTCCCGTAAGTGTCATTGTTGGATGTAGCATTGTTTAATGCGGTAACAAAAGACTCTAAACTTATTTCTGTAAGCGATTTATCTATCGCCGCACCAGCATTTATATTGTATAAACAATTAGTATCCCAAACATTTGCATTTCCTTGTTGCCAGTCGCGATTGTAGTAACAGTTTGTTATGTTTGATGTACAAGAACCTTCATTATATACAAATCCGGAAAATTTAACCTGATTGCCGCCACTTTCTATTCTGGATTTTGTTATTGTTCCTGCGGCATAACAATTTCTTAAAGTAACAGTATTAGTATTTACCAAAAAACAGGCAATAGTATGTGCAATGTTATTGTTGGTTGGAATGCTAATAATTTCTGTTGTTGAATAGCAATTATAAATAAACAAAGAAGGGGATTCATTTTTACCAATAAAACCTCCTGTGTAAATATAGGCAGTAAAACTGCTTGTAATACTGCCTTTGCTCCTACTATTTGTAATAATAGTTGTTGTTGAAATGTCATTAGTATATCCAATAAAACCTCCTATATTAGGAGCAGGAGATGAATTATTACTTATATTAACGTCCGTAATACATTTATTGATTTGAGAGCCTACGGATTTGCCTATTAAACCTCCTATACTGCTTTTAGCTGATATTATGCCGGATACATAACAATTTTCTATGGTCGTTGAGTCTGCAATAGCAATTAAACCTCCGATAACCTCCTCTCCTTGTATATTTATACCTGTCAAATAAACATTTTTAATTGCAGTTGTTGAAGAACCGCCTGTATGTCCAAATAAACCAACATAATTATTTGACATAACGGTTGTTTTCAAATTGCTTATAATATGATTGTCGCCATCAAATATACCTGCAAAATAATAAGCAATATTAACGGATATAGAAGAAGTAGTTTCTTTTCTCGCTCCTATTGGTATAAAATTATTGGCTCGTGAAGAGCGGTTGTATGTATTTCCTTTCTGGTCTGTACCCGTTGTGATACTCATATCAATATCAGCCATTAGTTTGAAATACTTGCCTGTACAAGTGTATTTAGGATCGTTACCATATCTAACCCACCACGATAAAGTATCTAAATCCCTTGCCGACCATATTTCATAAGGACTTGCCAATGTGCCGCTACCCGTGAAGTAAGCACCAAGAGAAGTAAAACCCGCACTATACACATAAGTTGATAGTGTAAGAGAAAATACTAAGAATAAAGTACGTTTCATATTAAAAATCTATTGATTTATTATTAAATTCAGGGGTGCAAAATTACAATTTTTTTGAAAATAATTTGGTGGTATTAATTTTTTTTGTACCTTTGCAGCCGATAAAATACTAAAAAAAGTATAAATAATGAACAAAAATAAAGTCATTAAATTAAGCGAAAATAAGGCATTTGCAGCCACTTCCGCAAACTGCGGGGGGGGGGGGTAACTCGCTGCAAAATAATGCGTTAGAAGCGATTGTAGCGGCTTCTAAGGGGCTAATTTTTGACCTTTGTTCTACAAGAAATTTTTCCACATTTTACAACTTTATAGTTTCTGTTGCAGAAAACATTTTTGGAATTTTTGGATATGTATATAGAAACTCTGTAGCAT
>JAISTG010000103.1 GCA_031272705.1 Bacteroidales bacterium | reverse complement strand
CATATTATGTTTATATTTTTTTTGTATATGTTAAAATTATATTATTACTTGTTTTTTGATTATGCGTACATGTACGCACACCCTCCGTAATGTACGCACACCTTCCGTACATGTACGCACACCTTCCGTACATGTACGCACACCTTCCGTACATGTACGCACACCCTCCGTACATGTACGCACACTTCCCGTACATGTACGCACACTTTCCGTACATGTACGCATACCCTCCGTACATGTACGCACGCTCTCCGTACATGTACCTTTGATTTCCGATATTGTTCTTTTAAGTCGGTTCATAGCGGCGACAAAAGTACAAAAAGATTTTTAATTGACAAAATTTGTGCAAAAAAAGTTTGCTTGCGGCAGCCGTTTTCGTGAGTACTTTGTCTATTCTGTAAAAAATTATTACTTTTGCAGGCAGAAATAAAATAAAATAACGATGGAATACAATCACAGAGAAGTTGAGCAGAAATGGCAAAACAGATGGCGTAAAGAACAAATTTTTAAGGCAAAAGACAATAAAGATAAACCGAAATACTATGTCCTTGATATGTTTCCCTATCCTTCGGGAGCAGGATTACATGTTGGGCATCCGCTTGGTTACATTGCATCGGATATTGTTGCGAGATATAAGCGTCAAAAGGGCTTTAATGTCCTTCATCCAATGGGTTATGATGCCTATGGCTTACCTGCCGAGCAGTATGCCATACAAACAGGACAACATCCGGCAATAACTACCGAGCAGAATATCAATCGTTATCGTCAGCAGTTGGATTTACTTGGACTTTCCTATGACTGGTCGCGTGAAGTTCGTACTTGCGATCCCTCTTATTATAAATGGACACAATGGACTTTTATTCAGTTGTTCAATTCCTTTTATTGCTATGACGCAAACAAGGCTTTGCCAATCTCGGAGTTGATTCCTGCTTTGGAAGGTGGCTTTGCAAAGGATTTGAATGTTGCCTGCGGCAAACCAATGGACTTTTCGGCTCAACAATGGGCTGATTTCAGTGAGCAGGAACGCAGTGATGTACTGATGAATTATCGTTTGGCATATTTGAGTGAAGCGATGGTAAACTGGTGTGCGGATTTAGGTACGGTACTTGCTAATGATGAGGTTGTTAATGGAGTTTCGGTGCGTGGTGGATTCCCTGTTGAGCGAAAGAGTATGAAGCAATGGTCGTTGCGAATAACGGCTTATGCCGAGCGATTGCTGGAAGGGTTGGAACGTATTGAATGGTCGGAAAGTCTTAAAGAAATTCAGCGTAACTGGATTGGAAAAAGCAAGGGTGCAACTTTATTTTTTGAACTTGAAAATGGCGAAAAGTTGGAGATATTTACTACTCGTGCCGATACATTATTTGGTGCTACGTTTATGGTTCTTTGTCCCGAACATCCGATTATTGATTCCATAACTACTGATGACCGTAAGGCTGCGGTAAAAGAGTATATTACGTGGGCAAAAAACCGCAGCGAAAGAGAGAGACTTGCCGAAGTAAAACTGGTTAGCGGTATCTTCACCGGTTCTTACGCTATCAATCCGCTGAATGGAGAAAGACTTCCCGTATGGGTTGCTGACTACGTACTGGCTGGCTATGGCAGTGGTGCTATAATGGCTGTTCCTGCTCACGACAGCAGGGATTTTGCTTTTGCACGCAAGTTTAATTTACCTGTAAGGCAGGTTGTTGTTCCCGAAGGCGAACAGGAGGAAGACACAACGCAATGGCAGGAAAGCAAAGACTCAAAAGAAGGTACGGTAATTAACTCCGGTTTGATTACAGGACTGAAAGTAAAGGACGCAATAGAGAAAATAATAAATTATATTGAAGAAAAGGGAATAGGATACGGAACTACTAATTATCGTTTGCGTGATGCCATTTTCTCGCGTCAAAGATATTGGGGCGAACCCTTTCCAATATATTACGAAAACGGCGTTCCAAAGGCTTTAAGCGAAGAAAAACTGCCGTTATTGTTGCCGGACATAGAAACATATCTGCCTACCGAAACGGGAGAACCTCCTTTGGCTCGTGCAAAAGACTGGAACTATAACGGCAATCCTTATGACCATAACACAATGCCGGGATTTGCGGGGTCAAATGCTTATTATCTGCGGTACGAAGACCCTCATAACGACACGGCTCTTGTTTCCAAAGAAACGAATGACTACTGGCAAAATGTAGATTTGTATATCGGTGGTTCGGAACACGCAACCGGACATTTGTTGTACTCTCGTTTCATCACAAAGTTCCTTTTTGACATTGGTAAAGTGTGCACAGACGAACCTTTTGTCAGGTTAATAAATCAGGGAATGGTACAAGGCAGGAGCAATTTCGTATATCGTATTAAGGGAACGAACAGATACGTTTCTTTTGGCTTGAAAAATGAATACGAAACGGACGCCTTGCATGTTGATATTAGCCTTGTTGAGAATAATGATGTTTTGAATCTGGAAAAATTTAAGGCTTGGAGGGAAGAATTTAACGCCGCAGAATTTATACTTGAAGGGGATAAATATATTTGCGGATGGGAAATTGAGAAGATGAGCAAAAGTCTTTACAACGTACAGAACCCTGATATGCTGGTAGAACGCTACGGTGCCGATACCTTACGGCTCTATGAAATGTTCCTTGGACCTTTGGAACAGTCAAAACCTTGGGATACTCAGGGAATAGAAGGGGTGAGTCGTTTCATAAAAAAGTTCTGGCGATTATACCATGACAGGGATAATGTATTTTATGTGAGCGATCTGCCGCCGTCAAAGGAAGAATTAGCCGTTCTTCACAGGGCGATTGGCAAGGTTGAACAGGACATAGAGAAGTTCAGTTTCAACACTTCGGTATCAACATTTATGGTTTGCGTCAATCTTCTTACGGACTTGAAATGCAACAAACGGCAGATTTTAGAGCCACTGGCGGTGTTAATATCTTCATTTGCTCCCCATATTGCGGAAGAGATTTGGGAGTTACTTGGTCATAAAGAAACGATTACTTATGCTCAATTCCCAAAGTTTGACAATAAATATTTGGAACAGACAACCTTTAAATACCCTGTAAGCATTAACGGAAAGACGCGTACGTTTATTGAACTTGACCTTTCTCTCACGCAAGAGGGGGTTGAAACGGCTGTAATGAAGGATTCTTCTGTTCAAAAGTTCCTTGATAACAAGCCCATTAAGCGTTTTATCTTTGTACCAAAGCGCATAATAAATATTGTAGTATAATGAGTTTATATGATTTAAGCAGGACTAACGCAAGTTAAGTTCAATTACATTCTCAATATGATGAGTGTGTGGAAACATATCAACAGGCTGTATCCGTCCTATAGCGTATTTTTCGCTTAACATACTGACATCTCTTGCTTGAGTAGCAGGATTGCAACTGATATAAACTATTTTTTTTGCCGCAATACGTAGTAGTTGTGCTATAACATCCGGATTCATTCCTGCTCTTGGAGGGTCGGTTATTATTATATCGGGTTGAATGTTTAGTTTAACAAAATCATCTGTTAAAACCTTTGAAATATCTCCTGCAAAAAACTTTGTATTGTTAATTTTATTTTCTTTGGAGTTTGCTTCGGCATCTTCAACAGCATCTTCAACATATTCAATTCCAACAACCTGCTTTACACTATCCGCAATAAAGTTGGCAATAGTTCCACATCCGGTATACAAATCATAAACTACACTTTCAGATGTTAATTCTGCAAATTCGGCAGCGACTTTGTAGAGTCTATATGCCTGCTGCGAATTTGTTTGATAAAAGGATTTCGCCCCTATTTTGAAGTTTAATTTTTCCCTTGTGCTGTTAAATGATGGCATTTGTTCAATAATAAAATCTTTCCCCTTAAAAACATTTATTTGTTGGTCGCCAAGCGTATCGTTAAACTTCATATTTACAACATATAACAAAGATGTAATTTGTGGAAATCTTTCTTCAATGGCGTGCATTAAAGGTTCAATTTCAGGAGATGGCTCTGCAAAAATCACAATTACCATAAGGTCGCCATTTTCGTTGTCAGTGGTACGAATAATGAGATTTCTCATCAAGCCTGAATGATTTCTTATATCATAAAAATCAAGATTATGATTTATTACATACTCCCTTACATAGTTACGGATTTCATTTGATGGATTTTTTTGCAGTTTGCATTCTATAATATCAAGTACCTTATCAAAAAAATTAGGTATGTGAAAGCCCAATGCTCCTTTTTGTACAGAGAAATCAGGCAAAGGTTTTTCAATACTCCATTTCTTTGTGGAGAAAGTGAATTCTAACTTGTTACGATATTGAAACTGTCTTTCAGAACCAAGAATTGGCAAAGCCTTGCTGCAATCTATTTTACCGATACGCTGCAAATTGTCCATTACCTGTTTGTTTTTGAAATATAATTGTTTATCATACACCAACGTTTGCCACTTACAACCTCCACAAGCACCAAAATGAAGACAGCAGGCATCAACTCTATAAGGTGAAAGTTGATGAAAAGCAATG
This sequence comes from Bacteroidales bacterium, assembly GCA_031272705.1. Classification (GTDB taxonomy): domain Bacteria; phylum Bacteroidota; class Bacteroidia; order Bacteroidales; family P3; genus JAISGN01. Next base: position 13,764 of record JAISTG010000103.1, on the reverse strand, counting down.
GCTACACCTTCTGCATAATTATTTTTCTTTTTTCTAATTTCTATATCTATTACATCACCAGGTACAACCCAGGGTACAAACACTACTCGTTCATTTACACGAGCCAGAGATTTTCCTTCAGCAGCGGCTTCTGTTATTTCAACATTCCGTAATACTTCTTGAATTTTTACTTTTCTCATTTTCATACCTTATCATACTTAAAGACAGCAAAAAAAGAAGTATTCCCTGTCATACAAAGATACTTCCCTTATTTATATGAGTAAAATAAATCTATCTTAACGTTCGTCAGAAACGGTCAATTTCATTCTTCCGTGACGGCGACGTGCAGATAAAATTCTTCGTCCGTTTGCAGTAGCCATTCTTTCTCTGAATCCGTGCTTATTTACTCTCTTTCTACGTGAAGGTTGATATGTTCTTTTCATTTTTGATTGTTTTTTGAGAGTGCAAAAGTACAACTTTTTTTTGTATTGACAAACATTTGCTACATTTTTTTTCAAAAGCACATTGAATAACCTCTTTTCAACCCCTCTAAATTGCAGATATATTTTCATATTGTAAATGATTATAAAATTTGATTTTAATTTTTTATAGTCAAATTTAAAGAATGCGAAATGTAATTCCGGACTTAATGGACAAAAGTGAGGCTGAAAAGTGTTTTGGTTTAATAATCTATTTTTGCAGAAAGTTTTTAATTATGAAAAAAATATGTTTTTTACAACTGACAATTTGGCTATCGTGGAATTTATACATCATATTTGAAAATTTTATCTATCTTTGCAATTCAAATAATAACTAATTTATGTATGAATATTTGGAAGGTAAAGTCGCAGAGGCTACTCCTTCATATTTAGTAATTGATTGCGGCGGAGTAGGTTACAGAATAGAAATAACTCTCTCCACTTACACCGCAGTAAAGGAATTAGAACATTGTAAAGTCCTTATTTATCAGATAATAAGAGAGGATGCACACCTGCTTTTTGGCTTTTTCTCAAGCGAGGAGCGGGAATTGTTCACCAAATTACTTTCGGTCAGTGGAATAGGAGCAAATACCGCTCGTATGATGCTTTCTGCCTTGAACATTAGAGAGTTATGCTCCGCAATAATATCCAAAGACACCAACACCATACAAAGAATAAAGGGAATAGGGAAAAAGACGGCTGAAAGGATAGTGTTGGAATTGAGTGAGATACTCCAAAAGACCGATATTCCTCTTTCTCCTGCAAAAGGCATAAGTCACAGATATAAAAATGAAGCCCTGATGGCGTTGCAGACACTTGGTTTCAACAAATTTATAGCCGAAAAAGCCGTAGATAAAATACTGGCTGCCAATGTAGAAATGAGTTGTGAAGATATTATTAAGCAGGCTCTGAAAATGCTTTAACAGAAAAATTTTTAAGATGTATCATTTTTCAAAATTTATACTTAACAACGGCTTTCGGATAGTCTGTAATGAGGATAAAAATACCGCTCTTGCTGCCGTGAATATGTTGTATGGAGTGGGGTCAAAGCACGAATCATCTGGAATATACGGCATTGCTCATCTGTTTGAACACCTTATGTTTTGCGGCAGTCTTCGTTTCCCTGAATTTGATGCCCGTGTAGAGAATTTTAATGGGGAGAGTAACGCTTTCACATCTAACGATATAACAAATTATTACGTGGTTCTGCCTGCTTACAACCTGTCTGAAATTTTGGAAACAGAGGCTGACCGCATGCAAAATCTGCTTCTTGACGAACAAAAACTGAATATACAGAAACAGGTTGTGATAGAGGAATTTAAACAGCGGTATTTGAATGTTCCCTATGGAGATCTGTGGCAAAGAATCCGTGAATTATGCTACGCAAAGCACCCTTACCGCCGACAAACCATAGGTACTTGCGTGGAGGACATTGAAGGCATAACATTAAACGATGCAAGAAATTTTTATAATACTTTTTACTGCCCGCAAAACGCCGTCCTGTCAATCTGTGGTAGCATAAATACAGAAAAAGTCTTTGCTCTGTGCAAAAAATACTTCAATTCCATTCCGCAAAATGAAGCATACATTCCGCAAAATATTGCCCCTGAATCGTTATGGACTGAAAACCGATGCAAATACGTTACGTCTGATGTGCCTGTGTCCGTTCTTGTAATTTGTTTTCAAATGTGCAGTCGGCGAGAGCGTGAGTACTATATTTATGATCTTATTTCCGATTTGTTATCCAATGGAAAGAGTTCGCAGTTTTACGTTTCGCTCGTGGCAAACACCAAATTATTTACGGAAATCAGTGCTTCCGTGAGCGGAGATGACGAGTGCGGACTGTTTATCATAATGGGAAAATTGTCCAAAGGAACTTTGATGAAACAGGCAGAGGAGGCTGTGTGGAAAGAACTTAAAGGCTTTGCAACGAAACCAGTTTCCTCAGAAAATTTACAAAAGGTGAAAAATAAAAATGAAGCCAATAATACGTTTGGAAATATGAAAGTATTGGAAAGAAGTATGAATATGGCTTATTATACGAATCTTGGCGATACTGAACTGTTGAATACCGAGCGGGATATTTACGATGACATTTCGGCAAACGAAATATGGGCAGTTGCAAACCAAACATTCTTAAATTCTTACAGCCACACCTTATATTATATGTCGGCATCCGAAACCTAATACGTTATTTACATAAACTGATAGTTCTATGATAATTATACAAAATACGCTTGTGAGTGAGGATTTATTGGATATTAAATTTTCATGCGACTTATGCCTCTGTAAGGGAATGTGTTGCGTAGAGGGAGACGGAGGGGCACCGTTATTGGATTTTGAATTGGATATTATTAAAGGGATTCTGCCGAAATTGAAACCTTATTTACCTGCCGACAATCTGCTAATCATTGAAAAAGATGGCTTTTTTTATCGTGATGATGATGAGTTCTGCACAATGCTTGTTGAGAATCGTCAGTGTGTATTTGTGTGTTTTGAAAATGATGTGGCGAAATGTGCCATAGAAAAACTTTTTGAAGCAGGTGATACGGATTTTCAGAAACCCATATCTTGTCATTTGTATCCTGTAAGAGTAACTGATTATAAGGATTTTGCGGCTGTTAATTTTCATTGGTGGAAAGAGGTTTGCGGTTCGGCACTTACGCAGGGTTTACCTTTGTATCAGATGCTTCAAAAGCCGTTGATTCGCCGTTTTGGTAAGGATTGGTACGATGAACTTTTAAGTCATAAAAATAATATAAATAATTGATTTGGCATTATAATGATTTTTTTTGTACTTTTGCACCCCGAAAATAATAAAACTCATATCAAAATGAATACATTTCGTTTAGGTGGCACTCATCCTGCGGAAAATAAACTTGCAAGAAACGCTGCAATAGAAAAAATGCCTTTACCAAAACAGGCAATAGTTTTTGTTTCTCAACATCTTGGTGCTCCTGCTACACCAATAGTAGAAAAGGGTCAGCAAGTTAAGGTTGGTACATTGCTTGCTAAGGCTGAAGCATTTATATGTGCAAATACACATTCGCCATTTGCAGGAATGATAACTAAGATTGATAATGCCATAGATATTAACGGATATAAACGTCCGGCATTTTATATTGATGTTGATGCAAACGACATTTGGGAATACGGAATTGATACATCCGATACATTGATAAAGGAATGTACTTTAACATCTCAAGAAATAATAGAACGCATTAAAGATAGGGGAATTGTAGGGCTTGGAGGAGCGGCTTTCCCTACGCATATAAAATATATGTTACCCGAAGGGAAGAAAGCGGATTACCTTATAATTAATGCCGTAGAATGTGAGCCATATCTTACAAGTGATAACCGTGTGATGCTTGAAGCAACAGAAGAAACAATAATCGGTATCAGTATCTTGATGAAGGCTTTGGGCGTAAGCATAGCAAAAGTGGGCATAGAAGAAAACAAGCCCGAAGCAATAAGCCGCATGAAAGAAATTGCAAAAGATTATAAAGGAATTGACATTGTACCTTTGAAGACTAAATATCCTCAGGGTGCGGAAAAACAACTGATTTATGCCTTAACAAAACGTGAAGTTCCAAGCGGAAAACTGCCGATAGAGACAGGATGTGTTGTAAATAACATTGCAACTGCTCTTGCTGTTTATTATGCTGTGCAAAAGAATCGTCCGTTGATAGATAACGTTCTAACAATAACCGGAAAGACTTTGGCTAATCAACGAAATCTTTTAGTAAGAACGGGAACTCTTTTGAATGAGATAATAGATTATTGTGGAGGATTACCTGATGATTGCGGCAAATTGATAAGCGGCGGTCCTATGATGGGAAAAGCAATCTGCACTCTTGACGCTCCAACAACCAAAACCACATCTTCAATCCTCATAATGAGCAAAGCGGAAACTCATCGCAAAAAAGAAACAAACTGTTTACGATGTGGCAAATGTGTATCTGCCTGCCCAATGGGATTAGAGCCAATGTTATTATTCAATCTTTCAAAAGCCAATCTCTGGGAAGAAGCCAAAAAGGAGTTCATATTGGACTGTATAGAATGTGGTTGTTGTTTATTCACTTGTCCTGCAGGCAAGCCGTTGCTTGACGTTATCCGTGTTGCTAAAATTGCGTGTCGCAACAAGTGTTAGAGATTAACGCGGAAATTTAGCAGTAACCTTTAAGTTTTCATTTGTAATATATCGGCTTAATGGACAAAAGTGAGGATAAAAAGTAATATAATTATCTTTACGTAAAGATTTAAATATGAATAAAACATTTGTCAATAAAAAAACCTTTTGTACCTTTATCGCCGTATAAAATAATACTATGTATGTATAATTTTTTTTACAAAAGCAGTAGCCGTAAGGGCAGGAAAGGGTTGAAAGAGTCAATCACATTTTCCAGCATCTCCTTTACTCGCTGTAAAAGTAGCCCCGAAAGTTGCGGGGAAGGAATTACAAGGTGTAAAAGTAGCCCCGAAGTTTGCGGGGAAAGAATTACAGGGTGTAAAAGTAACCCCGAAGTTTGCGGGAAAGGAATTACAGGCTGTAAAAATAGCCCCGAAGTTTACGGGGAAGGAATTACAGGCTGTAAAAGTAGCCCCGAAGTTTGCGGGAAAGGAATTACAGGCTGTAAAAATAGCCCCGAAGTTTACGGGGAAGGAATTACAGGCTGTAAAAGTCTTCCCGAAAGTTGCGGCATAAGAATTACAGCATATAAAAATAATAAAATAAAAGGTCTAACTTAAAATTTAATTAAAAATGACAAAAAAAAGAAATCTTAAAATGAAAAGAACAAGGCTTTTTCTTTTGGCTGCTATGGCAGTTTTTGTTTTTGGAATTGGTAGTAACGCTTTGGCACAATCAGGAACTTGTGGAGCAAATCTCACATGGACTTTAAGTAATGGAACATTAACAATTAGCGGCACAGGTGCAATGACTAATTGGTCTTACTCTTCATCTGTACCTTGGTATAGTTATAGAAGTTATATAACAATTTTAGTTATTGGTGAGTCCGTTACGTCAATAGGAGATAGGGCTTTTTTTCAGTGCGGTGGCTTAACTTCATTAACTATTCCTAGTTCTGTTACATCAATAGGAAATTATGCTTTTAATTCTTGCAGCGGCTTAACAGGAACATTAACTATTCCTAGTTCTGTTACATCAATAGGAAATTATGCTTTTGCTGGTTGTGGTGGCTTAACAAGTACTTTAACAATTCCTGATTCCGTTACGTCAATAGGAGATGGGGCTTTTGGTGGTTGCAAATTTACAGATATAATTAATAATTCAGCAAGTTTTAAATTTGCATCTGTCACTTCGGTTGGAATGGCAAAAGTTCTTTTGCCTACGTCTCATTCAAGTGATGATTTTGACTATGCCTCTGACCAAACTGTTGGTTGTTTAGCAGCAGGTCAATTAACAATTCCTGATACAGTTACGTCAATAGGATTTCAGGCTTTTATGGGTTGCAGCGGTTTAACAGGTACATTAACAATTCCTAATTCTGTTACATCAATAGGAGATTATGCTTTTGCTGGTTGTGGTGGCTTAACAGGTACTTTAACTATTCCTAATTCCATTACGTCAATAGGAGTTGCTGCTTTTCAGAATTGCGGATTTACAGGTACTTTAACTATTCCTAATTCCGTTACATCAATAGGAGATTATGCTTTTGCTGGTTGTGGGGGCTTTACAGGTACTTTAACTATTCCTAATTCCATTACGTCAATAGAGATTGAGACTTTTAGAAATTGCATCGGCTTAACCTCGGTAATTATTCCTAATTCTGTTACATCAATAGGTGTTGCTGCTTTTTCTGGTTGCAGCGGTTTAACATCGGTAACTATTGGTAATTCGGTTACCTCAATAGGAAATTATGCATTTTTTGATTGCAGCGGTTTTACTGAAATCACCAGTTTGGCTGTAACGCCACCAACTCTTGATTCTGATTGTTTTTTCTTTGTTCCAACTGCTATTCCTGTTCATGTTCCTTGTGAAAGCGAGGCGGCGTATCAATCTGCTTCTGGTTGGAGCGATTTCATCAATTATACGGATTGCATAGGCAATGGTTTGAATGACATTGGAACGACAGATTTTGCAATTTATCCAAACCCAGCAAAAGACAAAATAACTATTGATTGCGGCGAGAATATAAACAGCATTGAAATAGTTGATTTACTTGGCAAAGTAGTTTATCAAGGCAAAGAAACAACGATAGACGTTTCTACCTTTGCAAAAGGCAATTACTTTGTGAGGATTTACACCAACAACGGCTCAATCACAAAGAAAGTAATTGTGGAATAGTCTTAACAAAAAAGTAATAAATAAAACGCCCGTTCATTAAATTGAACGGGCGTTTTGATTTATTGGAATTTTTGTATCTTTGCCGCCATAAAATATAATGATTTATGATAGAAATTAGTCAATATAAACAGGAGTTGAATGATGCTAATAGTAAGAACATAATGCTTGATTTTAATACTTCTCCGCTTAACAGATTTCCTGCTCCTTCCACTGAAAGATGTATGTTAAATGAAGAAGGAGAAGTTAAAATTGGTGATACTATAATTAAATTTCTAACTAATGGATATATTGAAATTACAGATGGCTATATTCAAACATTAAATATGTTTAATAATGGCGATACCTCAGTCTTAAGTCAGCACAACGTAATTAACAAAATAGATAATAATGGTTTTAATTGCAAAGCTAATGCTGTTAGTTCGTGGTATTGGCCTACATATTATTATAACTTTGCATCTAATATAGAAGCTATTCTCAGTTTTGGAATGAGAATGTATTATAAAACGAGAGTTCCTAGTCTGTGGATGCAAGCTAAAGGAGAAACAGACTTGTACATAACTCTTATCAATTCGTCTACTGGAACAAGGTTTCATACAAGAGCCATGGCTAATCAAAAGATTGAAATAACTGTTAATTGTATAGATTGGACGTGCAGTTACAATGTTTTTACATTGCATGATACAGATAGTGGATATGGACAAAGCATAGATGTTTATTCGTCTGCTCTTGGTTTAGGAATACCTAATGGATATATTGAAAATGGAACATCTGCTTTTTGCAATGCCAAATGTTCTTTATTTCCATGGGAACAAATTTATATTACATGGTAAAATGAAACGAATAGTTTTAACATTGAGTTTTGTATTTATAACTTTGGGGGGGTTATACTCCCAAAGTTATAATACTTATCCTGAATTGAACAAATTTAAAAATTGGGGATTATTCGGAGAGGTAACATTTTGGAAAAAGACAGAACTAACAACTGCTTACGGACCTTTAAGTTTTGAAACCTATCCTCAAACAGCATATAGTTTTGGTTTTGAATATGATTTTTCCCCTGCTAATAAATGGTCTTTTATATCTGGATTTATGTTGCAATGGTATCCTTTTGCACATTACATTTTTACAGATACTGAACATCCTTCTATGACTTATGGAACGGGAAATGAACTTTCTGACTTTGGTATCACCATTCCAATAGTTTTTACTTTCAAACAAAAGTTAACGAATAGAGTATTTTTGGAATCAAGAATTGGATTTAAATTGTCTTTTGAAGATCCAACAATTGATAATGTAGGTGGAATTGCTTCAAATACTATTGTTGATAGTTTGGGGCAGGTTGTTAGTTCCAAAGAATATTTTGCTCTTGTTACTTCCCGAACGCAAAGTGAAGGTCATGCAACAATGTTATTGGGTATTGGTGCAATTTTTGATTTGGATTATGCTTTGATTAAAGCAAATATATCTTATAATGGCTGGTTTAATGAACCATTAGTTTATGGTCAATGGCAGTTTAGTAATTTAGATAATCCTGCTAATAATACACGTGGATATTACAAACAACCTTCAAATTATTGGAGTTTTTCTCTTGTCTTTCACTTAAAAAAGTTTAAACATAAGTTTGAATTAAAACTATAAAACAAAACATTATTACTTAATCATAATCAAGTTCCTGCTTTTTACTTTTGAAGACAGTTCTGTAAGATATTGTCAGTTAGATATGCAAAAAATATATTCATTTTCACATATTTTTTGTACTTTTGCACAATGAAATGGAGTAATGTATTCAAACATAAGGTCTTTAAGTCAAAGTCGGCAAGGATTATATGGAAGTCCCTGCTGGGTATATTTGTGTTTGTATATCTGCTTGTTGCGTCCTTGAATACTACTTCGTTTCAAACGGCTTTGGCTAACTTCGCTTCAAACTTTTTTTCGCAGCAATGGAATACACAAGTGCGAATTTCGGCTTTGTCCATAGATGTTTTTCGTGGCGTGAAAGTTTATGATGTTTATTTGGAAGACCAAAACGGTGATACCATTCTTGCTGCCAATTCAATACGAGTTGCTTTTGATTATTTTCCATTTCACAATGGGTTGAATTTACGAAATGTTAGTGTCAATGATATTACGTTTAACTTGCGTAAAAAGGACGGAAAACTCAATTTTTATTTCATTATAGACTATTTTAAGAGCAAAAAAGAGAAAGAAAAGAAGAAAAAAGAGCCGTTTATTGTGAATGTGCAGCATCTTTCTATGAAAAATGTAACTTTTTTACTTGATGTCAATGATGCGGATACTCCTATGAAGGATGGCTTGTTTAATGGTAAGTATGAGAAATACAGCAATATCAATGCTGAAATAAGCAACATAAAGGTAATAAAAGATAGCGTCCTGTGCGATATTGAACATTTTGAAGCGAAAGAGCGTTCGGGCTTCGTATTGACTAACTTAAAGGGTAAGGTAACTTCATCGCCATCATTGATAAGGATAAAAGATATGGCTCTAATAACACCTTACACAGAAATTTATGCGGATTGCGAACTCCAAGCCACTAATTGGAAGACATATAAATACTATATGGACAGCGTAAAAATGGATGTTACGTTGAAGGAAGGTACTTTACTTGGAGGTAAAGACGCAACTTACTGGGCGGAAACAATGCAAGGCTTCTCCGAACGTTTTTATGTGAGTGGTAAAGTGAAGGGAACAACTGCCAATATGCGGATAGATGACCTTGATGTAAGGAACAACAACACCCATATAGCCGCAGACGGTTTGATAAAGGGCTTGCCAAAGATTGATAAGACGTATTTTGATATGGCAATCCGTGATTTGTCATCGTCATACGCTGAATTGAGCGGTTTTTCGTTGGGAAACATCGGTGAAAAGATAAATTTACCTGAAATGTTGGCAAATATTGGGCAGTTCTCACTTAATTCCAACATAAAGGGAACACTGAAAGAATTTGATGCAAAGGCATTTCTGGTTACCGAAGCGGGATCATTAGACCTTATTGCACAGGGTCGGTATGACGAAACGACACAACTGACTGCTTATACGGCGGATTTGAATTCAGTTGCTTTCAATGCAGGCAGGGTTTTGGGCAATGATATGTTTGGAACAACGGATTTGAATGCCAAAGTATCGCTTATCGGCACCGATTTTAAGAAAAATATGAATGGAAACCTCACTGCCGATTTGCATTATGCGACAATAAAGGGCAATGTTTATGATGTGGTAACCCTGAATGGCAATGTGCATAATGGAAAGATTGATGCCACAATGCAAATTGAAGATAAAGACATCGGTTTGAATGCTGTGGCACAGGCGGATTTAAGCAACGGCAAGCAGATACAGGCTAATATCACAGCGGATATTGACAATGCTCACGTATCCCGTATTAACTTTTTCTCGTTCTATGATACCAATGCCGTGGTTTCTGCCAAAATTACGGCGGAAGTAAGAAATATGGACATAAAACAACTTGATGCAAATGCCGATATTGCGTATTTTGAAGTCAAAAACACACAAAAGGATTTCAAAATAAACAATATCCATCTTGCCATTGTTCCTTTGGACAGCGTAAATAAAGCATTATCGGTTCGTTCTGATGTTTTGGACTGTAATATCGACGGTCGCTTTGAACTGAACGAAATAGGACAGGATTTTTCCAATGTTATAAACTACTATTTGCCTGATTTCAAAGATGCAAAGCAGGATACATCACAGGCAAACAAAGTAATACCGAAACAGAACATAAAATCCGATATATCTTTTGATGCAAAACTGAAGCAGATAACGCCATTGCTTAATCTTTTTGTACCTTCCGTCACGCTGGATGAGTATTCGTATTTGAGCGGAAGGCTTAACAATGAGCAGAAACTGCAAATAGATTTCACAAGTAAGGAATTAAAAATATCATCTATTCGTTTGGAAAACCTGAATCTTACCTGTAATGACAACAAAAATGCTTTGGCAATAGCAATACAGGCGGACAGTTGTTTCCTTTCCGACAGCCTTTATATGCCTTTGGTAAATGGCAATATCAATGCGGGAAAAGAGAAAATTACTTTGGCATTACAGTTTGACGATAAGCAGGATAAAGCCAACCAGTTGGAAGGAAACATTAACCTTAATCTGTTTATAAACGGCAGAAGTATGCAGGGAAATTTTGAAAACTCGTATCTGCAACTGCTTAATAAAAAAATAAACATCAATGGTAACAATTTGATAAATTACAATGGTGAAAAGTTTTCGCTTATGAACCTTGTACTTTCCAATAATGAGGAATCCATAAAGTTAGAAGGGGATATATCAAAATCCATAGAGGAATCCCTGAAAGTAAATTTTCATAATTTAGACATATCTCTTCTTAACCCAATGTTGAAAGAAGCACAAACTACATTGGAAGGTCGTTTGAATGAATCAATAACAATTAAGGCTCTGTTAGATAAGCCTGTCTTCACATCATCTCTGCGTGTTGATGATTTGCGGGTAAATGATGTTGTGCTGGGATACGCATGGCTAAATGTGAATAATGCTTATGGCTCCGACAAACTTTATACGGATATAAAATTATTAAAACAGGATTCTAATCAAGTGCTGCCTCTGCAAATTAAAGGTTATGTAAATCTTGCCGATACTAATCAGGCGTTGGATTTATCGCTGGCTTTCCAAAATTTTGATTTACGGGTAATACAGCGTTATCTGTCCAAATTCTCCTCTCGCTTTGAAGGGAATCTCTATGCCAATAACATAAAAATACAAGGCAGTTTCAAACAGCCGAAAATAGCAGGCAATATATTTGTGAATACCGGTTCTATAAAAATAGATATGCTTAATACTACTTATTTTTTCAATGATACCATACGTCTTTCCGACAATACATTTGCTTTTAATAATTTTCTGTTCCGTGATGAGCAGCAAAACAGAATAGTTCTTAACGGATCAATCAATCATAATCAGTTTAAGGATTATAATATTCATCTTACGGCATTAGCAGACAAAATAAGGATACTTAACACTAAGGCTTCTACCAATTCCAAATATTACGGCACGGCGTATGCTTCCGCTTTTGCAAAATTGGACGGCGACCTCAACCGTTTGAACATAGACATCAAAGCAAAGACAGAAAAAGGTACAATGCTTACCGTACCTGTCAGCAGTAAAATGTCGGCAAAAGAAAATGAATTTATCACGTTTGTATCCTATGATACGTCTGCTGTTGCCGTCAATACCGCAAAAACCGGTAGTGAAGGAATGAAAATAAATCTTGCAATGGATTTACATGTTACGCCGGATGCACAAATAAATGTTCCGATGGATTTTAAGGAAATAGCAGGGGATCTTTCTGCTTCTCCAAGCGGAGATTTGAAGATAGATCTTGATGACAACGGACAGATACGTATGGATGGCAAGGTGGATATTGACAATGGAAATTTCAGTATGGGTTTGCTTTCGGCTATTGAACGTACCTTTGTTCTGCAAAAGGGTGGCTCCATACAATTCACGGGTGGCTCTCCGTCCGATGCCCGAATTGATATAAAGGCTATTTATAAAACAAAGGCATCATTGGCTATACTCGGAGACGATTACAAAGGGAAGAAGGCAAATGTGGATTGCATAGTTAATCTTTCGGGAATTCTTACCGACCCAACGCCAACCTTTGACCTGCAACTGCCTAATACCGACCAGCAAACCACTGATCAACTTTTCAACGTTTTGAATTTAGACCGCAACAACAGCGAATCAATGTTTATGCAGGTTGCTTTTCTTATGATTAGCAACGGTTTTTATCAGAGTGGCGGTGATTATGCTACGGGGTTCAATGCGTCTTATGTAGAAAACTCTGCATTTGATGCTTTGTTTTCGCAGGTAAACAACAAGGTATCGGATTTACTTGGCATAGACTTTTCGAGCGGTTTGGAGATAAGTGATGACGAAACTACAGGCAACAGTGCTAACTTCGGAGGTTCCAAAAGTTTTGGTAAATGGACTTTAAATTTCAGTTCAAGCATTCAAACTCAATCCCAACAGACGGAAAACAGTGACATAAGTGCTTTGGGAACTTTTGAAGGCAGTGTTGAATATCGTTTAAGTGATAATGTAGTTATACATGGCTATAACAAATCAAACAAAGATAATTTTGAAAAAAATGCCATCTCTCCATACACGCAGGGCATAGGTGTTCAGTATCGCAAACAATATCGCCGCTTTGCCGATATATTCGGCGGGAAAAACAAAAGCCGACAAAAATAGTTTTTTCGCTTATTTTTATCATTCATTTAAAATACATACCTGTATGAAAGGTTTCCATAGTATTATAAACCGTTTTCATAGTGTTATGAAACGTCTTCATAGTGTTATGAAACGTTTTCATAGTGTTATGAAAGGTCTTCATAGTGTTATGAAACGTCTTCATAATGTTATGAAACGTCTTCATAGTGTTATGAAACGTCTTCATAGTGTTATGAAACGTCTTCATAATGTTATGAAACGTCTTCATAATGTTATGAAACGTCTTCATAATGTTACGGACGGCTTTCGTAATGTTACGGAAAGCAAAAAAAACACTTGAAAATCTGTTCCGTCGGTTGATATTTGAAATAATTTGTGTACTTTTGCAGTCTAATAGAAATAATAAATAAATAAAAAGCAATAATAATAAATAAAAACAAAAACAGAGATGAAGAAACTAACTCTATTGCTGCTTGTCAGCATTTTTGCTTTCGGTACGACGGTAAAAGCGGACGAAGGTATGTGGCTTTTGATGTCTATGGACAAACAAACGTATAAAGATATGAAAGCCAAAGGTCTTAAACTGACCTCAAAACAAATTTACGACATCAACAAGGCTTCGTTAAAAGATGCAATCATTCAATTCGGTAGAGGTTGCACGGGCGAAATTGTGTCGGCGGAAGGTTTGGTTTTAACCAATCATCATTGCGGTTATCCGCAGATACAGCAGCATTCAACCATTGAACACGATTATTTGAGCAA
>JAISTG010000017.1 GCA_031272705.1 Bacteroidales bacterium | reverse complement strand
GAAATCGACAAGAAATGGAAAAGTTATCGGCTTATAGCGATAAAAAAGCGGCAGTCAGAGTTGAAAATCGCTAAAAAATGTTTACCTTTGCATCCCTGTCAGGGGTTTCCCTTCGGGCTTACGCCCTCCGGTCACCCCCTGACAGGGATAAAACTCATAGAGTAAACATTTATCAGGTATAACAAAAAAAAGTAAACAAATATCAGTTTTTAGTATAAACAAGAGTCAACCTAAATCAGGAAAGGACAATCCTACCCCAAATTTCTGGGGGTATACCTCGCCGTATTAAATATGACAGATGAAAATAAATATAAATATATCTATATAATTAACAATCAAATAATTAAAAAATTTAATCAAGATGAAAAAAATTTTTATGGTAGCGGTTATTGCAACCGCAATGTTTGCAACCTTCAATGCAAACGGACAAAGTGTCGGACAAACTTTTAATGACGGAACATTAATTTATAAAATTACTTCATTAAGTCCTAACAAAGTTCAAGTTGGAACAGGAAGTGGATATGAAAATGGGCTTGTGAGTGGAGTAAATTATTCCGGCAGCATTACAATTCCTTCTCAAGTGGTAGAAACTATAAGTAGTCAAACTTTTTCTGTTACGTCAATAGGAAAATATGCTTTTTATAATTGCAGCGGCTTAACCTCGGTAACTATTCCTAATTCGGTTACGTCAATAGAATATGGTGCTTTTGAAAGTTGCAGCGGCTTAACTTCGGTAACTATTCCTAATTCTGTTACTACAATAAGAAATGTTGCTTTTTATGGTTGCAGCGGCTTAACTTCGCTAACTATTCCTAATTCTGTTACTACAATAGGAAGTGCTGCTTTTTATGGTTGCAGCGGCTTAACAGAAATTACCAGTTTGGCTGTAACGCCACCAACTATTGAATATGCTTGTTTTCACTATGTTCCAACTTATATTCCTATTTATGTTCCTTGTGAAAGCGAAGCAGCATATCAGGCTGCTTCACGTTGGAACAATTTCACCAATTATACAGGTTTTACTGACACGACCTTTATAAACGCTGTAATCACTGCGGGCGAAACTTATACTCAAAATGGCTTTAACGAAAGTACCGCAGGAACATACACACAAACGTTGCAATCAATAAATGGATGCGACAGTGTTGTTGTTCTCAATCTTTCCGTTGTTACGAATGGTTTGAATACTGTTGAAACGACAGACTTTGCAATTTTTCCAAACCCTACCCATAAGGAAATAAACATCGCTTGCGATGAAAAAATCAACAACATTGAAGTAGTTGATTTGCTTGGCAAAGTAGTTTATCAAGGCAATAAAACTGTGATAGACGTTTCTAACCTTGCGAGAGGGAATTACTTTGTTAGGATTTACACTAACAAAGGCACGATAACAAAGAAAGTTATTATGGAATAATACATTTTTTATACACGAGAAAATTTAATCTGTTGGGCTACTTAATGAAAAGTTGGCAATTATGAAACAAAATTCAACATTTTGTCTATTATGCCGCAAAGGTTCCGTTCTGACAAATAGAATACAGAGTTACATCGCTAAATTTTCCAGTGATACCTCCGAAAATACAGAAGTTTCGTACGTCCATATTTAGAGTTTATTTATAAGTTCAAGTATTATGTTTTTGGCATTATGACCTTCGGCTTGAGCGGTGTAATTTAAGACAATACGATGACGAAGTACAGACACCGCAACGGCTTTTACATCCTCTGTATCAGGAGAATATTTGCCATTTAGAGCAGCATTGCATTTAGCACCAAGTATCAGATATTGAGATGCACGAGGTCCGGCTCCCCACGACAGATATTTATTTGCAAGTACATTATTTGTATTATTAAGTCTCGTACTTTCAACAAGTTGAACCACATATCTGTATACATTATCGGCAACAGGCATTTTACGAACAAGTTTCTGAAACATAATTATATCTTCCGCAGACAGAACCTTTTCTACTACGGTTTCATGACTGCCTGTTGTGGATTTAAGTATGTTGATTTCCTGCTCAAAGGTAGGATAATCAAGCCACAACATAAACATAAAACGGTCTAATTGCGCCTCCGGAAGGGGATATGTGCCCTCCTGCTCTATAGGGTTTTGAGTTGCAAGGACAAAAAACGGTTCTTCCAACGAATGCTTTTGACCAGAAACGGTTACATTATGTTCCTGCATTGCTTCAAGGAGTGCTGCCTGTGTTTTGGGAGGAGTCCTGTTTATTTCGTCAGCAAGCACGATGTTTGCAAAAACCGCTCCTTTTATAAATTTGAATTCTCTGTTCTGATTAAGAATTTCACTGCCTGTTATGTCACTTGGCATAAGGTCGGGAGTGAATTGAATACGACTGTAGGTTAAACCCAAAGTTTGAGCAATAGTATTCACAAGTAAGGTTTTTGCAAGTCCGGGAACTCCTACAAGAAGGCAATGCCCATTTGCAAAAATTGAAATCAATATCTGGTTTATTATGTCTTCCTGACCGATAATTACTTTGGCTATTTCATTTTTCAGGTCTTTAGTTTTGGAAACCAAAAAGTTCATAGCCTCAACGTCAGACGTGAATACGGTTTGTTCTTTGTTCATAATGGGTTATTTGTTTGTCCAGTTTACTTTGAAGTCGCATTGTTGATAGTCGGCGTCAAGTTTAATATACGTTTTCTTAACCTTTCTATTTGCCCAGTCAATTAGGAAGTCTGTACGTTGATTTTCTAATGCAAGATTGTATATTTTGTCATAGTCATCGTGTAGATTTACTTTGTGAGCATCTGTTTTGGTTCTAATTTTTATTAACCTGTAAGCATTTCCTGACTCGGTTGTAAAGAGAATGGGCTGTGTGATGTCTCCTTTGTTCATAGTCGCAAAATTTACTCTGTCTATGTTTCTCATTAAATAATTTATGCTGTCGGTAGTGAATTTTGTGCTTGCAGTAGCAGGGTTTATAATTAACCCTTCATTAACCTTGCTTTCGTCATCAGAGAACACAGATATAGCCTCTTCAAAAGAGATTTTATTGTTATCAATCAATATCTTTATACTGTCCAAATCTGACTTTGCTTTGGCGAGTGCTATATTTGATGCTACGGGTTGAATGAGTATATGACGTACATTAACCTGATTGCCACGCCGTTCAATAAGTTGCAAAATATGGAAACCATATTTTGTTTCTATAACAGGTGAAATTTCATCTGGATTAGTCAAAGCAAAGGCTGCTGTTTCAAATTCTTCAACCATCTGACCACGAGAGAAAAAACCTAATTCTCCTCCTTTTTTTGCACTTGCTGGGTCTTCGGAATAAAGTTTTGCAAGGGTGGCAAATTTTGTTCCTGTTTTAATACGGTCTCTATATTCATTCAAACGATTGATAATTATATCCTTGTCTTCTTGACTAAAAACAGGGCGTTTAACTATTTGAATAAATTCATACTCTTCATTTACTGTTGGGAGACTGTCCTGCGGAATGGCATTAAAGAAATCTGTTACTTCCTTTGGAGTAAGTTTCAAATCGGCAGTAAGAGTAGCCATTACACGTTCCATTTGCATATTTTGCTTTGTTATTGGCATATATTTTTCCTTTATTTCTCTAAAAGGCTTTCCCATAGCCTTTTCACAGTTTTCGGTAGAGCCATAATTTCTTTTTATAAGTTCATCAAACCGTTTTTCAACCTCCTGTTCGGTAAATACAATAGAATCAATGTCTGCCTGATGTAACATAAGTTTATTCAAAAGCATAGTTTCAAGTATGTTACATTTGGTTGTAAATTTGTCATTTGTTGCAGTAGAACTCTGATAACGTGATTGCAGATACGCCACTTCAAGTTCCGATTCCTTAACCATATTCCTTCCCACTACAGCAATTACCTTATCAAGAGCCACTTCTTCCTGTGCGTAAAGCATTCCGCTAACAACAAGAATTGTAAGCAGACAGCCAAGTTTTATTTGTTTCATATCATTTACTTTATTGAGTTAAAAACCTGTTCATTTACTTTGTAAGGATATTTTTGACGCAGTTCTTTAACCCATTGCTGCTCCAAAAATTCCTGATAATCCGATGTTGCAATACCCTTACATTCAGATAAGGTTTTTATTTCAGGCTCTACTATTTTATGCACAACAACAATATAATTTTTATTACCTTCTTTCATTACACTACTTACGCCAGTTTGTTGATACAGCCTGTCAATAAACTTGTTATCTCCATTTTCGTATTTATTCCATACAAACTTTACGGCTTTGATATAAGTAGAATCAAGTTTGCATTTCTTTGCTATCTGTTCCTGAATCTCTATATTAGTCCATTTTTTCTTTGTTCCTTTAGTTATCAATTCCAAAGCAGTTTTGGCATTTACACTTGTATCCAATGTCCATACAGTAGCATCGGAACGCTTTTCCCACATATATTTCTGTTTATTCTTTTCGTAAAATTGTTCCAAGCCTGCGGTGTCGGTAACAGAGCGATTCCATACATATTTATCAGTTATGGCAAAAATCAAAACACCATTACGAAATTCATCTAATTGAGCCTTTAATTCAGGATGTTTATCTTCCAAACGCCTGTCTCCATAACCTACAACTGCATCAATAACTGCTGCTTTGTACACTTTATCTACAAAAGCCGGAATATACATTGGTGTTTCCTTTTTTTGATTTTTTTCAATGTATTGCGCTAAATCCAATTGAGTAAAAGAATAATCACCTATGCGGAAAATTTCTTCCGACTTGTCAAAATTATCAGGCACAGACCAAGTAGCAAAGAAAACGCTGTCTGTTACAATGTTTTCCACTGCTTTTATTTTGTTTAAATCTTCTCTAAAACCATATTCCTGTTTTGTCTTATCGGCAAAGGCTTCTATAGTTTTGTAAGAACGCATATCGCCCGCTACTCTTTTCTCTATCGTTTTGCGAATATCGTCTAAAGGAGGCAATGGATTGTAGGCAAGAGGTTTTATTATATGCCAGCCATAAGAAGTTTCAAAAGGCTTGGAGTATTCTCCAATTTTCATATTCTCCATTTGCATAGTGTATTCCATTGGCATATTGTTGATTTTTTGCCCTTTCAATACACCATTTTTATCTTTGTTTTGTCTGTCATCAGAGTACAGTTTTACAACAGAATCAAAAGATATTCCACTTTGCAGTCTCTGATATGCTTCATCTATTATTGACTTACAGTTTGCTGTGCTGTCGTGCATTCTGGGACTTACCCAGATGTGTGCAACGTCTGCTGTGTAAAACAAAGCCGGCTTACGCTCAACCAATTTTATAATATGGTATCCAAAAGTGGTTTTAACGGGTTCTGAAATCTCTCCTGATTTCATTGTATAACACGCCTGCTCAAATGGATATATCATTGTCATTGACGTAAAATACCCTAAATCACCTTTGTTCTCTTTTGCCGAAGGGTCATCGGACAATTCAGCAGCCAACGTTGAGAAATCCTCTCCTTTTAATGCACGTTTGCGTATGTCTAATGCTTTTTTGTAGGCTGCCAATGTATCTGCAGGAGTTGCATTTGCCGGAACATTAACAAGAATATGAGATGCACGCACGAAATACTTCAATCTGTCATACGCTTCTTCTACAATCTGTTCGGTAATGGTTGCATCGTTAATATAAGGTAATACCAACTGCTTGCGATAGGTCTCTATCTCATCGGTATAAGACTTTAAGGTATCCATACCAAGTGCTTTAGCTTCACGCAGTTTCAACTTGTAGTTTATAAAAAGGTCAAGATACTCTTTCAAATCTTCCTTATCTATTACCTTATTCGGTGCAGTATTGTTTTTTTGATAAAGGTCAATAAATTCCTGCTTTGTTACATTTTCATCTCCAATGGTAAGAATTATGTCCTTGTTGCTTTCTGTTTGAGCATAAGAGCCAATGCTTACAAGACTCAATAATAATAAGATTGCTGTTCGTTTCATTTCTAATTATGTTTTTCTGTTTTGTTTTTATCTTGAATAATTTGGTGCTTCTCTTGTTATGGTTATATCGTGCGGATGGCTTTCCTGATATCCTGCTGCCGTGATTTTGATGAATTTAGCATTATTTTGCAGTGTTGGAATGTCTTTTGAACCTGTGTAACCCATACCTGCCTTTAAGCCTCCAACCAACTGATGAATCACTTCGCTCACCGTACCTTTATAAGGCACACGTCCAACGATACCTTCCGGCACAAGCTTCGAAATATCATCTTCCATGTCTTGAAAGTAACGGTCTTTTGACCCCTGCTGCATTGCATCCAATGAACCCATACCGCGATAGGACTTAAATTTTCTGCCTTCATAAATTATTGTATCACCCGGAGACTCTTCCACACCAGCCAATAAACCACCTGCCATTATGGTTGAAGCCCCCGCAGCCAATGCTTTGGCAATATCACCCGAATAACGGATACCCCCATCGGCAATAACAGGTACATCTCTGTCTTTTAATGCTTCGGCAACATCAAATACCGCCGTAAGTTGAGGCACTCCTATTCCTGCAATAATACGTGTGGTGCAAATACTGCCCGGTCCTATGCCAACTTTTATTGCATCGGCTCCTGCATCGGCAAGCATTAGGGCTGCCTCCGCCGTTGCTATGTTGCCACAAACAACGTCTATTTTATCACCATACTTTTTCTTTGTACGGCTGAGACAATCTATCACATTGCGGCTGTGTCCGTGAGCAGTATCTATAACTATGGCATCGGCACCTGCTTCAATTACGGCATCAATTCGCTCATTCATATCGGGCGTTATTCCTATGCCTGCTGCAACTCTAAGCCTTCCAAGTTTGTCTTTGCAGGATAATGGTCTTTCCTTGCGTTTTATTATGTCTCTGTAAGTAATTAAGCCTACCAAAGTGCCGTTGGCATCCACCACAGGCAGTTTTTCAATCTTGTAATCCTGCAATATATCGGCGGCTTTTTCCAAAGTAGTGTGTTCGGGAGCGGTTACAAGTTTATCTTTGCAGGTCATAACTTCAGTAATCGGTTTATCCTCATTACGTTCAAAGCGAAGGTCTCGATTGGTTACTATTCCAATCAGGTGATTGTTGTCATCAACAACCGGAATGCCACCAATAGAATACATGTGCATTACTTTACGTACGTCTCCGACCTTTACGTCATTACGAATCGTTATAGGATTGACTATCATTCCGTTTTCCGCCCGTTTAACTTTAAGAACCGCTTCTGCCTGTTTTTGTATGGACATATTCTTATGCAGTACGCCGATGCCACCTTCCTGTGCTATGGCAATAGCCATGCGAGATTCGGTTACGGTATCCATTGCTGCCGACACAATCGGTATATTTACCGCAATATTGCGGGAAAAGCGGCTTTTGGTATCAACTTGGCGAGGAACGACTTCCGAATACGAAGGGAGCAAAAGCACATCGTCATACGTAAGTCCCTCACCTACAAATTTTTTACTTGCTTGAAACATAATTATTCGTTTGTAATTTGGCTTGCAAAGGTACAAAAAATTATCTATAATACGATATTATTTTTTATTTATTGTGTATTACGACATCATTTTTTCATTGTGCATTCCTGAATTTTTAGTTCGGCGAAATCAAATCAATTTACAATTCTCCATAATCAAATAACATTCCCCTAAAACCAACTTTCATTCATCTATAATCAAATAATAATCATCTATAATTTGATTCGGTTGATATTATGTTGCCAAGATAGTTGAAGTATGTTGGCAACATACTTCAACTATCTTGGCAACATAATTAAACTATCTTGGCAACATA
>JAISTG010000013.1 GCA_031272705.1 Bacteroidales bacterium | reverse complement strand
ATCCGGGCGAGGCTCATATAGTATCAAACTTGCCTTATAGTGCGGTGCATAACGAAGGCGGACAGGCAAAGGTATTCGGCAAATACTCTTTCACAATGCCAAAGCGTCAATTTATGGGCAACAGTGAAAGGTTGCAGAATGACATATCAGATAAGATAAACTACGAAATGAATCAACTAATAAATAAAAAGAAATGAGAAAGCAAATCTACTTATCAATCAAAAATGCAATAAAAGAGATACAGGACAGCGACGGACAGCCTATATTCAAACATTTTGACCTGTGGAACAACAGCATCGCATTTATGGAGAAAGAGACGCCTATGGCTTTGCCTGCCATATTCATTGAGTTCCTGCCTGTAACGTGGCAAACACTCGGGTTAAATTTGCAGCAAGCGACGATGCAATTCCGCGTGCATATAATTACGAGGTGGTATTCGCAAACGCACGACAGCAGCCCCGACGAGGACAGTCAGTTAGATTATTTGGACTACCCCGATATTTTATTTAAGAATCTGCAAGGGAAATCTGTAATGAACGGAATAATGTTTGACCGGCTAACCTCACAGACAGACCATAACCACGCTACGCTCGTCAATACTATTGAAACCTATTCGGCTCAAATAAGAGACAAACAGGCGATAAACAAGCCAAACAATGCGTTTGTTACTATTCAGTAGCCCAACTAATAGCGAGGATAGTCTGCAGCAGCATGAGAACCTGTTATTATAAGTATGATTGCAATAATCATACCTATAATCGTTATTATGCACCAGAACAACGCTATGTTCTTAATGAGGTGGATGTCCTTCCGCTGTCTTAATTCTGAATAATAAGCCTTCTCTTGCTCTGGAGTATCAAACTTTTTATCTTCATTGCTCCATCTTATTGCAAACGCTGATATTACAATCAACGTAATAATTACTAACCACATATTTACTATTTTAATTTACTTGTTAATTTTTCTATTTGAGCGAGCAGCATGTTTATTTGCTATTCAGTAGTCCAACTAATAACGGGGATAGTTTGCAGCAGCATGAGAACCTGTTATTATAAGTATGATTGCAATAATCATACCTATAATCGTTATTATGCACCAGAACAACGCTATGTTCTTAATGAGGTGGATGTCCTTACTCTGCTTATTTCGCAAAGGAATATGCTGCGATTGTAGATAGTAACTTGCAGCATTTTTTGAATATTCTTTTTTTTCCATTATAAACTTTATTGCTGCATCTGCCCCTTCTTCTTTTTCTAAGACATTAGCCATTTTTAAAAATTCCTGTTGCACATAAGGATTACCACAATTTGGACAAGTTTCTGCGAAAGCACTTATTTCCTTGTTACATTCTTTACATTTAATCAATGCCATAATTTTAATATTTTATTTGTTTTACTAAATCAATTATTTCATTTTGGTTCAAATCCATATTTTATCAATTTATCTGTTAATTTTTCTATTTGTAAAAGCAAGCGATTTATTTGTTCTTGATTTTCTTTATTGCGAAGATAACTATTATGAACTATCTCTTGATTACGTTTATCCATTGATTCAACTTTTGCAAGAAATTCCTGTTGTAATTTTTCTATTTTATCTCTTAATTCTGCAATAACAACATCTTTGCCCTCAAGCATACGATGTAAATAAATTTCATCGTTTTGTTTTAATGAAAATTCATTATTGTTGCCTATTTTATTATTATTTGCATTAACAGAAATCGCATTGCCCTTAGAATTAATATTTTGATTGTTTGGTTTTAACATTTCGCCTTTTCCTAATATTAACCAATCAGGATTTATATCTTTATAGCAAGCGAGAAATTTTGCAATATTTTCTTCGCTTAAACCAGTTTTTTGGTCTAAAACGCCTCTGGTAATCCCTGTTTGTTTATAAAATTTATATTTCGTAATTCCTATTATATCAATGAATTGCAAAATTTTTTGTTTTATAAGCGATTTTTTTTGTTCATTTTCTTGCATTATACGAAATAATTTGTTTATCTTTGCAGCGCAATTCAAACGAAAAGCGGTTGCAAAGATAGTAATAAAAATTGATATAATAAAATATAATAAAAAAGTAAAGTAAAATGAAATACCAAATTAATGTTTATAAGGATGACTTTAAAATTTTTGAAGGATTACATAATGCAGTCATTATGTATACAGAAATAGTAAAAGTAGCAAAGACCTTTTTAGTTGTAGCGTTTGAAGAAGGCAATAATCCATATGAAAGATGTAAGAATAATTGGAAAGAGTATCCTTCAACAATAGATAGTTTTGAATTTTTATCTTTAATAAACAAGTAAATAAATGAAAAAGCGTATAGTCGTAGAGCATGGAACTTTGCAAAAATTAGCGAAGCTATTTAATTGCACTCCGCAGTTCTGCGGGCAGTGCCTTAGATATAACGTTAAATTTGGCAAAAACGGCATTGCCGTAAAAATCCGTAATTGTGCCGTCAAAGCGTTTGACGGAGTAGAAATAAATTGTAAAAAATAATTCAAATGAGAACGGTTAAGATAAATTACAACTTTGAAAAAATGATAAGTTCTTTTGAAACATTTTTAATGTTCAAAGAATATTTTCTAACACATGTAAGCAAGGAAGAACTAATTAATATTAGTTCAGTATATGAGATTAATACATATGGAGAAAATGAAAAACGAATAAATTTTAAGACGTGGTATGAAAATAATAAATAGAATAGTTTGTTGGTTGATGCTGTTAGCATCTGTTGCACTGTTAGTTGTAAGTGTTTTTTATGGAAGAAATATTTTATTCCCGCTAATAGTTTTTATCTTCGGGATAGTTATTTGCAAATTAAATTGGAACGAAAAAGAATAAAAAAAGATAATTATTGTGTACAAGATAATAGATAATAAAATTTGCATTACGAAAAAAGATTTATTAATGCTCGGCATGACTGAACGTCAGTATAAGTATGATAAGCAAAATTCTCTTTTATCTGTTATAAAACAATCTTGGCATGGAAACACACTAATTGACGTCAAAAGCATAAAGCGTCCTGAAAGATTAGAGGCAATAGAGGCAAAGTTCGGCAAGATAGACCGTTTCACACAGACTAAGTGTATCTATAAGGTGGAATTGCTAAACGAAGCAAGAGACTTCTTTTTAAGCCAAACGAATGCGAAAGGCGAGCCACTTGATGTTGCATTTATAGAAAAATATACAGCGAAAGCGAGCATAATGGAAGCGATAAAGCGGGGCTTGGAGAAACAGATTAAGGCGAGAGCGGCTTTGGGCAAAAAGATAGGAAAGAAAGAGTTCTGGGCAGATATGCTTAAATGGTATGAAAAAGTTGCTTTGGAATATAAAGTACCTATTTACACAAATGTCCGCAGCCTTGAAAGAGCATTTCAAAATTATTTAAATGGTGGTTATAAAGCGGTTATGAACAAGAATATTGGCAACGAGAAAAGTCGCAAAGTGTCTAAAAGTATGGAGAACCTATTCCTCGCTCTTTATCGCAAAGCAGAAAAGCCATTTGTCAGTGAGGTTTATGAAGATTACTGTGCTTTTGTTAGCGGCGAAAAAGAGATATACGACAAAAGCACAGGCGAAACCTTTGTTCCTGCTGACTTCCGCTATGAAGGACGTGCTTTGGAAGTAAGTAATACAACTATATGGAATTACCTTAAAGACATAATGAATAATACCGCAGTATTTGCGGACAGAAACGGTAACTTTGACTATAATAACAGCCGCAGACCTAAACATCACAGACATCTTGGTAATTATTCGTTAAGTAAAATATCAATGGATGATGCCTGTCTTTCTCGCAAAGGCGACGATAAATGGTGTGCAAAATACATTGCTGTTGATGTTGTTAGCGGCTATTGGTTTCGCCCTGCCTACATAATCGGCAAGCCAACGTTAGATACGGTAACGGAAGCATTTAGAAATATGTTCTGCGAACTGGCTCTTTTAAATTTGGCTACGCCTGGCGAGTTGGAAGTGGAACATCATTTAATGCGAGATATAGACTGGCTTTATGATATATTTCCATTTGTTCGCTTCTGCTCCTCACCTACGGAGAAGAGAGCGGAACATGCGATAAAATCTTTAAAATGGACAACTGCACACAAGGAAGGACATACAAGAGGAAGGTTCTACGCGAAGCACGAAGCATTTAGGTCGGTTAGGTTTAAGAAAAACGGAGATTTTGAAACACCGGGCGAAGACCCGCAAACAATAATAGCGGACGATTTAGCAGATATAGAGAAGCACAACAATTCACTGCATCCATTGCAGAAGACTTATCCGGGCATGACTAGGAAAGATGTGCTTATTAAAATGGTAAATCCTATTTTGAAGCCAATCCAGAATTGGCATCTTTATAAATATATTGGGAATCAAACACAATGTACGCTTTATAATAATGATTATGTGAAGGCTGCAAATAGTGAGTTTGAATTGAAAGATTTTAGTTGTTTAAAAAGGTTGCAACCAAATAATACTAAGGTAACGGCTTATTGGTTGCCAGACGACAACGGAGATGTAAAAGAAGTTTATTTATATCAAAACGATAAATATATCGGCGAGGCAACGAACAGACGCTTAACTGATTATAATGAGAACGCAATAGAAAGAACAGCGGAAGATGAAGAAAGGATTCTTTATCAAAACAAACGAATAAGAAAATTTGACAAAGCAATCAAAGAACGCAAGCAAAAAATAATGAATGTAGGAATAATGACAGGCGAAGTGGCAGAAATTGCACCAAATATAAATTTTGATATAGTTGAAGGCAAACAGCCGAACGGGATAGATGATGACGGTCTGGATTTAAGTTTTTTGCAGGATTATGTCAATCCTGATTATATCAGAGAATATGCACGCAAACAAATATAAAATATATATAATATGATAACCAATGAATTAAAACAAAAAGTAGTCGAAGGCTTGCGGGAAAGACGCAAGAACTTCGCAGGTAGCGATAGCAAGTTCGCAGTAAGTATATGTACAAGTCCAAGTCAGTTGAGCCGTATACTCAAAGGGGAATTAGACAGAGTCATAAGCGATGCAAAGTGGATAAGCCTTGCAAGGATGCTTGACATTACTCTTTCTAATGCACCGCAATGGCAACCAGCAAATACGCCTGTGTTTGCTTTTATAAAAGAGCAGATGACCTTATGCCAGGAGCGAAGCCAAAGTTCCCTGTTTTGTGATAAATCCGACATTGGAAAGACTTACACGGCGATGTGGTATCAAAAAAACAACAGGAACGTTGTTTATATTGATTGCTCGCAGGTGAAGACAAAGTTTGCTCTTATACGTCATATAGCACAGTCATTTGGAACTGAGAGCAAGGGCAGGTATGCGGAAGTTTATAATGACTTAGCATACTATATAAAGACTTTGGATAAGCCTTTTATCATTTTGGATGAAGCAGGAGATTTGACTTACGAGGCGTTTTTAGAAATAAAAGCACTTTGGAATGCAACAGAGAATGCCTGCGGATGGTATATGATGGGGGCAAACGGGTTAAAGCAAAAAATAAGCCGCATGATAAATGCAGACAAAGTAGGCTACGAAGAAACATATACACGTTTTGGCAGCAGAACAATTAAGTTATTGCCGGAAGCAAAAGCGGAAAAGGAAAAAATGCTTTTAGCAACGGCTGCAATGATTATAAAAGCAAACGCTCAGGCAAAAGATATAGATATGAATAAAATTATAAATAGTACAAGGGGGGATGATTATTTGCCTTCATTAAGACGTATATATAAAGCTATAAACATAAATTAATCAATAATTCAATGTCGGTTAAAAAAGCATATTCAATTAAAAACGTCATTAACACAAGGTTCAAAACCATTGAGGTGGAAGGTCAGTGGAAGGCGGCTATCGGCACACCCGAACTGTCAGGCTCGTGGTTTATTTATGGTGCTCCAAAAAATGGCAAGACTTCTTTTGCTATGAAGCTGGCAAAATATCTTACTCAATATAAGCGTGTGGCTTATAATAGCGTGGAAGAGGGGTTAAGTCTATCTATTCAAAACGCAATGAAGCGAGAAAATATGCTTGAAGTTGGAGGCAAAATGATACTGCTTGAAAAAGAAGACACGGAAGCGATGATAAAAAGACTTTCACATAAAAAAAGCCCGGACATTATATTTCTTGACAGTGTGCAGTTTGCGGAACTGACCTTTGCAGATTACAAAAAAATAAAAACAATATTTAAAGATAAACTGTTTATCTACATATCTCATGTAGAGGGAAGAGTACCTGAAGGACGTGTTGCACGAAGAATATGGCGAGATGCAAATATTGCAATAAGAGTGGAAGGATTTTGTGCTTTCCCGGTTGGACGCTTTGGTGGTGGAAAACCAATTATAATTAGTAAAGAAAAAGCAGAAGAATATTGGGGAGTTAAATTAGAGAATTTAATGAATAAATAAACATATAAACATATGAGTAATAAAAATTTAGTAATAAGCGAAGACCAGAACGAAGTAATCTTAAATAAATTTACTGCGGTATTTAAGGCGAGCGACAGACCTACAAATTGCGGCGGATGTTGCTTTAATAACTTGGAATGCGGCAGTATTCCTTGCACAGCAAACGCTCGCAGGGACAAAAAAACAGGAATATTTATCAAAAAAATAGGAGAAAATAAAATGAAAAGAACATTTATGGAAGCAGAGCAATTACGCTTAATCAAGCGTTTCCATACTTTGCTTTCAAAATTAGGAATGAATGGCGATGATAAAGCAGACATTCTTTATCAATATAAAGTCACAAGCACAAAGCAGTTAAGTTGTATCCAATTGATTGAATGCTGCGAATATTTGCAACGATTAACCTCTCCTCAATATAATGAGATGGATAAGTTGAGAAAGCGTGTAATTGCTGCAATAGATAAGTGGCTGCGGAATAACGGAAAGCCGAGCGAAATAGAATATATAAAGGCGCTGGCTTGCCGGGCAGCAGGGGAGAATGCTTTCAACAAAATCAGCAAAACGAAACTGACAGCTATTTACAACACGTTCTGTAAATACAACAGAACGCAGGCTGCAACAGAAGATGTGATTGAAGAACAGACAGGCAAGCTGACTATCGCTGACGCGATAGAGAATGCTTGGTTGGAAGCAATAAAAAATAATGAAATAAAATTAGTAGGTAACATATAAAATTACAAAGTAATGAAAAAAACAAAAAAAGAAGTTATTGAGATGACACAGGACGAGGCTCGTGAGTTTGAGCAATTTAAGAAATTAAAGTTAGAGAAAGAGCGTGAGGCTTATCTGCAAACACAACGAGAAACTTATAAAGACCTCGTTGATTCAACAGTTACACGCGTGTTTGACGCAATGCAAGAGTTAAGCAACATTATGATTGAGCAAAAAGCAAAAATCTTTGATGATTTTGCGACTGTGCTTGATTTGAAAGCAGAAATCTTTGGAGTAAAGGAAGGTCAGCGTTCTCATACTTTTTCTACCGGCGATGGTAAGAAGTCAATCATAATTGGTCATAGAATCATTGATCATTATGATGACACGATTACTGTAGGGATAGAAAAAATAAAGGAATATCTTAAATCTCTTGTAAAAGACGAGGAAACAGGTAATTTGATGGAGGTAATTAACAATCTTTTGCGACAAGACAAATTTGGTAATTTAAAGCCGAATAGAATTATTGAGTTGCAGAAATTGGAAGCGAAAATCGCAAATAAAGGCTTTAGCGAAGGATTAAAAATAATCCGTGACGCTTACAAGCCTATAAATAGTTGCAAATATATATCTGTCTCTTACAAAGACAAAAATGGCAAAGAGCAGAGTATACCGCTATCAATGTCTGCGGCAGATGTAAAAACTGATGAAAAATAAAAAATTGAGACATGGGGAGTTTTGTTGTACTAAATACCTTTACGCATTGGTTTTACTCGTCTCCCCTGTCTTTTTTGAAACAACTCCAAAATTAAAGGAGTCTAAAACATTAAAATTTAATAATCAAAAGAGCAGAATGGGTATATTAAGCACGGCAAAGACGTACGATTGCTGCGAGGTTCAACTCCTCGCTCTGCTCCAAAAAAAGGGTTGTCTAAGACCAAAGAAAGAGAAATAACGGAAGCCTGTTGGCACTAACGCACGAATACGTGCGGGATTAAATGTAGGCGAGGGTTCAAATCCCTCTCTCTTTCCAAAAAAATAAAATAGCAATGGAATACGATTATTTTGAGAGATTAGCAAAAACATGTGAGCGAACGGAACCAAAGGTGCTTCGCGATAGTTACGGAAGATTGCTGCCCGGAACAAAAGGGCTTGCGTTAGGGGTCAAGCATACTAAAAGTGCAAATAAAAAAATTTCAAAAAGCCAAAAAAAACTATATAAAAAAGGGCTTGGTTCATTAAATATAAATAGATATGACCCAACTAAAGTATACATATTAATAAATGATAATAACGGAGAAGAAATTATACTGATAAATGGGAATAATGTAAAAAAATATTTAAATGATTATAATCATACAAATTATTCATACTCACATATAATAAATATGCTAAAAAATACTAGAAAAAATAAAACAGGGTTTAAGTTAGTAAAAAAAATAAAATATCATAAAGAAAAAAAATGCGAGCAATAAGAACAATAATTGCGACAGGTCAAAAATTCAAGGGAGAAATAATCCTTGAATATGATGCAGTCACGGAACTGCTTATTAAAGCAGATTTAACAGGGGCGGAACTCAATTCCGAGCAACATCACAGGTTTTTGCAATGGTTGCCAAAAACCATTGCTGTAATTGCGGAACTTCAACAAAAAAAGTCCGGGCTAATTTTTACAGACAAAGAAGTAACTTTTGAGATGTTTTGGAACAGGTATGATGACAGGCTTAACTCTTCCAAAAAACGAACGATGGCGAAGTGGCAAAAAATGTCAAAAGCAGAGCAATTAAAGGCTTATTTTTACATCCAAAAGTACTTTTTAAGCATTCCTGCCGGAACACGTAAAAAGTATGCAGAAACTTACTTAAACGCAGAATTATGGAATAATTAAAAGCAATCTAAAATCTAAAATAAAATGAGAGTAATAAAATTTACAGGTTATAATGAAGCAGGTCTGCACCTATTTACCACTTATGAGGACATAAGTAACGTAAAAGATAGCGTAACCTATCAACGCGATCGGCTGCGAGGTTTGAAGGCAGATTATAGACAAGTAGAAACAATAGACATCTCTTATTTGGAAGAGATTAGTCATGTACGAGTCTTTGATTTAAACGAGATAAAATTATGAATAAAATGAAAATAAAAATAAAAAGCAGATATATCACATGCTATAACCATTATAGCGACCCTTATATGTCAGGGTCGGATGACTTTATATTTAAGGATATTAAAGCAAAAAAAGTAAGATGTTGCCAAGGTTGCTATTGGTGGAATTATCGCAGCAAACATTGCAAAAAGCATAATTTAAATAGATTTAGATTTTTTGCTCAGCAATTTATAAATAATCAAAAATTACCATTTTAGTTATGAAAATAAAGGTTAAAATAAAATTAAGTGATTTTGAATATAGAGAGTTTGTTGAGGGCTTACGTCATGCGTATGCAACGATTGAGCCTATATCTTTTAGAGACCTCGTTGTGATGGAGACGTTGGAGGAGTTTCTCCTGACGTCATTTAAGCATATTTGGAATACAGACAAAACGCATTCATTTACATTGAATGCTATTCAAGCGTATGCAATATATACGTTGATAACAAGTGCTAATCAAAATTTTACGCCATTTCAATCAGGTGTGAATTTTATAGTCGCGTCAAAAATTCAAAACGTATATATGTCAAATGTAAATAAAAGGATAAATAATATATTAGTAGAATAAAAAAAATTAGATTATGGATAAATTAAGTATAAGAAAGTTGAATTATTTGAAAAAATGTTTAGAAATACAAACCATTACAAAAAAATATTATAGACCATATTTTACAACGTATGCTGGAGTTTGGAGAAAGTATATCAAAAATCAATACTTTATTAACTATCAACATTATATCAATAATGTTTTGGCAGAAGGTAATTTGAATAGCAGAATTGAAGCCTTAGAAAAAGGGATAGAAGAAAGAGACGGAAAAAAATTAAAGTTCTTTGAAGATGATGAATGGTAAAAAAGAGGGCAAAAAGCCCTCTTTTTTACCAAATAAATGTCTATTAAATGACATTGAAAAGTGTGTGAAAAAATGTACTTTTTGTTTTGAAAAAATGTACTTTTTGTTTTGAAGATTATATAACAAATAACAACATAAATATATAATTAGAAATGAAAATAACATTTGAAGGAAAGGCGAAGGTAATCGCTCATTTTGAGGGATTTGAAGTTAAAACAGACCTTGTCGAAAACGCAGGTGGCGAAAATACAGCCCTGAATCCGTTCCAACTTTTGCTCACTTCGTTGAGTTGTTGCGAAGGATTGTTTGCTCGTTTATTCATTGAAAAACACGGAATTACCGTTGCAGATAAGCGATTGGAAATTTCGTTTGATTTCAATGACCAAAGCAATTTAACAAAAGTTCATACCAACATTTTCGTTGGTGGAAATTTTCCGCAGGAACTTGAAAACGGATTGCTTAATTCGGTGAAAGCGTGTAAGGTAAAGAAACATCTAAACCCTAAAATAGCATTTGATTACGCCATTGTAAGGAGTTAGATTTGCGATGCGGCGGATTGCCCTGCCAAATAGCCTGTTGAGAACGCTATTTGAAGATTATAACCTCCGGTATCTGCGTCAAGGTCAAGCATTTCGCCGCATACGTACAATCCTTTTTTACTTTTAATTTGCAAGGTTTTTGGATTGACTTCACGCAAGGATATTCCGCCTTGCGTAATAACGGCTCTATGCCAGCCTTCCGTACCAACAACATTCAGTTTCAAGGATTTAATGAATTTAATTATGCTTTTACGTTCATCGGAAGTAATGTCGGCAGCCCGTTTATGACCTTTTATTCCGCTGAAATCAAGGAAAAACGAAACTAAAACCGCAGGTAAGAACTGTCGTAATACGCTTTGTATCTGCTCTTTGCCTCTCATATGAAACGCCTGTCGCAATTCTTCATCAATCTTTTTTTGTTCCACACTTGGCTTTAAGTCAATGGTTATCGTAATGCTTTCATTTGCAGCAATTTTTCGTGCAATTTGACGGCTCAAAGTAAGCACAGCCGCACCCGAAACTCCAAAAGACCTGAATTCAATCTCACCCTGAATCTCGTAAAGTTTGCGTTCGTTGGCATCAAATGCAATAACAGCAGCGTTTTTAATAAGGAACGGCTCGGTAAAATGATGTTCAAATGCTGCATTATCGCAACACAATCCAACTAATGCAGGAACAGGTTCTACTATATTTATATTCAGCGATTTCATTATTTCAATCCAGTCTCCGCAAGAGCCGGTTTGCGGGTACGACAAGCCACCAAGAGCCAGCACAACGGCATTTGAACGATATTCTATAGGCTTTTCGTCTTTGTTTCCCTTCAAAAGACGTACGCCAACAATCATATCATCTTGATAAATAACGGATTGCAGTTTATGATTCTTTATTATTGTGCAGTAAGGCGAAGTTTCAATATGCTTAACTAATGTAAGAAACACATCCTGTGCCTTTTCACTTATAGGGAATATACGTCCGCCGCGTTCTTCTTTGGTTTCTAATCCCAGATTCGAGAGAAGAAGCCGTAAATCCTTTGTAAAGAATGTGTTAAACGAAGGGTAAAGAAAACGTGGTTCGCTTCCTGTATGTTGCATAAAGGTCTTAATATCAGCGGTGTTGGATATATTGCCACGTCCTTTGCCACTGATACGCAGTTTTAAGCAGAGTTGAGGCATTTTTTCAACAAGCAATACTCGTTTTCCATGTTTTATGGCTGCAATACAAGCCATTATGCCGCTGCTACCGCCTCCTGCTATAATGATGTCGTAATCTGTCATTGTACCTTATAATAACATTGTGTATGTTTGAGGTTGCAAAGATAACATTTTATATTGAAGTATCCCTAATCAAAAATTAAACTTTTGAAAAATGAAAAAATGGTTTTGTTTTTCTACATTACAGTTTCTTAATTATTTATTTGCTATTTCCATATCCATCACTGTAAATCATTATCTGTTATTTCAAAAGTCCATTCGTGATAAATATATTTCTCACCATTATTTTGATATGTCCTGTAACTCCAATCACTTTCCCTAAAAAATTGCTTATTTATTCCTATTGTATCCCAACTGTTCCATTGTTTTAACAAACTATCATTCAATGATACATTTACAATATATTTTATAGATGAACCACTAAAATAAGAATAAAATAAATTATTAATTTTTTCTACATCGTCTATTGTAGCTTTCCCTCTCCAAACACACGCAGTACTATCTATGTTTATATCATTTTGTCTTTCAATGTAACAAGTTGAATCCCCATTACTCCAATAAGTAATTGAATATAAATCAGTGTGTAAATTATTACTACTTTTATTTGTTACATAATATCTTAATTGATGTGTTGGATCCATACCTTCTTCTGGGTCACATGCAGATAAACATAAACTAATAACCACACACATTCCTATATTAACTATCTTAGAAACCATAATATTCAAATATTCCTTTAATTGGGCGTTCCTTATTTGGATACATTTCAATTAATTTTTGTTTTAACAGGTCATGACTTGTAACATCTGGAATTAGACAATCATATATTTGTTTTTCTACTTCTATATCCATCACTGTAAATCATTATCTGTTATTTCAAAAGTCCATTCCAAAATCCAATATTCTTTTGGATTTTGGAATTTACGAAAAGTCCAATCACTTTCTTTGTAAAATTGTTTGCCAATAGTTGTAGTATCATAAGTATTCTCCCAGACTTTTAATAAAGTAGTGCTATCTGAAGCATAAACATACAAGGAGTCACTACCAATATGAAAATATGCATCTTTTTCCCATGTAGCAAAACAAAACGCAACAGCCGTACTATCTTTTACAATATAATTAGTGTTTATACCTGATTTTCTAAAAAAATATAAATTTTGACTACTACTGTTTTTTATTAAATAGTAAGAATCATAAGGCTCAACAACTTCTTCTGCCCATGGACACCCAATAAATAATATAGATATTGCACATGGAATAAATACTTTCAATATTTTAGAAACCATAATATTCAAATATTTCTTTAATTGGGCGTTCCTTATTTGGATACATTTCAATTAATTTTTGTTTTAATAGGTCATGACTTATAACATCTGGAATTAGACAATCATATATTTTCTGTTCCTTTAACATATTACTGCAAATCATTATCTGTTATTTCAAAAGTCCATTCGTGATAAATATATTTCTCACCATTATTTTGATACGTCCTGTAACTCCAATCTCTTTCCCTGAAAAATTGCTTACCCGTTTCATTGGTAGGGAAAAATCTTATCCATTGTTTTATTAAAACACTATCTTTGTCGAAGATAGATAAGGTATCATCTACAACATTCCAATTAAATAATCCTTCAAATAAATTTACATTATTATCTTCACTTGCACTTCCCATGTTAATTAGAATGATACTATCCTTATTTACCAATAATAATTTTTTAGATTGAATATATGTATTAGTATTTAAGGGATATGAAAAAGCCATCTGTATAGTATCATTGGTATTGTTTTTCACATAATACCTCAATACAACTGTTTCTTCCGGATCACATGAAGCAGCCATACAAATAATAGCAAGGATATATAATCCAAATTTACTAAAAAACTTAGAACCCATATTCTTCAAATTTTAATCTAATTTGTCTATCATTGCTTGGATATTCTTGCCTTAATTTTTGTTTCAATAAAGCATGACTTATAACATCTGGAATTAGACAATCATATATTTGCTTTGGAGTAAGAACGCCTTCAGTAACTAATTCTTGAAGAATTTGTGGCTTAAACCAATATCCATGTCCATTTGTTGAAGAACCTCCGTATTTTTGTATTTCTTGCAAATTTCCCATTGTATAACCCCACATTTCACCAACTCCACAATAACCTGAATTAGAAAGACTCATATTTCCATAAGTTCCATATCCATTTGCATAAGAATTTGCAATAAAACTGGCATATTCTGCCCAATAATTGTCTCCTGCTAATCCATAATGGCATGAATGAGCTAATTCATGATTAACTCTATTATATATATTTTTAGAATGTGTTGAATTTGCACCAATCGTTATATCGGGCAGTACCCAACCAAAAGCAGCAATTAGACTATTAACAAGTTGAGGGGAGCTAACAGATGTGTAAAAGTTTACTAAAAAATTTGCTGTATTTATTATTATTGGATGGTTATAGATTCTTCTTACCATAGCTGCCGAACCGGACGTAGTGCCACCTAATAACATTATTCTTAAATTTGAAGGAGGTCTATGTATTTGAGTAGCATCACACATTATATAATAATCATAAGCAGCATTGTTAATTGTTGCTAAATTCCATGCCGTAGAATTTGTACCTATATCTCTACTATGTCCTTTTTTGCTGTGAGACCCCATATAATACGATGCTGTAAGAATAGGACAATCTTTATCCCATATCTTAAAATCCAGATTATTTT
Organism: Bacteroidales bacterium; assembly: GCA_031272705.1. Taxonomy (GTDB): domain Bacteria; phylum Bacteroidota; class Bacteroidia; order Bacteroidales; family P3; genus JAISGN01. The sequence continues at coordinate 91,750 of JAISTG010000013.1, read as the reverse complement.
CAAATTTTATAGCATAAATAGGGCAAATACGAAATTTTTTCCCCATTTCGTAATATCCATTATCATTTGTATAAGTGGAAGCCCATTTAACTATGACGTTACAACGTATTTTTACTCTTTTAATTCCCGCATAATTAGAAAGGTCATTATCTTCTACTCTAAACGTGCCTTTCGGATAATAACCGGATAACCAACCTTTATATTGAGTTGTTCCATCATTGTCTGTATCGAACATATTTAATATGCCTGCATTTTCGAATGACTGTTGCTCAACTTTTGCAAAGAATTCTGCTACATTAGTTGATGTGTTTATATCTTCTTGAGGAATAAAACAACTATCCAAAATTTCATATTGAATTGATTGATGGAAATTGTAGTTTGGTGGTACTGTAGTGTAGAGCCATGTTATATCCCCATTGTTTGATGATGATAACTTTGGATCTTGATAGAAACGTCCCTCAGTACTTAATATCTCGTAATCTAAAGGATAATCAAATAACTCCAATCCGTCATCATCACGTAATATGCTCAATTCGGCACTATCAGCGGGTAAAAACCGAACATATAAGTCCGTTAAATGAACATATTCATTTGTTGGATTGCTTCCTAATTCTGCAATAACATCATTATATGCAGCCTGCATATTTGTAAGAGAATATGGATTAGGTAATTTTTGCCCCAAAACCAACAATCCATTAGAATTGTTATAATAAGAAGAGGCTTTAATAGAATAATCATTATTAGATTCTTCTTCTGAACAAGCGATAACCGCTATTTCCATAAGTCCTAATAAGGACAAGAATAAATATTTTTTCATTTGTTTTTTCATTAAATTTTTTCGGCAACAAAAGTACAAAAAAAATTGCAAAGTACAAGCAAATTGCACTTTTTTGTACTTTTCCCCTTATTTTACAGGAAAGAAATTTTGATGTTCTTTTTGTTGATTCTCGTAAAATAAACAGCAGTCTTTAAGCACACAATCCGTACATAAAGGCTTGCGAGCCTTACAAACATAACGTCCATGAAGGATTAACTGATGATGAAGCAGGGCTATGTCGTAACCTTTGAGGTTTTTCATAAGTTGTTCTTCGGTTTGACGTACATTCTTTGCATTTTTGGTAAGTCCAAGCCTCGCACTGACACGATGAACATGCGTATCCACAGGCATTTTAGCCTGTTTGAATATGACGGAAGCAATAACATTGGCAGTCTTGCGTCCTACACCGGCAAGAGTTTGAAGTTCAGCGGTATCGGAAGGCACAACCGACTGATAGACCTCAACAAGCCGTTTAGCCATAAGACTTAAATTGTGCGTCTTTGCATTTGGATACGAAACCGAACGCAGATATTCGTAAATTTCTTCTTCACTTGCCGCCGCCAAAGCCTCAGGGGTAGGAAACCGATTAAAAAGAGACGGAGTTACTGCATTTATCCTCTTGTCCGTACATTGAGCCGAGAGAATTACTGCCACCAATAATTCGTATGGATTATTGTATTTCAATTCCGTTTCAGCCTTTGGAATGGACTGATTCAGCAAAGAAATTACCCTTTTATATCGTTCTGTTAAACTGATTTTCATTTTGGTTGGTCTAAAACTTTATATTATTGCCTTGAAATCAAATAAGGTTAATGGTTTCTTGCCATGTTTCCCGATGTTTCCCCGCAGGAAAGTTGAAGTATCCTGCCATGATAATTGGGTTTTCCTGCGGGGAAACCATCAATCTTATTTGATTTTAAGGCAATAATACTTGATTTTGAGGTAATAAAATTATGTTTTATTTCAATGGAATTTAGTTTCATAACCTTATTGTTTTGTATTAGTGTATTGAAGGACTGCAAAAACAGGATAGTGGTCTGAAAAAGACCATTGCGGACTTTCATATCCAAGAACGGAGAAGTGCTTGTCGGTCAGTATATAGTCAATGCGGAACGGTATTGTAGTCTTATCGTACGTTATACCGAAACCTTTGCCCTTCTTAACAAAAGCATCAGTTAAATCCTTTGCGATTTTCTGATATGTATAAGAAAAAGGCGTATCATTAAAATCTCCTGTTACGATGAAAGGTTTTGTCTCTGTTTCAAGCAGTTTTGCTATTGCATCGGCTTCTTTTGCCCGTGATTTATTGGCTTCAAGCAACTTCTTCATAATACCTTTTTTGTCTTCCGCCTTTTCAAAATTACGTTCATCGGAAGAAAGCAGGTACGACTCAAGGTGAAGATTGTATATTCTCAATGTATCTTTGCCAATAATAACATCAATATAAATGAATTCATCAGGCTCTTCGCTTAAAGGCAAAAGCCCTCCGCAATTTCCCAAAGGATATTTTGAATAAACAACACTTTTATCCATTACATTGCGGTCTAAATTCAGCGAATAGAAATAGTTATAGCCGTTAGCAAGGAACTTTTTGTGTATTTTATTAGTTGTTGTTATTCTTGGGAAATCCTGCATGGCAACAATGTCTATATTGTTTTGTTTTAGTAAAATGAGGATAGAATCGGTTGTTTGTTCCTTATCCTTTGTTTTATATCCCAATCCGCATACGTTATAAGTGGCAAAGCGTATGGCAGAATTTTGTAATGTTTCTGCCTTGTTGGCATTTGTATTGCTGTTTGTTTTGAGAAACAATTCCTTTGCATTGGAAAAAGTTATTGATATTATGCGTGGAATGCTGCCTGCCTGCAAAAAAATGGCAACTAACGGGATTATGATAAACCGAAACTTAATAAAAAGCCAAAGAATGCAAAAAATGATGTTTATTCCTATTAAAAAAGGATAGATATAAGTTAATAAGGAAAGTTTATCATAGATATTCGGTGAAATATAACGGCTGACCTGTGCAAGTAAAAGCAGGGCTACAAAAACCAGATTGACAATATAAAGCAAACGTTTGAGCATAGGAAGTTAGAAGCCGCTTTCGTAAATGTTTTGAGCGAAGGACTGCCGCAATACAGAGAATGATTTTAAGAGCGAAGCATCATAAAGTTTGTCATCTACTTCAATTTTGATACCACCAATGAGGCTTGTATTCTGTTTGATGTGCATTTCAATCTTAGTGTTCAGTTCTTTTCTTAAAATATCTTCAAGTTCCGCTGCAATCTTTGACGACATTTCCGCAGCGGTTGTTACATTTACGGTCTTTATTCCTTTGTCTTCCTTGTATAATTTGATGTATTGCGAGGCTATCTCCAACAGATACATATCTCTTCGCTTTGTTAATAAAAGTGAAAGAAATTCCATAGTTAATTGTGATACGCTTTGGGAAAACAGTTCTTTCAATATAGCCTTCTTTTTTAGAGGTTTGATGGTAGGATTTTTTAATATGGCGCGTAGAATATGATTTTCGTTGCATACCTTCTCTATTCTCAACATATCCAAATAAACTTCCTCATTCCGATTCATTTGTTGTGCTAAAACAAACAGTGCTTTTGCGTAACGCGTTTGAAGAATAACAGTACCCATTGCTTAAAATTTTATTTCCGCTACTCGTTTCTCTACAATCTCATTGCTTTTTTCGTAATTGGAAAGTTCCTGCCTCAGGACATCTTCGGCAATGCTAATAGCAAGACCTGCTAATTGATTTTTCAATTCAGTCATTGCTTGCAGTTTTTCATAGTTAATGCTCTCTCTTGCAGAAGTTATCATTCTTTCTTTTACCTGCATTGCATCAACTTCCGCTTCTCTGATAATTTTTTCTTTAATGGCACGTGCTTCTTTTATAATTGCTTCCTTCTCTTCCTGAGCCTGACGCAATAAAATTTCATTATCTGCCTTCAAATGCTGCATTTCAAGTTTTGCTTTCTCGGCTGCTTCAAGCGAATCCCTTATTGACTGCTCCCTGTCTTTAATTGTCTTTGTTATAACGGGGAATGCAAAAAACCAAAGTATCAAAAGCAGGATACCAAAGACCACCGTCATCCAAAAAATTAAGCCTATACCCGGCGTAAGTAAATTCATAAGTCGTTCTTTTTATGTTCTACCTTTAATATACAAACAAAATCAGGCAGTAGGACCAAACGTCATACTGCCCGATTCCTCACCTACTTGGTCAAAACGACCAAAAGGCAAACCACAGTAGCAAACAGAGCAACCGCTTCCACCAAAGCAGCAATCACAATCATATTACTACGAATGTCCGATGTTGCTTCGGGTTGACGAGCGATAGCATCCATGGCGTTTTTGCCAATGTTACCGATACCAAGACCTGCTCCTATTGCGGCAATTCCCGCACCGATTCCTGCAAGTCCATAACCTAATGCCATATTGCCTACTGCTTGCAATAACAATGTTAATGTCATCATAAGATATTTTTTATTTTGTTTATTATTAGCCTGTTTTCGTTCAACAAGCGGGGGCAAAAGTACGCATTTTTACCCACATTGCTGCATTTTTATCAGACTTTTTTTTACTTTCTATTTCTAATTCGTTGAATTATAGTCAAAGAGCAATCTACTATTCTTTTGTGTCGGTAACATCATCCTCAATATCAATCATACCTTTTTCATTAAGTATGTTGTACCAATTAAATATCTTGCGCATATCGGAAAGATGCACCTGCGTATCATCAAAATCGGGCAGTATTTCTTCCATATATCCGCGTATCAAATCTTCACTTGCAAGGTGGTCGATACACTTTCCTCCGTTCTCTTTTTTGAAAATAAGTTTCAGCAATTCAGGTAAGGCTATATCAGAATTTTCCCTATAAATACTGATATTTTCCAACACACTTATCTTATTATTGTTAAATACGGGGAAACGCTTTCCTGTTGCCATATCTTCAACTATTGCTCCCGTTTTTGTTTGACTGACAAGTTCAAAAAGTCCGCCTCGTCCTGTGATAAATAAAATTTTGCTTAAATCCATCGTTTTTCAGTTATTGTTTTGTGAAATTAAAATCTTATTCCCCAATGCTTCCACAATATCCCCTTCACGGATTTTTGCTCTTTTGCGAAGTTCCGTTATATTATTAACTTTGACACAACCTTCAATTACCATTTGTTGAGCATTTGCACCGCTGGAAGCAATGTTTAATACCTTCAAAAGTTGAATTAAAGGTATGTAATATTCTCCTTCTTTTAACGTAAAAGTATTGATATTGTTATTATTTAGCATAGTATATATTCAATTTAGAATGTGCAAAAGTACAAAAAAAATGCAATTTGCTTGTACTTCGAAATTTTATTTGAAGGCAAACGCAAAAAAACAGATAGTGTTTCACTATGGGTAATATATCAGATTGGGTGTTATCCTTACAAAATACTGCTTATCAATAAGAATAAATGCCAATAAAATTAACTTATATTTGACTCAAACCTGATTGGGTTCATTTAAAGCAAATAATGAATAAATCTTCACTTTGTGGAATTTTTGTATTTTTGCACCATTAAAAATGAACAAATAATGAAAAACAAAGGTAATATGCTTAGGCATCACAATAACGGACCAAACATACGTCATTTCTGTTGGACGGAAGACAACCGCCTGCAAGCCACGCAGGACAATACCATACCTGCATTCTATAACTACGATGCAAGTGGTGAGCGTAATTTGAAACTCACAGGTGCGTTTATAGATATGTATATCAACGGACAAATGGCAAAAGTCCCTGTGTTGAGTAGTCAGGTATTGTATGCAAATGCACTCGTAACTATAAACGACAAAGGCTATACGAAGCATTACTTTGAAGAAGGAAAAAGAATTTGTAGTGCAATAGGTGGTGGCGGATTGAACGGCACACAGGCATTTGCTGAACCGATAGAGGCTGATTTTAATATGCTGAAAAACAATCTAAACAATGGTTTGCAGACAACATTTACTCATTGCTTGCCTAATATGGTTGTAAATATCAACGTGTCAGACTTTTATAATGATGTAGTTAAACCTAACGAACAAATTATAACTAATGTTGAGCCACACTATTATTACTTAACTGACCATCTCGGCAGTTTTTCCTACATTGTTAATGACCAAGCACAAATCACACAAACCCTTGCATATATGCCGTGGGGAGAAGACTTTGTTAATATAAACACTTCTACTCCTGATGAACTAACACCATTCCGCTTCAATGGCAAGGAAAAAGACGAGGAGACAGGATTTAATTATTTCGGGGCAAGGTATTATTATGATTATCTTTCTATTTGGTTATCGGTTGACCCAATGTTTGCCAAGTATCCACACATAAGCAATTATTCTTACTGCTCTAACAATCCTGTTATGAAAATAGACCCTGACGGAAGAGACGAATGGGAGTTGAATACTAAAACTGGACAATTTACTAATGTTGGAACAAAAGGAGGCGATAAAACGGATTATTATTATACTGGTCAATCCCAAACAGAAAAAAATGAACAAACAGGAAAGCAAGAAACAAAATTTGTCAGAGACCAAACCATAGAGATTGCCAGAGATGGAAAAAATAATATAAATTCATTCAGAATTGAAGAAACTGATAGATATACTATTAGTGCATTTCATATACCTGATGCAAAAGACGGAGAATTGAGTAGTGGTTTCTTTTTAGAGCCAAAGGGTCCTTCAACCGAAAAGTCTGGTCAAAATCAGAGAATCCCAGAAGGTTCTTACAATGTAACTAAACATAGTGGTACTAATTATCAAAATGTCCTAAAATTATATAATGATGATGTTTCTAAAGATAGAGCCATCTTAATTCACAACGGCAATTCTTCTGTAGATACACGAGGATGTTTGTTAATTGGAAATTCCAAAAGTACAAATTACGTAGGTGATAGTAGGAATACTTTAAACAGATTAAGAAACTATGTAGATAAAAGAAATGTTTCTAATATTAGAGTTAATGTCAATAATATAATTAAAAAATGAAAATATACATATTAATATTATTGTGTTTGTGCAATGAAATAGTATTGAATGCACAAAATAACATAGCAGATTCACTTGTAAAGTATTATTATCTATCTACAAATTATATAGATAATCCTACCTATAAAGAAAAGTTTTTTGACTATTTTCCTAATGATTTTAATACTTTTATTAACGTTTATGGTTACAAAGAAATTATAAATGATAAAAAAGAACATGATGTTCTTTTTTCACCTTTATACGATTTTTCATTTAGTCACATAGATTTTTTCTATTCATTGGATAAATTGATAGATACACTTAAATTTTGTAAAAAAATAATCAGTGTTTCTCTAAATGGATTTTGGGAGTCAGACGGAGTTAGTATATTTCAAAAATTCTTTCAAACCAAATTATTTAATAACATTGACATAAATTTGTATATTCTAAATACACTATCCGCAAAAGAATGTTTGTCGGTATATTATTTTCTTTTTGACGGGCCACATCCTGATAATTATAAGGAAAAATATGAACGATTATATCACCAGATTTTATTGAAAGATAAAAAACAGGCTCAATTACTGAAACGATCATATAAGAAACTGCTTAAAGAGAATCATTGTCATGGACATTAAAATAATATATTTAGTTTTATTGACCTGTTTTAGTTGCTCTGCTCAAAAGCAAACTAATTTAAGCATTTCTGTAAATACAATACAAAAGATAATTTACATATATCCAACTGACAAACAGATAGAAAAAATAAAAAAAGAATATACTAATAAAGAAGATTTTTACACCGTAGCAGATGATGCAAATTACTATTACTATTTAGCAGTAGAATATCTTAATAAAAACAATATTCATTATGATCCATTATCTTGTCAAAAGTATATATATTTAGCAGAGCAAAATGAGAAGATGTCAATTCCTCAAAATATAGGATTTGGAATATTCTTTATCTATGAGAAAAATAAATATAAAGAGTTTGTTAATAGCATTGATATAGGAACAGAATGGCAATTTATAGATGGACATTGGGAAAAAACACAATAACAGTTCACTTTAGGACATAGTAAAATGGAATCAAATTATAAAAAATTAGAATCAAATTCCGGCGTTCTGAAATCAAATTATAGAACGTTGGAATTTGATTTCAGTAACGCCTTGTTAGGTAATGGCTACACGAAGCATTACATCATTGACAATAACGGGCAAATCACACAAACGCTTGCGTATATGCCGTGGGGCGAAGACTGGGGTAGTGTTATCATTGTAAAAGATTGATTATCATTATGAATAAATTTAATTTAGATAAAAGACGGGGTTATATTTTCCCTATCTTTTGTATTTTTGCGTCCCAAAGCGTTGATTAAAATGGAATCAAATTATAATTGTCTCAAACTTGATTATGGGGAAATATTATTTGGTTAAAAATGAATAAGACTTGACTTTGTGGAATTTTTTGTATCTTTGCAACTTCTAAAAAAGAAAAAAACAACATTAAAAATATAGAATATATGTTAGATATAAATTGGAAAGAACTACCTTTTGGGTATTACAAAACCGATTACAATGTCCGTTGCTACTATCGTAACGGAAAATGGGGAGAATTGGAAGTTACCGACTCGGAAACAATAACAATGCATATGGCGGCAACCTGTTTGCATTATGGTCAAGAGGCGTTTGAAGGGCTTAAAGCATTTAGAGGTATTGACGGTAAGATACGTATGTTCCGCCCTTACGAAAATGCAAAGCGTTTAATTCGTTCTGCCAATGGCGTAATGATGGCTGCCGTACCTGAAGACTTGTTTATCAGGGCGTGTATTGAGGTTGTGAAACGTAATGAGCGTTTTGTTCCACCGTCAGGCAGTGGAGCGTCATTGTATTTGCGTCCTCTGTTGATTGGAACGGGTGCAGAAGTGGGTGTAAAACCTGCAAATGAGTATTTGTTTATAGTTTTTGCCGGACCGGTAGGACCTTATTTCAAAGAGGGATTCAAACCTGTGAAAATGCAAATAGTGGAAGATGCTGACCGTGCTGCACCATTAGGAACGGGAACATTAAAAGTGGGTGGTAATTATGCTGCTTCGCTTTATTCGGGTCAAAGGGCGCATGAAGAAGGCTTTTCAAACTGTATTTATCTTGATGCAAAAGAAAAGAAATATATTGATGAGGCTGGTGCCGCTAACTTCTTTGGTATCAAAAATAATACTTATGTAACGCCACAATCTACTTCCATTCTGCCGTCTATTACCAATATGTCTTTGAGACAACTTGCTGAAGAAATGGGAATGAAGGTTGAACAGCGTCATATACCTGTTGAAGAGTTGGAAACATTTGAAGAAGTGGCTGCCTGCGGTACTGCGGCAGTGGTTTCTCCCGTAAGCCTTATTGTAGATAGGGGTACAGGTAAAGAATATTGTTTTGGTACAGAGCCGGGAGAGATTTGTACTAAACTTTATAAAACTTTGAAAGGTATACAGGAAGGTGTGATTGAGGACAAACACAATTGGAACTTGATTATTGAGTAAATCATTTTTCTTTTTCATATTATTTTTGGGCGTTGTCTTGTTACAAGGCAACGCTTTTTAGAATACAGATTATGACAATAAACGAAATACAGGACAAGATAGTAGAAGAGTTTGGTTTTTTTGAAGACTGGATGGATAAATATAACTATCTAATAGAACTGGGAAAGGAATGCCCACTCATAGAAGTAAGGGACAAAACCGACAATACCCTCATTAAAGGCTGTCAATCAAGAGTATGGGTTAGTGCTAAACTGAATGACGAGGGCAGAATGCAGATAACTGCCGATAGTGATGCCGTTATCACAAAGGGAATCATTACTTTGTTGCTGCGAGTCTTTAATAATCAAGAACCACAACAGGTTTATGATGCTCAGTTGTACTTCATTGATAAAATAGGACTTGCTTCTCATCTTTCTCCAACGCGTTCCAACGGTTTGCTTGCAATGGTTAAGCAAATCAAACTCTATGCTCTGGCTTTCACAATAAAGAATTAATGATGTTTTTTCGCAGAAGCAGAGAGCAGAAATACGGTAGGATCACTTCGGATACGTGGAAACGTTTCCGCAAAAATCCTTTGGCTATAATGAGCCTTTGCATCATTGGTATCTTTACGCTCATTGCTATTTTGGGATACCTGATTACGCCGGACAAAACGCCTTATGCAAATGAGCAACATCTTGAAATAGCCGTACAAAAGCCTAATTTCAAAGTTCAAATGCTAAAAATATACGACAGAGATAAGGTTTCGCAATCTGTTTTTAAGACAATGCTTTTCGGAAAGAAAGCGGACTATACCTCTATTCCTGTTTATCGGCACTGGGTAAAGGACGGGATGCTCTATGCCGAAGTTTTTACAGGTGACAATCCTAATGCGGGAGAAACTATCTGTGTCAGCGGCAAACAATACGAAATTGTAACTAAACGTTATTTGCTTGGGACAGACCGCTACGGAAGAGATATGTTGTCACAACTTATTATTGGAACAAGGGTAAGTCTTTCCGTAGGACTGATTGCTATTGCTATCGCAATACTTCTTGGTGTTACTCTTGGGGCTGTTGCCAGCTATTTTGGTAAATGGGCAGACAGATTGATTATGTGGCTTATAAATGTTGTGTGGTCTGTACCTACCATTCTGCTTGTTATTGCAATAACATTTGCATTGGGCAAGGGCTTCTGGCAGGTCTTTGTTGCTGTTGGTTTAACGATGTGGGTAGATTTGGCACGTATGGTTCGAGGACAGGTAATGAGTATAAAAGAAAAAGAATTTGTGGAAGCAGGTCGTGCTTTGGGTTTTTCAAACTTTCGCATCATCTTTCGACATATCTTACCTAATGTTGTAGGAGCGGCAAGTGTAATAACGGCATCTAATTTTGCGACAGCCATTTTGCAGGAAGCAGGATTGAGTTTTCTGGGAATAGGGGTTCAGCCTCCAATGCCTTCGTGGGGAACGATGATAAAGGAAAATTACGGATACATAATCCTTGATGCTGCGTATATGGCTATAATTCCCGGCATTGCAATAATGTTATTAGTCTTTGCTTTCATAATGTTAGGTAGCGGATTGCGGCAGAGTCAGTCCGAGAGGCAATAAGTGTATAAATAAAATAAAAATGTTTTTACCGATAACCAAAGCAGAAATAGATAAAGCAGGATGGGATTACGTTGATGTTATTATTGTCAGTGGTGATGCCTATATAGATCATCCTTCTTTTGGAACTGCCGTTATAGCACGTACATTGGAAGCAGACGGATTAAGAGTTGCTGTTTTGCCTCAACCGAACTGGCGTGATGATTTAAGAGATTTTCGTAAATTAGGTAAGCCCCGTCTTTTTTTTGGTGTTACTTCGGGTTCTATGGATTCTATGGTAAATCACTATACTGCAGCAAAACGTTTGCGAAGTGATGATGCCTATACACCTAACAATGAAGCAGGTTTCCGACCCGATTATGCAACAACCGTTTATAGCCAAATACTTAAACGGATTTATCCGGAAACACCCGTAATTATAGGAGGTATAGAAGCATCTATGAGAAGACTTGCCCATTATGATTACTGGTCTGATAGTCTTATGCCGTCAATTCTTTTGGAGAGCAAAGCCGATATTTTGGTTTATGGAATGGGGGAGAAAATTATAACGGAGATTGCAAGAAAACTTAATGTTGGAGAACCGATTGAAACTATTCGTTATAACCTGAAGCAGATAGCATACATAACATATCAAGATATTAAATTGCCTGATGCCATTCATCTTCCCTCCTTTGAGGAATGTAAAAAAGCCAAACGGAAACAGGCGGAATCCATTGCTATAATTGAGAGGAATGCAAATAAATATGAGGGGTCGGTTTTGATACAGAATTATGGACCGGTAAATGTTGTGGTCAATGCACCGGACAACGAATTTTCACAGACAGACCTTGATAAAAGTTTTGATTTACCTTACGAATACGAACCGCATCCCAAATATGCTAAAAGAGGGAAAATTCCTGCTTTTGAAATGATAAAACACTCCATAAATATACATCGGGGATGTTTTGGAGGCTGCGTTTTTTGCACAATAGCCGCTCATCAGGGCAAAAAAATAATATCCCGTAGTGAAAAATCTATCCTTGCCGAAATAGAAAAAGTTGCAAAACGTAAGGATTTTAAGGGATACCTCACCGATTTGGGAGGTCCTTCGGCAAATATGTATCTTATGGGTGGAAAAAATAAAAAACTATGTGAGAAATGTGTAAAACCGTCATGCATATATCCTTCTCTCTGTGCTAATTTGAACAATAACCATCAGCCCTTACTTTCTCTTTATGCAAAGGTTCGTTCTTTGCCATATATAAAAAAGGTTTTCATTGGAAGCGGCATCAGATATGATTTGATGACGGATTATAAATATCTTGATGAAATTTTTCTCTATCATGTGAGTGGCAGATTAAAGGTTGCACCCGAACACAGTTCTTCTGAGGTACTTTCTCTTATGCGAAAGCCGTCTTTTGACAGGTTTATTGAACTTAAAAAACATTTTGATTTGTTGAATAAGCGTTATAAAATGAAGCAGCAACTTATTCCTTATTTCATTAGTTCTCACCCCGGCTGTACTCTTAGGGATATGGCTAAACTTGCGGCGGATACGGCTAAACTTGGTTATCATCTTGAGCAGGTGCAAGACTTTACGCCAACACCTATGACCATTGCAACGGAAATGTACTACACTGGTTATGACCCATTAACGATGCGTAAAGTATTTTGTGCCACAACCAAAGAAGAAAAACAGGAACAGAACAGGATTTTCTTTTGGTATAAAAAAGAAAATATACATTGGGCAAAAGCAATCTTCAAACGTTTTGGTATGAAGTGTAATACGCCCCCATTTTAATATCTGCAGAAACTTTTTTTACGCGTGATAAACATTATCCAAACCGTAGATAATGTTATCCAGCGTTTAGATAACGTTATCCAAGGTTTAGATAATGTTATCCAAGATTTAGATAATGTTATCCAAAGTTTAGATAATGTTATCCAAAGACTAAAAAACGGACTTTTTACACCGTATAATTTAATGTATATCAATAATAATATAATATAAATTAGTTAAGGCACATTATTATGTTTGGCAGAAATAATTTTAGTGTCAAAAAAAAAACAGTACTTTTGCACCCGAAAAACTAAGGTAAAAAGACACCTTAAATTGTCTTGAACCTAAAATTATAACTTGATTCCATTGCTATATTCCTTTATTTTATAACATCTATTTAATAACTCCGCAAGTGAAACCTTATCTGAAAATCAATAAAATTTAGTCAATTCAAATTTTATTACTATCTTTGCACCCGAAAAATTAACATAAACGATGGATAAAAACGAAATAAGAGAAGTAATAGCTAAACGTGGAGCATACGAACTGCACGATGGAGATGTGGTTAATCTTGGAATAGGCATACCAACTCTAATACCAAATTATTTAAGACCCGGAGTAAAAGTTTTGTTACAGAGTGAAAACGGCTTGATAGGTATGGATGCCGATGCTGAAGAACATGAAATAGATGTCGACTTGACAAATGCCGGCGGCGGATACATCACAAAAATCAATGGAGCCGCAACTTTCTGTTCTGCAACTTCCTTTGGATTGATAAGAGGCGGACATGTAGATGTTACAATACTTGGAGCAATGGAAGTAGATGAGAAAGGCGACCTTGCAAATTGGATGGTGCCGGGAAGAAAAGTATCCGGAATGGGAGGAGCAATGGATTTGCTTATTGGAGCTAAAAGAGTAATTTTGGCAATGGAACATACGGCGAAAGGTTCTCCTAAAATAGTAAAAAAGTGTTCTCTTCCTCTGACAGCAAAAGGACAAGTCAATAGAATTATTACTGAAATGGGAGTTATTGATGTTACGGATAAAGGATTAGTTTTGATAGAAATACATCCGGAATTCAGTGTAGAACAAGTGCAGGCTGCAACAGAAGCTACTCTTATCGTAAGTTCGGAACTCAAGCCAATGCAACAATAGTTCATTTTCATTACAAAAAATTAGTGAAATTTTGGTATTACAAAAAAAAGTTGTACCTTTGCACGCTCAAAATAAAAGGTTTTATTTATTAACATTAACAAGAAAGAGGTAAATTTATGATTATTGTACCCATTAAAGAAGGTGATAACATAGAAAAGTCTTTGAAAAAACTTAAAAGAAAGTTTGAAAGGACAGGAGTCGTTAGAGAATTGCGTGCAAGAAAGCAATTCACTAAGCCTTCGGTAGTGGCGAGAGGCAAAAGATTGAAAGCAATCTATGTGCAGAAGCTACGGCAAGCTGAAATGGATAGCTAACAATCCGATGCTATCATAAGACAGAGAGGTCGTTCTACAAGGAATGCTCTCTCTTTTTTTATATTGAAATTTTATTATTATTTTTGCCGCTATGAAAACTGCGGATTTTGAACATTATTTGACGATAGAACACAATTATTCCCAACATACGATTGCAGCTTATCTTGCAGATATTACGTCTTTTGCAGATTTTGTTGCAGTAAATTTTGATGTTATGGAAGCAGATGAAGTTTCTGTTCAAATGATTAGAGACTGGATGATGTATTTAAACGAAAAAGGCATTACGGCTCGTTCAATCTGTCGTAAAATAGCAAGTCTTCGTACTTATTTTCACTTTTTGGAAGCAACCGAAGTATTAAAGCATAACCCTATGTTAAAACTTCTGTTACCTAAAGTAGTCAAACGTAATCCTGTTTATATTCAAGCGGGAGATATGACACACATTTTATCACACGAAACCGTAGAAAAAGATTCGTTTTTGGCTCTTCGCAACGATATTATTCTTGAATTGTTTTACGCAACGGGTATACGACAAGCGGAAATGTTAGGAATAAAGCAACAGGATATTTATTTTGGTAACGCTTTCATTAAGATATTTGGCAAAAGACGCAAAGAACGTATAATACCTCTGCATCCGCATTTACTGAAACGCTTGGAGGCGTACATAAAGGAGCGAAAAGAAAGAGGTGTCACTTGCGAACAGTTATTGGTAGATAAGGATTTGCAGCCGCTAACTAAAAATCAGTTATATTACATTGTGAAACAGTTGCTTGCAATGGCTAATACGGAAAAGAAATCTCCTCATGTATTGCGTCATACTTTTGCTACGCATCTCTTAAACGAAGGTTCGGACATTAATTCCATAAAAGAACTGCTTGGACATTCTTCTTTGAATGCCACACAAGTTTATTCGCATAATTCCATAGAGGATTTGAAAAAGGCTTATAAGCAGTCTCATCCCCGTTCTGAATGATATTACAAACTTTAAAAAACGTTTCCATTGTCTGCAATCAAATTTCTGTTTTCATATCATTCATTTTTAGCAGTCCGTTATTTTACAAATACATATTCAAAACTTATATTGACACCTAATTACCAAAATTTAATTGTTTGTTTTTGCTTTATACAAATAAAATAATTCCATTTGCAAGGGCAATTTATGATAATTATCTCTTTCTTTATCCAATGCCTTCCTCACTAATAGATATTGATGATGATGTTGCACATTGGGGTCTATTGAGATATTGTAAAATCTCGCACAATAAGCAGATAAAGTATATTCCTGTGCCATTTCATCAGGTATGCTTATTATTTTATTTTTACCAATAGTTTTGGCAATAATATCAATATCGGATAACATTCCTTTATCTCTTGATGCCGAACCATAGAAAACAAAGCAAGTTATAATAGATGTTAAAAACAAAATAATAGAAATATATTTTAATGACGCAAACCATTGTTTTGTGCTTATTTTCAAATAAAACCTATTAATTCTATTGTCAATCAATGCAGCGAAAGCAATAGAAACAAAAGGCAATGCAGGTAAAAAATAAAAACCACTCTGTTTCATTGTGATAACGATTGGCAATACAGATGTTAAAGAAAACAAAAATAACATCAACGCTTTTTTGCCGTTATATTTATATTCCTTCTTAAATTTAATTTTCCATAATAATAATCCGCAAATTACAAAACATGGTATTAACTCACAAAAATATCTCCCCAATATATAATAACGAGTATTCACCGTTTTAACATTAGTCATTTCTCCTGCAATTTGAAAATTATAATAGTTTATAAAATAGTTTTTTACATCTGTTGATGAAATGATAATAACTAAAATTGGCAGAACTGCACAAAAAGTCATTACAAACGTATCAAGCATTATTCTTTTGAAAGTATTATTTTTCATTACCAACCAATAAATAAAGGGAAAAGAAAACGGAAAAAACGCAACAAATCCTTTCAATAAAAAACCAATAGCAAGGGATAATCCTGCAAATATCAACAACAAAAAACGGTTTCTTTCCAATGAATGTAGATAAAGCAGAACAGAAAGGGTTGTAAATATCATTAAGCAATTTTCAATCAGATTGTTGGTTGCTGCCCAAATGATTAAAGGGATTGAAATAAAAAATAACCACGACATAAATCCATTTTGCAAGCCAATCTTTTTACATAATTTTGACATTAAAATCATTGTTATCAATATACAAAAGACAGAAAACACTTTTTCTACCCAAAAATCAGTGCCAAGTACCTTAAAAAACAATCCCTCAAAAAAGAAAAGCATCGGAGGATGTGGTGTATATGTTACAAACCAAATTCCATTGTAGAAAGGATGTAGAAAAGAACCATATCCATTTGCAAAATTTTTAGAAATTGCAGCATAGGTTATTCCATCTAAAAACATTCCCTTCGTGAGAAAAGATGGACTTATCATAAACAGGAATATTGCAGCAACCAAAGCATAAAAAACAATATTATTACATCTCCGCATTATTTAATGAATTTATTATTATTTGATATTTTAATTCTCTATTGTTCTTTAAAACTTGTATATGTAAAACATAGTCTCCAATATTAAAATCATTTACATCTATTAATTTTTTAGAAATTTCAATTTTTTCAACAACATATATTGTTCTATCATATTTATCTGTTATTGTTAAAGAAAGATTTGAATAATCATTTGTTTTAAAATCAATTATAATTTGTTTATCATTATCAAGAGTTGGGTAAACAAATATTTCATTTTTCCTATCATAACAAATATTTATACTAGTATCTTCATTACTAATATCATTATTTCTTTCTGATTCTTCTATGATTTTATAAACAATAACTTGATTGTTGGATTGTATATTGCATAAATTAGCATTGTTTTCAGTTAAAAAAAGACCTCCTTCCTCTACCGAAAGGTTGAAATTTTCTCCAAAAACAATATTTTCTTTCGCTATAACCTTAACTGTGTAACCAGAAGGAATAGTCATATTGCAGTTAAGAGTAACATTTTTACCTGTTATCACGTTGTATAATACTCCATTTCCAATAGGATAACAATTAAATATTGGAATATTAGTTACCGTTACATTTTGATTGCAAGGTTTTCGTTGCCAAACTTTCACATAATCTACTTCCATTGTCACAGGTGAATTGAAATTAAGATTTGTTGGAGATTTGGTCCACATTCCACATCCTAACAGAATTTTCATTGGGTTCTCTGGGAAAAATTTTGCTCTATTGTATTTGTCTCCAACTTTAATATTATTACAATCACATTGTTCGAATTCAAAATCAAACGCCCAACTCAAAAGATAATCTGCAATACTGCCCAAAACTCCTTTTTTAACATAATTTGTTTCACTACGCATCAAACATCCATTTATATACCATTCTATTTTGTCTTTATCCCATACAAATGTATATGTTCTAAAATTATTATCAAAAAGAAAATTATACAAATTCTGTCCCCAAAAATTATTGTTGTTATAGTCATCAAAATTCCATGATTCGTTGCATTCATAAGCATTATTGGTTCCCTCAGCTGAAATTCCATTGTTATAATACTCATACCATGTTCCATTTTGATAATGTCCTGTGTCTGGAGTTGTGCAAAATTCAAATATATCTACCTCATTATATGGATTGTCTTCATACATCCAAAAAGCAGGATTTAATCCGTCTGCTATAGGTAATTTTATTCTTGCTTCAAATTTACCCTCTATCGGAAATTTAGACAGACTTTCTATTTCACCTGTTGTAAAAAAGAAATCTTTTACTGTATCAGGATGCCAATAATCCCAACCCACATGCATATCTTGCTTGAATTCTCGTTTAATGAAGATCTTTAATGCCCCATTTTCTACAGCAACATTTTCGTCTTGATACCAAACAATAGACTTCTTTTCCAGATTCCAATTTCTCTTTTTCCATTTAGAAAAATCAAGTTCATTGCCATCAAAACTATCTTCAAATATGAGTATATAAGGATTATTATTGCAAGGAATTGGATTAATTTGTGTTATTGCTCCTGTATATTTACAATTTTCTCCTCTATTTGATTGTGCTATGCATTGCAAATAGGAAATACTTACAAACAGAAAATAATACAACTAATAATATTATAATATGTTCTCATCACATTCAATTTTATTTGGTTAATATCATTTTCTTTGAATCAATAACATTGTCGTCAACAATCAAAGTGTAGATATACATTCCTGCTTCAAGGTCATTTGCCGTCAAAGTATATGAACCTTGTCCCTTTTGAAAAACAGAAATATGCTTTATTTGTGTGCCGTTAAGATTATAAATATAAATATCTGCCTGCTTTACCAATACAGGAATATAATAACTTATCTTTGTATCTGCATTGAACGGATTTGGAACGTTTTGGTAGAGTTTTGCTTTGTCATCATTGAGTGTGTTTGTGGTGCTTTCGGGCTGGCAGCAATTAAGTTTAAGATATTCATTTTCTATTTTAAGTTTGTCTATCTCTGCACTCAATTCCTGTATTGCCTTTGTCAGTTCGGGAATAAAACCAATATAATTCACTTCCTTCAATCCGCTTTCTTCATTGTTGAGAACCAAACGTGGAAAAATCTTTTCCACATCCTGCGCTAAGAATCCATTATTATCTTTCTGCATAAAACATAACTCTTTCTTAAACACATTGGAAGAGTCTGCGTTTTTGAATATAAATTCGTCCGTATAATCAAAATTAACAAGCGATAAATTGTTGATTTTATCTAAACTTGGAGACATAGGGCGTATATTCTGTTTTACCTTTTGGTCAGAAATTTGGGTCATTGCTACATAATGCAGGTATGTAGTGAAAACCTGCGCTAATCTTGCCTCGGAAGTACCTATGCGGAAAGTGCTTCCCCATTGTGGTAACAAAGTTGGACAATTATACCCGTTCAGTTCCGTTGATACAAAACTCACACCGGATGTTGCAGGATAACAGGAAATCCACATTTCTCCATTAACATCCAAGTTCCAATTAGGATTTTGCTCCCAGAACTCACCAATTCCGACCTTGTTATTCACCACTTTAATTTGTCCAAATGACAAGGTAGAAATCATTATTGCAATTATGAAAATTTGTCTCTTCACAGCCGCAAAATTACTACTTTTCTTTGAAAAACAAGTTTTTTGTTCTTCATTGTTATAATCAAATTATAGAATTCTGAAACTTGATTATAACAAATTAGAATCAAATAATAATCATTCAAAATCAAGTTTTATTCATCTATAATCAAAGAATATTCCCCCCGAAATCAAATAAGGTTAATTGTTTCCCCGCAGGAAAACATCAACCTTATTTGATTATAGATGAACCTTTCTTGATTCTGTGGGATTATTTCTTGATTTCAGATAAATAAATTTTAATTCTAATTTTACAGGATGGTTTTTTAGACTTTTACAGCGGCGGTTGCAAAAGGTAAAAAGAAATAAAAATGAATTTTTTTCGTTTTAAAGTGTAACTAAATGTTGATTGTGTCGTAAAAGGACGCTGTTTTAATCAAGGGAACGTATGTTTGTAAACATTTTTAAGAAGAGGTACATTCCTCAATTACTGATAATCGGCATTACTCCGGTCATTCTCTGGTGTATTGCTTTCATTAAGCCGCCGCAAGTAGTGGAAACGAGTTTTGATATGCTGTTATACACTTATTTTCATTCGCTTCTGGGGGATATGCCGCTGTTTGCCACTGTCATTGCCTTTATTCTTATGATTATAAATGGCTTACTGCTCAATTATATATTCACAAGCAATAAATTAGTGCAAAAAACAACTTATATGCCTGCCTTTCTGTATTATCTTTTGAGCAGTTCAAACTATCGGTTTATGACAATGTCATCACTCTTACTTATGAATCTCTGTTTGATTGTTGCTTTGTGGTGTTTTTATCAGGTTTATAGCAGGAAGGAAAGTACGGAAGAAATTTTTTCTACTTCACTTATAATTTCCATAGGGACGATGTTTTATGCACCAACGGTCTTTTTTATGTTATGGATCTGGATAGGATTTTTCATTTATAAGGCTTACCACATAAAGAAATGGTTTATTAGCATCTTTGGATTCATAACTCCGTTTATTTTTACGGTGGTTTATTATTACTTAACCGACCAATTAGCAGAACGATTTCACTGGTTCATAAATACTTTTGTTAGATTTCCGACCATTTATTCAATATCCAAACCGATTGATGTGGTATATCTGGTGGGGTTAGGCTTGCTTTTGATACCTTCTTTGTTTTATGTACGTAATTCAAAGATTGAGAATAATATCATTTATGGCAAGAAGTGCAGTATCCTTACAATACTTCTGTTTGTTGCTTTGTTGCCAATGGCTTACGTAATGGACTATTCGGAATTTTCTGCCTTCTTTTCCATCCCTTTATCCTTTATGATAACCATATTTTTATTTGCTCGCAGAAAATTATTATATTCAAACATCATTCTCTTCCTGCTCATACTGATAACCTTTGTGAAGATTTATTTTACTTTCATTTCGTAAGGATAGGCTATAATTGCGAAAAAGTTTGTATCTTTGCACGCTCAAAACGTACAGAAGAAGAAAGAAGTTGAATTATGTTTGAAAATCTAAGTGATAAACTAACCAAAGCCTTTAAGATTATCAAGGGTGCAGGCAAAATAACGGAGATAAACATTGCCGATAGCCTGAAAGAAGTTCGTAAAGCATTGGTACAGGCTGACGTAAGTTACAGTATAGCAAAGGAATTTTGCGATAACGTTAAGCAAAAGGCATTAGGACAAAATGTTTTAAGTTCCATAGAACCTTCACAGTTGATTGTGAAGATTGTACATGACGAACTGACAAACTTAATGGGGATTACCTCCTCGTCAATCAATCTAAAAGGATCGCCTGCAATAGTTTTGATAGCGGGTTTGCAGGGAAGCGGAAAAACAACCTTCAGTGCAAAACTGTCTAATTTGTTAAAAACAAAACAAAACAAACAGGTACTGCTCGCAGCCTGTGATGTGTATCGTCCGGCGGCTATTGAACAGTTACACATCTTGGGAGAAAGCATCGGAGTTGAAGTTTATAGTGAACAAAACGCCAAAGACCCGATACGGATTGCCAAAAACGCAGTCAAATACGCCAAAGAACACAATAAAAACGTTGTTATAGTGGATACTGCCGGGCGTTTAGCGGTGGATAACGAAATGATGGATGAGATTTTCAAACTAAAAGAAACTCTAAACCCTCATGAGACGCTCTTTGTGGTGGATTCAATGACAGGACAGGACGCAGTAAATACCGCAAAGGTCTTTTTTGAACGCTTAAACTTTGATGGAGTAGTTTTAACTAAACTTGACGGAGACACAAGAGGCGGTGCGGCTCTTTCAATTCGCTATACAATTTCCCGTCCTGTAAAGTTTGTGTCGCAGGGTGAGAAAATGGAAGCGTTAGATGTCTTTTACCCCGACCGAATGGCTAATCGCATACTTGGAATGGGGGATATAGTTTCCTTTGTTGAAAAGGCACAGGAACAGTATGACGAAGAACAGGCACGGAAAATTTCAAAGAAATTACGCACCAATGAATTTGATTTCAACGATTTTCTTTCGCAACTTCAACAAGTTAAGAAAATGGGGTCTGTAAAGGATTTGATAGGAATGTTACCGGGTATGGGCAAAATGGTAAAGGATGCTGCAATAGATGAAAACGTATTTAAGAATATGGAAGTAATCATTTCGTCAATGACTCCTTACGAAAGAGCCAATCCTGCAAAAATTGACGTATCACGTAAGAAAAGAATAGCACTTGGAAGTGGCAAAACCATAGAGGACATCAATCGTTTAATGAAACAATTTGAGCAGACGCGGAAAATGATGAAAATGGTATCAAACGGAAAAGCAGAAAAAATGATGCGCAATATCAAAAGAAGGTAATAGCCTTGTCTTCCGCTGCACGCATTGTTACGGATTGCTGTTTTGTTTTGTCTTTCAAACCACAGAGATGCAGTATTCCGTGAATTATTACACGTTTTAATTCCTCTTCAAACGGTATTTTGAGTTTTTGGGCATTGTCTTTAACTCGCTGAACGGAAATAAAAATATCCCCATTGATTATATTGTTTTCGCAGTAATCAAAGGTTATGATGTCAGTATAAAAATCGTGGTTAAGATATTTATTATTTATTTCAAGCAAATCATCATCATCACAAAATATAAAAGCAACATCGTCAATTTGTTTATCATAATCGGCGACTACTTGCTTAATCCAACGTTTTAAGTGAGTGCGTTGATAAGGCAAAATAAAGTTGCTGTTGATTGTAAAACTTATTGCCATTTGCGAAAAGGGAAGGCTTAATTATTTACAAGCGTTTTGCAGAAATATGACTTGAACCGTTTTTGTCTATTAAGCAGTTGTACAGGTTCAATACCATTAACATAAAAAATCATTTCCAACCCTTTACCTTCTTCAAACACATAAACTTCATTTGATAGCATTTTAATAATTGTTTCTAATGATTGATTATTGTCATTGGAGTTAAAATTAGCAAAAATTTTGCTTTCTCCCTGCAATGCAAAACTCATTCCTCCAATACATTGTGTGAATGAAAAGGTAAGTTGTTCCTCTTCGGTTATTGAGCGAAGAGCAATAAAAACAGCATTTGCAACAGAGGTTGAAATCAAACCAAAATAATTGTGCAGATTATATTTGTCACAAATATCTTCAATCATTCTTTCAATCTGATAGATGTTGCTTTTGCTAACTTTAATTGCTGTAATGTCGTTTTTCATCTTTTATATTGCTGTTATCAAAATTTATATGAAATACCAAAATTGAGAATTCCTTTATATCCATACCCAATTTCAAAAAATCCTCCTATATCCTTACCAACTCTTAATCCAAACGGACTTAAATGAAAGTTAGGTATAACCACCGTTTTAATTATTGCATCGGGTGAAATTGCAATACTGACTCCCGTACCTACCATTCCATAAAGTTGTACCCATTTAGAGTTTAGATAATGTACTGAGAATTCAGCAGCAAAGGTTGGTATATATCTGGTACGTTCTTCAAAGGATTCTCCCTTTGCACGTCTAATCAATACGCTGTTTATATCAAGTAAAACAGAAGTCCCCAATGCGACTCTGCGATTAAACCAGTATTTATAATTTATTGATGGTGTAATAAAGTTATAACTTCCGGGACGAACGGCTTGTCCCAATGTCAATACTCCTCCTACTACATCAACTGCCAACCCTATTATTTGCACATCCCCAAGCAGTATAATAGACCCTGTAAATTCGTGATGATTGACAGGTTGGTTATCTTGAGCATTTCCTTTAGTGATAAAGAATGCAAAAATAATAGCAATAACAGTTATTTTCTTCATTTTGTTATTTCTTTTTAATGGCATTCACCAATGCAATAAGGTAACCCAAAACGATAAATGCTCCGGGAGCAAGTACAAACACAAGTATGCCATCATTATCTCCTATAAACTTCCAGTTGAAAATAGAACCGCTACCAAGCATTTCCCTCACTGCACCGAGAATAGTCAGTGCAAGAGTAAAGCCAAGTCCTATCCCAATTCCGTCAAACATTGAATCAATAATACTGTTTTTGCAGGCAAAAGACTCTGCTCGTGCAAGAATAATACAATTAACCACAATAAGCGGTATATACAAGCCAAGAGCCTCGTAAAGCGACTGTACATATGCCTTCATAACAAGTTCAAGCAATGTTACAAAAGAAGCAATAACCACTACAAAAACAGGGATTCGCACATTGTCAGGCACTATATTCTTTATTGCTGATATTACCATATTGGAACAAATTAACACAAAGGTCGTACATAGTCCCATTCCCATTCCATTTATAGAAGAGGTTGTTGTTGCCAGCGTTGGACACATACCAAGCAAAAGTACAAAGGTTGGATTTTCCTTTATTATTCCGTTTAATATGATTTTCAATTTATTCATAATTTTTTTATTTATTTTATCTGCGGGTTTTGCTTTTTTATTTATTTTCTTTCTATTTATCATAAGGTTATTATCAGGTTGCAAAAGTACATTTTTTTTTTCACATACAAAAATTTGCCGTTTTTTTTGTTAGTGTTTCACTTTGGGTGGTTGCTATACAAAAGACAGATTATCACTATGAATAAATTTAATTTAGATAAAAGACTGGATTATATTTCTCCTGTCTTTTGGAATTTTGCAATCAAAAACGTTGATTCAAATGAACAGGAAAGGAAGTTTTGGTATTCTTTTTTCAAATACTTATCTAATAATCATATAATTTGGAGAGGTAGAAATAAAATCAAGTTACAATTTTCTGTAATTTGATTCTAAAAAACCGAAATCAAATCATAATTTATCTTAATCAAATAAAAAAGGGAGCAAATTTGCATTTACTTCTTGTGAATTTCCTTTGCGTGATTACATTTTTAGAAATCAACTTCAAAATAAATCCTACGTTGTCGCCAAATTAGATGTCAGTTGGCTGCCATTGGCTGTCCTTGCAAGGATTTTTGGTCTGCGAAAATTGATATATCAAATGCTTGATTGCAGATTAAAAAATTTTTTTTACATTTGCAGCATTGCAAAACACAAATTTCGTTAATAATTTATAAAATACAACATGCTATGAATAATGTAAATCAATACATTGAAGAAAATAAGGAGCGGTTTCTCGAAGAATTGTTTTCGCTCCTGCGTATCCCCTCCATATCCAGCGACAGCACGCATAAGAACGATATGATTAAGTGTGCCGAAAGATGGAAAGAATTGTTGATAGAAGCAGGCGCGGATACGTGTGAAATAATGCCAACTGACGGAAATCCTGTGGTTTATGCGGAGAAAAAAATAAGCGAAGACCTCCCAACCATCTTGATTTACGGGCATTATGACGTAATGCCTACCGATCCAAACGAACTTTGGGAAACGGCAGCCTTTGAACCCGTGATAAAAGACGGAAAAATCTGGGGACGAGGGGCTGATGACGATAAGGGACAGTCGTTTATGCACGCAAAGGCTTTTGAGTTTATGGTTCGCAAGGGCTGTTTGCCGTGCAACGTAAAGTTTATGCTGGAAGGCGAAGAAGAGATTGGCAGTGAGAGCCTTTACGGTTTTTGCGAAGAAAATAAATCTCGCCTGAAAGCAGACGTGATTCTTGTGTCCGATACTTCAATGCTTGCTGCAGATATGCCGTCTATTACTACGGGATTGAGGGGTCTTGGCTATGTAGAGGTGAAAGTTCGGTCGGCAAACAGGGATTTGCATTCGGGACTCTATGGAGGTGCAGTGGCAAATCCAATAAACGTTCTATGTCAAATGATCGCACGGTTGACAGATGCCGATAATCGGATAACCATACCCGATTTCTATAAAGAAGTACTTGTCATAAGCGATGAGGAACGGGCTTTGATGGCTCAAGCACCTTTCTCTGCTGAAAATTATAAGAAAGAATTGAAAATAAATGACTTGCATGGAGAAAAAGGATACTCCACTCCCGAGCGAACAGGTATAAGACCTTCGTTGGATGTCTGCGGAATATGGGGCGGATATCAGGGTGAAGGTGCAAAAACCGTAATTCCTTCGGAAGCAAGTGCAAAAATCTCATTCAGATTAGTGCCTAATCAGGATTTTAATGTTATAACCGACAGATTTTATGCTTACTTTAAGTCGCTTGCACCTTCGTCTGTTACTGTGGAAGTGAAGCCTCTGCACGGGGGATATGCGTATGTCTGCCCAATAGACCTGCCTGCCTACAAAGCAGCGGAAAAAGCATATATGGAAACTTACGGAAAACGTCCCGTCCCTGTGCGTAGTGGTGGTTCAATCCCGATTATTGCCGGTTTTGACAGAATTCTGGGTATAAAGTCCGTGCTTATGGGCTTTGGATTGGGGTCTGACGCAATTCATTCGCCGAATGAGAATTATCCGTTGGAACAATTTTTTAACGGTATCAAAACCATACCATATTTTTATAAAGAATTTGCCGCAGCAAACAAAAAATAAGGACAGGAAAATAACGATTTATTAAAATTAAGCCGAGTTTTTACACTCGGCTTTTTGATTGTTATCCCGTCAAGATTCGAACTTGAAATGACTGAACCAAAATCAGTTGTGTTACCATTACACCACGGGACAATTAACATTTTTTACCCTAAACCAGATTGCAAAATTACATTTATTTTTCCAAATATGCAACTTTTTATTTCTTTTTTTGTTACAAGCATTCTTTTTCTGTGATTTTAATATCTTTGCATCCAGAAAAGAATACAAAATAAACATAAAATGACAGACAATATTCAATCCATAAAACCTGTTTTGGACGTTAAGAATTTACGAATCTCTTTCTTTAATGATGGCGAATGGCATCAGGTAATTAAAGGTGTGAGTTTTCAAATAAAGCAGGGCAAAATTCTTGGTTTGGTTGGAGAATCGGGGTCGGGCAAATCCGTTTCATCTTTGGCTGTTATGGGTCTTTTGCCTCAGGGGATTAGCCGAATAGATGGAGGACAGATTTGGCTGAATCTTGATAACGAGACCGACCTTACGAAGATAAAAAGTCAAAAGGAGTACGCAAAAATAAGAGGAATGAAGATTGCTATGATTTTTCAAGAGCCTATGACTTCTCTAAATCCGGTTTTACGATGTGGCAATCAAGTTCTTGAAGTATTATTGCTCCATACTTCGCTGTCAAAAAAAGAGGCAAAAAAGAAAGTTTTGACTTTGTTTGAAGAAGTTAAACTTCCCAATCCGCAAAGAGTTTTTCGGGCGTATCCGCATCAACTTTCAGGAGGGCAGAAACAGCGTGTAATGATAGCAATGGCTCTTGCCTGCGAACCGAATTTGCTTATAGCCGACGAACCAACTACTGCATTGGACGTTACAATTCAAAAGACCATCCTGGAACTGCTGAAAGATTTACAGAAACGCCGTAATCTTGCTGTTCTTTTTATCTCTCATGACTTGGGAGTTATCGGTAAAATTGCTGATGATTTAGCTGTAATTTATAAAGGTGAAATTGTAGAGCAGGGAAAGACCGAAGAAATTTTTGCAAACCCTCAACACATTTATACCAAAGCCCTTTTGGCTTCTCGCCCACCAAAAGATGGACGTCCCCAAAGGCTGCTTTCCGTGAATGATTTCATAAATAACATTACTCAAATACCGTTCGTGAGTAATAATGAAAGAGAAGAGCAGCACAAATCAATGTATGCCGCCGACCCTTTGCTGAAAGTGAGAAATTTAAGGGTGCAATATAAACACGTAACAGCCGTTGATAATGTTAATTTTGAGGTTTATCGTGGCGAAACGCTGGGATTGGTCGGTGAATCGGGCTGTGGCAAAACTACAATAGGCAGAAGCATTTTGCAATTAGTGGAAAACAAAAGCGGAGATGTGATTTTTGATGGAATAAATCTCTCTTCCCTGTCCGCAAAGCAAATGTTACAGGTTCGCAAACGCATTCAAATCATTTTCCAAGACCCTTATTCTTCACTGAATCCGCGTATGAAGATAGGAAAAGCAATAGAAGAGGTGCTGAATGTGCATAATGTCGGGCAGAAAACGCAGAGGCGGCAAATGGTTATGCAGATGTTGGAGCGTGTTGGTTTGGAACGGGAGCATTATGAGCGGTATCCGCATCAGTTTTCGGGAGGACAACGACAGCGAATAGGCATAGCCAGAGCCTTAATACTGAATCCCGAATTGGTTATTGGAGATGAATCGGTGTCAGCCCTTGATGTGTCGGTACAGGCTCAAATTTTGAATCTCCTGAACGACCTTAAACGTGAATTTTTATTTACTTTCATTTTCATATCTCACGATTTGGCTGTCGTGAAATATATGTCCGACAGAATGCTTGTTATGCAAAAAGGGATTATTGTTGAACAAAACGAAGCCGATACCTTGTATAATCATCCGCAAACCGAATATGCAAAAACGCTAATTGAAGCCATACCTTAATAATATCGTCTTTTAGTAGAATAATTAAAACTGCTGCCCTGTCGAAATAACATTCCAATTTTTTAGAATTTGATTACGGAAAATTAGAATCAAATTCCGGCGAGTTAGAATCAAATTATAGAATTCTATAATCAAATTCTAGCACGCTGTAATTTGATTTCAGATTTCTGTAATCAAGTTTCAGGAAATCATAATCAAATTTTGGAAAAATATAAAGGCTTTTTGCAATTCTGATTTATGATTATGAATCGCTGGAAATATGCAATAATTAAATAAAAAACGACAATAGTATTTTGGTATTAAGAAAAATGTGTATCTTTGCAGACGTAAAACAACATAAAAGTTTAGTTTATAAATTTATTTTGAAGTATGAAGAAAACCATATTAGTAATTGCTTGCGTCATTTGCCTGTCTTCCTGCAATAAGGTACTGTATAACTATTACAACTACAACGAACTGGCTTACACTTACTCAAAAGGTGGCTGGGAAGACAAGGAAATGAAAAAGATGGTAAAGCAATACAAAAAGATTGTTGAGATTCCAAAAGGTAAAACCGTTGTTCCGCCTCCCGGATGTTGTGTGGATTACGCTTGTATGCTAATTCAGCAGGGCGATACCACAAAAGCAAAGGTCTTTTTTGATAAGGAAATACTGCTTTATCCCGAAAGCAAAATGTATGTTGATAATTTGAAGAAGGAGATTGGGTTATGAAAAAACGGATACTTGTATATATGGTGACGGCGTTTGCCTTTGCTGCCTGTAATGTGGCGGAAAAAGTTAAGGATAAGTACGTTCCGCAGGAGGAAATCCGCACTGACGATGTGCTTGCCGAGATAAAAGGCGAACCAAAAAAGGAAGAAGTGAAGGATACCAATGTTTCGCAAATATCAAAGAAGGAGTTGAAACGATTAGAAAAGGAACGCATACGTCAAGAGAAGATAATGGCAGGCGATACCTTGAATTTCTTTGAGCGAACCTTCCCTAAACGAATACGGAGAGACAGTATATATCCACAGATTTATAAGGAATTACCACGTTCCATACTTGTGGTTTATCCATGGAACCGTTCAAAAAATCAATACGGAGACAGAATGTTCCAGACAGCCATTAC
Source organism: Bacteroidales bacterium (assembly GCA_031272705.1). Lineage (GTDB taxonomy): Bacteria > Bacteroidota > Bacteroidia > Bacteroidales > P3 > JAISGN01. The sequence continues at coordinate 62,498 of JAISTG010000013.1, read as the reverse complement.
GCAGGAATTAAGTCTTAAAGGGTATTATCTTTTCCCTGTCTTAACCATTTCACAACAGGCTAAAACGGATACAAATTTCAATTCCCGTTATCAGAATGCCGATAATGTAAGGTCATATTTTGAAAATTACGGAGCGGATGCTGCTTTGTTCATCACAATATACTCTATTAATAAGGAGTATTGGAGTACTAAAACCGAGATAGTTGCAGACTACACAATGATTTCAACTCACAGCGGTGATACTCTTTTCCAACGCCGTGCCAATTTCTCATACAGCAGTCCTTTTCCACTGAAAGATAAGAGCAAAGAATCATTATTGGAAGACAATAAAGAGTTCCAAATCTACGAAGCGGTACAAAGATTGCAGCATTATGTCTTTTCCGACTTCCCTTATGGTCCTTACCACAAAGAATATCTAAAAGACAAAAAGAAATTCTCTCATCAGACGGAAATGGATTACAAAATCAGCGTCATACCAGAGTAATGGCAACCAAGCAAAAGACAATCTATTTCTGTAAAGAATGCGGAGCGTCCAGCAGTACTTGGCTCGGCAAATGTCCTCATTGCGGAGCGTGGAATTCTTTCGTAGAAGAGGTTGTTAAACGCAACGATTCATCAAACAAAACCTCACGTCAGCCAAATAAAACAACGGAAGCAATGCTCATAACGGACATTCCGCTTTCGCAAATGCAGAGAACAAATACTCATAATGCGGAATTGAATCGAGTTCTTGGGGGAGGGTTAGTTGCAGGTTCGGTTATATTGGTTGGAGGTGAGCCGGGAATAGGCAAAAGTACGCTTCTGTTACAGGTTGCTCTGGATTGCAAAGACCAAACGGTGCTTTACGTAAGCGGAGAAGAGAGTTCGGAACAAATAAAAATGAGAGCAGAGCGTCTAAACGGGCAAAACTCGCGTTGTTATATACTTACGGAGACTGATTGCGAACATATACTTTCACAAGCCGAAAATCTGCATCCCGATATCATAGTTATAGATTCCGTACAAACGCTAACGGTTGAATATATTGACGCTACGGCAGGCTCTGTTTCGCAAATACGCGAGTGTGCCGCACGTTTAAGTCGATATGCCAAAGAAACGGCAACACCTTTGTTCCTTATAGGACACATAACAAAAGATGGTAACATAGCAGGACCTAAAATCCTTGAACACATGGTTGATGTGGTGTTGCAGTTTGAAGGAGACAGGAATTACGGATACCGCATCCTGCGTTCCATAAAGAACAGATACGGCTCTACTGCCGAACTCGGCATTTATGAAATGCAGACTTACGGTTTGCGAGAGGTGAATAATCCTTCGGAAATACTGCTTTCGGGCAGGGAAGAGCAGTTAAGCGGTACGGCTATTGCTGCTACGGTTGAGGGTTCTCGTACCATAATGATTGAAACTCAGGCTTTGGTGGCTCATTCCTTTTATCCGTCTCCGCAAAGGACTTCTACAGGCTTTGACTTACGGCGTTTGAGTATGCTGTTAGCCGTTTTGGAGAAGCGGGAAGGCTTACGTATCGGCAACAAAGACGTATTTCTTAACATTGCTGGCGGCATTCGTGTTTTTGATACGGCGACCGACCTTGCCATAATAGCCTCATTGATTTCCTCTTCGCAGGAAAAACCGGTCAGCAGTAAGCATTGCTTTGCGGCAGAGATAGGTCTGTCGTCCGAAATTCGCCCTGTAACGCACATAAACGAACGAATATCGGAAGCAAACAAACTTGGCTTTGAAAGGATTTACATTTCAAAATACAACCTCAAAGGAATAACCCCTTCGCAATACCGTTTGGAAATAGTACCTCTTGCTAAAATAGACGACTTAATGCGTTATATTTTATAGGAATTTCTCTTCACATTTCTGAAATCAAATTCTATGATTTCTCAACGGCTTTTTGTCAAAATAAAATGAGGTTATGATAAGACTAAATGAAAAAAATTTTTCACAAATGAACGTTTTATGTGAATAATTTTATATTTTTGCACTTCTAAAACCACTATGGATAAACAGAAAACAATACGTACAAACATAAGAATAGCAGGGAAAGGGCTGCATTCAGGCAAGGAAGTAAATCTTTGCCTAAAACCTGCTGCTGCTAACTTTGGAATAAAATTCAGAAGGATTGATTTGGAAAATCAGCCCTTAATTTCTGCTTTGGCGGAGAACGTTGTGGAAACTTCACGCGGCACAACAATAGAACAGAACGGAGCCAAAGTATCCACCATTGAGCATCTGTTGTCGTCTTTGTACGCAATGGGAATAGACAATGCGGAAATAGAACTTGACGGGGCTGAAGTACCCATTCTTAATGGCAGTTCCGATATATGGGTAAGGCTCATTGAACAGAGCGGAACGCAGGAACAGGAAGCCGAAGCAAAGGTATATACCGTTAAAAACCCTGTGCGTTACGTTGATGACAAGCGTAACATAGACCTTTTGGTGTTGCCTTACGATGGATTCAAAATCAGTGCTACTATAGACTTTCGTTCGGAGGTTATTGGTTGGCAGGAAGCAAAGTTAAACAGCCTTGATGACTTCAAAAACGAGATAGCACCTTGTCGTACCTTCGTATTCCTGCACGAAATTGAGACTTTGTTAAAAAATAACTTGATAAAAGGCGGCGATTTGACCAATGCACTTATCTTTGTTGAGCAAAACATAACACAGGAACAAAAAGAGCATTTGGCAGAAGTATTTAATAAGGATGCCGATGAGGTAGAGGTTGAAATGGGTGTTCTTAATAATGTACAGAAATACTTTGACAACGAGCCGGCACGCCATAAACTGTTAGACTTTATTGGAGATATTTCGCTGATAGGCTGTCGCCTTAAAGGAGAATTTATTATTAAGCGACCGGGACACAGTTCCAATGTCGCATTTACAAAAAATATAAAACATACTATGATGGAAGAAATAAAGAAAGCACCGTTGTATGACCCTAATAAAGAGCCTGCATATGATATAAACGCCATTAAGCGTTTGCTTCCGCACAGACATCCGTTCCTTTTGATAGATAAAATTATTGAAGTGGGCGATGATTATGTTGTTGGTTTGAAAAACGTAACGGGGAATGAGGATTTCTTCAACGGACATTTCCCAAAAGAACCTGTTATGCCGGGAGTCCTGATAGTTGAAGCCTTAGGTCAGACAGGTGGAATGCTCGCTCTGAAAGACATAAAAGACCCTGAAAATTACAGTACTTACTTTATGAAGTTTGAAGAAGTGAAATTCAGGAACAAGGTTGTACCGGGCGATACCTTATTATTAAGACTTACGCTCACCGAACCAATTAGGAGAGGTATCGTAAAGATGAAAGGTATGGCTTATGTGGGAAATAAAGTTGCTGTTGAGGCATCTCTAATGGCTCAAATCGCAAAAACAAAATAAGAAAATAATGAATAATTCATACATACACCCGTCTGCAAAGATTGGAACAGGCACACAAATAGAACCCTTTGCCGTTATATACGATGATGTTGAGATAGGAAAAAATTGCAAGATTCATTCGCATGTTACCATCTTTCAAGGTGCGAGAATAGGAGACGATTGCGAAATTTTCCCGGGGGCATCTATTGCCGCCGTACCCCAAGACCTTAAATTCGCAGGGGAATATACAACGTGCAGAATAGGTAATAACAACCGCATACGTGAGTCTGTTACCATCAATCGCGGAACGGCTGCAAGCGGAGCAACAATCGTGGGAAACGATAACTTAATTATGGCATATTCTCACATTGCTCACGACTGCCGAATAGGGAATCATTGTGTTCTTGCTAACAATACTACCCTTGGAGGGCACGTAGAAATTGACGACTGGGCGGTTGCAGGTGGTTTTTCGGCGATACATCAGTTCGTAAAGATAGGTCAGCACGCTATTCTCATGGGTGGTGCGCTTGTAGACAAGGATGTGCCTCCTTATGTGAAGGCTGCGAAGTTTCCATTGTCGTATTATGGTGTTAATGCGATAGGTCTGGAGCGTAGAGGCTTCATTCAGGAACACATTACCGAAATTCACAATATTTATAGGGTCTTATTCCAAAGCGGATTGCCCTATTCGGAGGCGATAAAAGAGATAAAAAAATTGCCGAAAACCGAAAGATTACAAGTCATTTTGGATTTCATTTCACGTTCTGAGCGAGGTCTGATGCGTGGTTTCAACAATAAAGATAACGACCTCAACCAATAAATTTACGTCTCAGGGTTCCAGCCTGTTATGTTGAGATTTGCACGTTCGGGGCTTGCGTTTTTGAGAGCCTGATTCAAATCAACGGAAGGATAGAACTTGATTTTCAAACGTTTAATTGCCCTATGATCAACCTCTTCGGGGGTATCCTTTGATTCGGAGTTGATTATAGGCATAAATTTTCCCAAAGCGGGCAACTCCACCGTGAATCCGTCGTTGATGTATTCGGCGATTTCGAGTTCCAACGCCTTAATTACGGCAAGCACAACGGGTTGCGACACCTGACAATGCCGACTTATGCTCTTAACCATTTCGTTTGCGTATATCGTTCCCGAATGTAAAATTCTGGCAACGTACTTTGTTCCCGGGTCTTCCCCGACTGTGATGTCGCGTTCCACGACTACGTACATATAACTCATATTCAATAATTTATAATTTTTATTTATATCTCTGTAACCTCATTCCATTCTTACGGAACGAGGTTGCAAAATTACAACTCTTTTTTTGAATAACCAACTTTCGCCGAAACTTAATTTGACTTTCGCCGAAAGTTAAGGAGGGTTTCGCCGAAAGTCCCCTCCATTTTCGGCGAAAGTCCAACGAGGTTTCGGCGAAAGTCTCTTAACGAAATCCCGACCACAAAAATTATTATCCCGAATCGGGATAATTCTTATTTGATTCGGGAAAATTATAATTTGGTTTAGGCGAAATTATTGTTTGGTTTGGGGAAAATTATAATTTGGTTATGTGGAAATTTAATTTGATTTGGGGAAATTGTTTCCACGAATCAAGACTATAAATCCTTGACTTATAGATACAATAAAAAAAAAGAGGCGTCATAAAAACGCCTCCAAAATAAAAAAAAAATCATTCTTTAAAAACATTAAAAATGAAGTTATACCTCCCAAGTCTCACCACTGTTTAACAGATCCTCAACACAGCAAATTTTTGCGTCTTTTTGTGCATCTTGCATCTGCTTTTCAAATAACTGCTTGTACGTAGGCTGTTTATAAGCACGGATTACACCAAACGCCATCGGGAAATGAGGCGGACGCATCTGGGCAAGCATCATATGGATGCCCGTGTTCTCGGTGGTTTCATCGTGAATGAGAATATCCTTCTCGGTTATGCCGCTCTCGGAACCAAGTGTTACCACCTCTAAAGACGTGCCTTTGAGGATTATACCCTTTTCTCGGTTCTTTCCAAAGAGCATCGGCTCGCCGTGTTTCAGCCACAACTGACGGTCGTCCCGCACCTCCTTGTCGGTGATAGCCGAATGAGTGCCATTATTAAAAATAACGCAATTCTGCAAAACTTCAACGACCGAAGTACCATCGTGTTCCGCCATCTTCTCGCAGACTTCCGTGAGCGTTTTAGGCTGATTATCAACCGCTCTCGCAAAAAACGTTCCTCTGGCTCCAATAACCAATTCCCCCGGATTGAAAGGATAATCTATCACACCGAAAGGCGATGTTTTTGTTATTTGACCCTGCTTTGTCGTAGGCGAATATTGACCCTTTGTTAAGCCGTATATCTCATTGTTAAACAGGATATAATTAACATCCATATTGCGTCTTATCAAATGGATAAAATGATTGCCGCCAATGGCTGTTGCATCGCCGTCGCCACTATTTATCCATACGGAAAGGTTTGGGTTGGATATTTTTATACCTGTTGCTATTGCTGCCGCACGTCCGTGTATTGAGTGAAAGCCATAGGTATTCACGTAATAGGGAAACCGTGAGGAGCAACCAATCCCCGATACCATACAAAAGTTTTCCTTTTTGTAGCCAATCTTAGGGAATACCCCCAAAACAGATGCAAGAATCGAGTGATCACCACAGCCCGGACACCACTTAACCATTTGATCCGATGCAAAGTCTGCTCGGGTCAGTTCTACCGATGAATGTTCTATTGCCATATTTACTTTTCCTCCAAAATTTGATTAAATCTTTCCTTTAATTCACTCACCACAAAAGGTAAGCCCTGTACCTTATTATATTGATGGAAGTTTATTCCCTCAAAATTCATTCTTAAATAATTGACGAACTGTCCCATATTGAGTTCGCAAACCACTATTTTCTTATATCGTTTCAACATTTCACCGGTATTTTTCGGCAAAGGCATAATGTAATTGAAGTGAGTAAATGCAACGCTTTTTCCTTCCTCCTGCATCTCCTGCACAGCCAACTTAAGCGCTCCCTGTGTGCCGCCCCAACCTACAACAAGCAGTTCGGCATTGTCCGCACCCATAACCTTCTGGTCGGGAATGCGATTAGCAATACGTTCAACCTTTTTCTTACGATAGTCTGTCATTAGTTGGTGATTGGCGTTATCGGTTGATACTGCCCCTTTTCCGTCAGATTTTTCCAAGCCTCCGATTCTGTGTCTCAACCCTTCCATTCCGGGAATAGCCCATTGACGAACCAATGTTTCCATATCACGTTTATAAGGCATATATTCAGGGTCATTTTCCTTTGCAAAAGGCGGATGAATCGTAGGAAGGTCAGCCATTTTCGGTATTCTAAACAACTGAGAACCATTTCCAAGATAACCATCGGTAAGAAGGATACACGGAGTCATATGTTCAAGTGCCAGACGTGCCGCCTCAAATGCCCAATCAAAACAATTAGCCGATGAAGACGCCGCAAGGACAATACAAGGTGCTTCTCCGTTACGTCCGAACAAAGCCTGCGATAAATCACTCTGCTCTGTTTTTGTCGGCAAACCTGTTGATGGACCGCCACGCTGAACATCCACTATAACCAATGGTAATTCGGTCATAACAGCCAAGCCTATCGCTTCACTCTTCAAGGATAAGCCCGGTCCGGATGTTGAAGTGCAGGCAAGAGAACCGGCAAAGGATGCACCGATTGCTGAACAGATACCGGCAATCTCGTCTTCTGCCTGAAAGACTCTTGCTCCCAGTGATTTATGTTTTGCTAATTCCACAAGGATGTCCGTTGCCGGCGTGATAGGATAAGAACCCAGAAAGAGTTTAAGCCCCGCTTTTTCAGCCGCAGCCAGCAATCCCCATGCCGTAGCAATGTTTCCTGTTATATTTCTGTACTTTCCTTTTGTTATTTCCGCCGTTTCTACCTGTATTTGAGCCTCCAGCACATCCGTATTCTCACAGAAATTAAATCCGGCTCTTATAACAGCCTTGTTAGCCTCAACAACAGCAGGATTTTTCTTGAATTTCTTTTCCAAATAGGCGTCCGTATGTTCTAAAGACTTGCCAAAGATGAAAAAGATCATACCAAGAGCAAACATATTACGGCATTTCTCGGCAGACTTACGGTCAGTGAAAATATCCTTCACGGCTTCCGTTGTCATAGAAGTAACGGGGGCTTTTATGAAATGATAATTCTGTGCTAAAGATTCATCATTCAGCGGACTGGAAGTGTATCCTGCCTTTGCTATTGCCTCTTCCGTAAAGGTATCAGCGTCAATTATTATTATACCTCCGCGTTTTACCCATTTAAGATTTGAAATCAGAGACGCAGGATTCATTGCCACCAGCACATCTGCCTCATCGCCCGATGAGTAAATACGCTTTCCGATATGCACTTGAAAGCCTGACACTCCTGCAACGGTGTTATGCGGGGCGCGAATCTCAGCCGGATAATCGGGGAAGGTCGCAATGTCGTTTCCGTCCAAGGCGGAAGTATCTGAAAAGAGTGTTCCGGTCAGTTGCATTCCATCTCCGCTGTCGCCAACGAATTTTACAACCACGTTATCCCTCTTTATAATTTCTTTTTTGTTCATTTTGCTATTATTATTTTACCAAAATATGTTTCTAAACGGCTGCAAAAGTACAAAGTTTCTTGTGAATAACATCTTAATTTACAAAAAAAAATTCACATTCCTTTCTTCTATGCTTACTGAATAGCATTTTGAAAATCTATAATTTGATTATAGAACGCTAGAATTTGATTCTAATTTTCTGTAATTTGATTCCAAACCGCTATAAGCAAATTCTATAAAAATATAATCTCTTTTTATTAAGACGGAAACAAAATAATTTGTTACTTTTGCTTCCTTAAAAAATTATAATTTGTTAAATCAAAAATATATAAAGTCATAATGATTAAGCGGTTGCAACGTTTCTATGCGTACATTGCAGTTATCGGTGCGATGTTCTTTTGGGGTATAAGTTTTGTTTGGTCAAAGCAACTGATAAATAGCGGTTTTAATGTCATCTTTATAGTAACTGTGCGGCTTGCAGTGTCGTTTCTGCTGCTTTTTACGATATTCAAATTAAGTAAAAAACTTAAAAAAATTGCACGAAAAGATATTCCCAAATTTCTTTTGTTGGCTTTCTTTGAACCTTTTCTTTATTTCATAGGCGAAAACTATGGTTTGCAATACGTTGATGCAAGTTTCGCCGCCATTTTTATAGCCATTATTCCGGTGATAATTCCTTTTGGACTGCGGATATTTTGCAAGGAAAAACTGAAACCAACTATCATCATCGGCGTTATCATATCTGTGGTTGGTATTGCCGTGATGTCTTTCAACGGAATGATGTTTGATGTAAATTTGAAAGGCATTTTGCTTCTGTCGCTTGCCGTTCTGTCGGCGGCAGGGTACAGTATAATGCTCTCTAAAGTACTTACATACAGCCCAATAATCATAACCGTTTATCAGAATCTTATTGCCACCGTTTATTATCTCCCTTTGCTGCTGGTTAATGGTTTTACGTCAAGTTCTTTCTTTGAAATGGAATGGAATTACGGCACTGTATTTGCGTTGATTATGCTTTCCGTGTTCTGTTCCTCCATTGCCTTTATCGGTTATGCCTATTCGGTGAAACGTATCAGTGTAGCCAACGCATCGGTATTTACCAATACGATACCGGTAATAACTATCGTTTTCGCTATTCTTTTAGGACAGGAACCGCTTTCCGTAACTAAAATTATTGGAGCGGTAATAGTGATTTTTGGAGTCTTTTTGAGCCAGTTTGTTTTGAAGAGAAAGAGAAATGAAATGAAAAAACCATAAAATATAACGCAGAATGGACAACTCAAAACATACAATGATGACCACTAAACCGGTAGGAGAACTGATTATAAAGATGGCTGCGGCAAGCATAGTCATAATGCTCGTAACTGCTCTCTACAATTTAACGGCATCATATTTTGTTTCACACTTGGGAACGAATGCCATAGCGGCGGTAGGTGTGAGTTTCCCGTTACAGGCTGTCATTCAGGCAATCGGATTCTTCTTTGGACAGGGTGCAGGTAATTATATATCACGCTCTTTGGGTGCTTTGGAACACGATAAAGCAGCAAAAATGGCTGCAACGGGCTTTTTCTCAGCCTTTTTCATAAGTACGTTGCTGTCTATTAGTTGTCTGCTGTTCTTAAATCCTTTGGTGAGGTTGCTTGGTGCGACAGACAGCATACTTCCTTTCGCAGTAGATTATTTAAGATGGATAATAATTGCTGCACCTTTTATGGTATCGTCTTTTATGTTGAATAATCTGTTGCGATTTCAGGGAGCGGCAAATTTAGCGGTGATAGGAATAGTTTCAGGAGTTGTTGTTAATGTAGGTTTAACTCCTTTGTTCATTTTCACTTTTGATATGGGTATGACGGGAGCCGCTTTAGCAGGAATGATAAGTCAAATAATCAGTTCATTAGTGCTTTTCCTTATTGTATGTTATGGTAAAGATATAGTCCGTATAAGATTCGGCAACTTTACATTCAAGTTTTCGGTTTATAAAAACATCATAAATGGCGGTACTCCTTCATTTTTGCGACAGGGATTGCTGAGTGTATCAACTATTTTGCTCAATCACGCTGCCGGAAATTATGGAGAATCGGTTATTGCTGCTCTTTCGGTTGTTACACGTATCGTTATGATTGCTGCGGCTATCGTTTTGGGTATCGGACAAGGGTATCAACCTGTCTGTGGGTTTAATTACGGAGCAGGATTGTTTCAGAGGGTTAGGTCGGGATTTTGGTTTACAGTTCGCTCAACAACGATATTTCTTATTATTGCAGCGTTAGCAGGATATATATTTTCCCCACAATTAATTTCTATCTTCGGACACGAAGACAAGATAGTGATAGACGTTGGTTCTCATGCGTTACGTTTTCAGTGTTTGATACTTCCGTTCTCTGCCTTTATAATCGTGATGAATATGATGCTGCAAACAACAGGTAAAACTGTGCCTGCAAGTATTTTAGCCTTGTCTCGACAAGGACTTTTCCTCATTCCGTTACTTTATACGCTTGTCCCGTTATGGGGAGTTCTTGGAATAGAACTTTGCACTCCAATTGCAGATTCACTGACCTTTATTTTAACTATCATTTTGGGAAGGAAGGCATTGACAGAATTAAAACAGGGAGGGAATGAATCTCATATAGGTTTTGTAAAGAAAGAAAACAGAAAGGATTAAAAAGCCTAATGACCAGATAATTGCCGGTATTTTTGTGATTTTTGCAAGTAATGAGGAATCTCCGGTACTTTTTGAATTTTTCCAAGTGAGTTTTATTAACGTTAAACAGGAAAAAAAATTGTCAAAACCAATCAAAACGGCATATAAAACAATGAGATATGTTAGCCAGTCATTCATTTGAGGCACAAAAATGAAGCATAAATTTATGCCAATAAAACAAAATGTCCATATTCTGCCGAATCTGTTCTTTATCCAAAAGATAAGAGCCGTTACAGACAGCAAAATAATAATGCACAACGCCATAAAAGCAAAACCTTTATTCACTGCAAACATCATAATATAAGGTATAACAGCACAGGAAGAATATCCAGCAAGCAAAATGAAAAAAGTAGCAAATCTATTTTTTGATTTGGTAGCACAAGTACCTGATGCGTTGTTGTTTAACACTATTTCTTTTACCTCGCATTTGAAAAGAATAGAAACCAAACCGTGAGCAAGTTCGTGAAAAAGAGTATTCAAACTCTTAAAAACTACATTTAATTTCCTTATTTTAAGAAATATAATACTTAAAACAATTATCAAATAAATATATACAGAGTCCATTTAATTTTGTATTGTTGGTATGTAATCTTTCTATGTTTCTGTTGCTTTTCAAGTTTGTAATAGTGTTTAATTTTAGGATTGCAAAACTACTAAAAACTTTTTATAAAGAACAATTTTTTAATTCTGTCATTTTAGAAAAGTGCAAAAATCGCTCTAAATAGCCATTAAATTGCTCCAAAATACACTAAAAAAAGATTTTTGTCAAAAAAAAATAATTATTATAATTCATTGATTAACAACTATAAAAAAATATTAGCATAACATTTTTTTACAAAATCAGTTTATATTTGTTTTTTTTTTGTAATATTGCAGCCTCAAATAAATATTTATTAAAACTAAAATCAAATTAAAAAATGAAAGTAAAACATTTATTATTAGGAATCGCAGTTGTAGCTTTGATGGCTGCATGCGGAAAGAAAGAAGAAACTGTATCAACTACTGTTACGCCAATGGATGAAGTAGTTGAACCAGAACCTGAACAACAGCCTGTTGAGCAAATTACAACAAAGACTGAATCTACAAAACCTGCCGCAAAAACGGAGGTAAAATCAGAGCCTGCAAAACCAACAGTTAATCCTTGTGATGCAAAGGTAGCCGCTTTTGAGGCTTACTACAGAAATCTTAAAGCATCAAGTGAAGATTTAACTACTGGAGAAAAGCTTGTGAATTACAGCAATCAATTAAAAGATGCTGATAATCAATTAGCAAATGTTAAAGAATGCCAACAGGATCCCGCTTATAAGGATAACATTGCTGCTTATTGGCTGAAAATAATGGCATTGAAAAACAGTGCAAAGAAAAAGTAATCTTTTCCTTATGCAAAACCAAAAGGACATTCGCTTGAATGTCCTTTTTGGTTTGTTACTTTATCCTGTCAAAACTGTATTAAAATGTTTTATAATTAAGTTTCAGAAAAGTAAAATCAAATTTTATAATTTTAATACTTTAGTTTCAAATAATTTTATTACTTTTGCAATCTCTTAAATCAGGTTCTTATGAAGAAAGTATTAGTTTTAATTGCGTCAGTTCTTTGTTTCTGTGGCTGTTCTTCAACAATGCAGAAGACAACAGACCCTTCCTGTATAACGATAGAAAAGAAGGCAGGAACAAATGAAGTAGATTACGTAGCGGTATGCGTTACGGCGAAAACAACAGACCAACAACTGCTGGAGATTCGCAAGAAGATTATCCAACATACTAAAATCCGTTTCACAAATTTTGATGTGATTCGCGGAAATAACGGAGATATTTATTTCCTGTCAATGGCTATTGATTGCAGAGACGGGTACAGTGGTGAATTTTCTCATTCCTTTGAGCCGGGCGATACTTCCGTGCAAGGTTTTGTGCGTTATTACCGCAAGAATACTTACAATAAACCGTTTGTTTTCGGAGATATAAGTGATGTGCCTGCGTATCAGCAGAAACAAACGCAATCTTCAACCACACAAAATTAGATTTACCAAAATTTAATTCCTGTTGGTGAATAATTATAACGTCTTATAACTTGCCTCAAATCAATAGAGGTAAAAATATATTCTTACATGAAGCATACAATACAAACAATACTGTTAATAATTCTTACAAATCAAGTACTTATGGCTCAAAATAAAGATATAAAACAAAATCCGCTTGTAATGGAATGGGATACGCCTTATCAGACTCCGCCTTTCAATAAAATAAAAACGGAACATTACAAACCCGCTATTGAATATGCGTTGAAGGAAGCAGAAAAGGAAGTGGAAAAAATAGCAAATAACAAAGCGACTGCAACATTTGACAACACTGTTGTTGCACTTGAACGTTCGGGAAAACTGCTTGACAGAATCACATCTTTGTTCTTCAATCTCAATGAGGCAAATACCAATGACACAATGCAGGAACTGGCGATAGAAATCTCGCCTTTGCTTACCAAATTCGCTAATGACCTGCATCTTAATCCTGTTTTATTTGCACGAATTAAAAAGGTATATGAACAGAGAGACGATTTGCCACTCACAACCGAAGACAGAATGCTGTTGGATAAAACCTACAAAGCGTTTATACAAAGCGGAGCGATGATAGATGAGCAACATAAGGACGAGTTTCGCAAGATAAGTGAGGAGTTAGCGGTGCTTACGTTGCGATTTAATCAAAATGTACTTGCCGATAACAATGCTTACTCATTGGTTATCACGGATAAAAATGACTTGAAAGGCTTACCCAAATACGCTATTGACGCTTCTGCCGAATTGGCACGCAGTCGCAAGGTGAAGGGATATGTTTTCACGCTTGATGCTCCAAGTTATATTCCGTTCATAACCTATTGCGACAACCGCAAATTAAGAGAAGAAATTTGGAAAGCGTACAACAGCAAGGCTAATCACAACGATACCAACGACAATAAGCAGATTTTGATTGATATAGTCAATCATCGGTTACGTCTTGCACAACTTTTGGGATATGAAAATTTTGCTGCATATCGGTTAGACAACACTATGGCTCACAATCCTCAAACCGTAAATGATTTTATTACCGATTTGCTGGCGGCTTCCCTGCCTTTCGCACAACAGGACTTGAAACAGGTTTCGGATTACGCCGTATCAAAAGGTTTTAATGAAGAAATGATGCGGTGGGACTTTACTTACTGGTCGGAGAAATTGAAAAATGAACGTTATTCCCTGAATCCTGAATTGTTAAAACCTTATTTTCAATTAGAGAAAGTGCGGGAAGGCATTTTTACTTTGGCGGAAAAACTTTACGATTTGGAGTTTCGGGAGAACAAAACGATAGAAAAATATCACGAAGACGTTGTTACATACGAGGTTTGGGACAAAACACAGAATCGTTTTATGGCTGTGTTATATTTGGATTTCTTTCCGCGGGAATCAAAGCGGGGAGGAGCGTGGATGACCTCGTTTAGAGAACAGCACAAAGACACAACGGACACCCGACCACTCATTCAAATGGTCTGTAACTTCACAAAACCAACCCCCCAAACCCCTTCACTGCTTATCTTTGACGAGTTTAATACCTTTCTTCACGAGTTTGGACATTGCTTACACGGCATCCTGACCGATTGTCGTTACGAAAGTTTGTCGGGAACGAGCGTTTATCACGATTTTGTGGAACTTCCGTCTCAGATAATGGAGAATTACGCTACCGAAAGGGAATTTTTGGATATGTTTGCTTCACATTATAAGACCGGAGAGAAAATTCCACAGGATTTGATTGATAAAATAATTTCATCGGAACGGTTTTTGGCTGGCTGGCTTTCTATTCGGCAGTTGTTTTTTGGCATAATAGATATGAATTGGCACACAATAATCGAGCCATACGCAGGAAGCGTAGAGGCAATGGAAACAAAGGCTTCGCAGAGGGCTGAACTCCTGCCTGTGGTTGAAGGTTGTATGATGTCGCCTCAGTTTTCGCACATCTTCGGGGGTGGTTATGCGGCGGGTTATTACGGTTATAAATGGGCGGAAGTACTTGATGCCGATGCTTTTTCGGTCTTTAAGGCGCAGGGAATTTTCAATCGTGAGGTTGCAGATTCATTTCGCAGAAACATTCTTTCAAAAGGCGGTAAGAAAGACCCTATGGAATTATATAAAGCCTTTCGAGGACAGTCTCCAACCAAAGATGCGTTGCTTCGTCGCTGCGGGTTCATAAAGTAAAACGACGTATTATTTTACTAAATTACAGATTTGATTTTCTATACTTTGTATGCCGTATTCCTGCACCTTGAACTCGGTGTAGCCAAATCAAATTATAGCGTTTTATAATCAAATTATAGAACGCTAGAATTTGATTATAGAATTCTGTAATTTGATTCTAAAACGCCGGAATTTGATTTCATTTTTCCCTTATTTGAATTGGTGATTATCAGTTTGTTGTAATGGTAACACCTAATCTGCAACACTACCAAATAGAATAAAATAAGGTAATTGAACGTTATATTACAATATTTTTATAATTTTGCACAGACTTAAAAAGACTGAACGATTGATGAAAAAAATTATTATTATAGTTTTGTTTGTTCTTATAGCCAAAGGCTCTTTCGCACAAAGCAACGAGGGAAAGGTAATGGGCAATACGCTTAATGAAATGTTTTCATGGGACAAATATCCAACGTACGATACATATCTAACGCTGATGGGTTGGTTTGTAGAAACATATCCTGATATTTGCAGGCTTGATACAATAGGTATGACCAATGAAGGAAGATTGCTTTTGACACTTATCATTTCCGATAGCGTAAATAATGAAAGCGATGAGCCAAAATTCTTTTATTCTTCTTCAATGCACGGAGATGAATTAACGGGTGCGGTTATGTTGTTGAGACTTGCACATTATTTATTGAGCAATTATGCAACGGATACAAGAGTGGCGGCGATTGTGAATAATATCGTGCTGTATGTATGTCCGTTAGCCAATCCTGATGGCACTTACAGAAGTGGCAATAATGATGTTTCGGGTGCAATAAGATATAACAGTAATCTGGTGGATTTGAATCGTAATTTTCCATCTCCACGCTCCGGTCAGCACCCTGACGGAAACAGTTGGCAGAATGAAACATTAGCGTTTATGAATTATGCTTTGGCTAATCAGTTTGACCTTAATGTAAATCTGCATGGAGGTGCGGAAGTATGCAATTATCCGTTTGACGACCGCCTTCCTTCAAATCAAAAGAAGCATGCAGACAATCAGTGGTTTATAGAGACATGCAGTCGTTTTATGGACACAATTCGTCTTCATTCGTCTTCATCATACTTTACCGATGTAGCAAATAACGGGTATATATTGGGATATGACTGGTATGCAATCAGTGGAAGCCGTCAGGATTATCACACTTACTTTTTGCATCAAAGAGAAATAACACTGGAAGTATCAACTACCAAAACACCTAATTCAAGTCTTCTGCCAACGTATTGGGATTATCTGCAGTCGGGACTTCTTTGTTTCATAGAGGAATGTTTCAATGGTGTTGATGGAGTTGTGAAAGACAGTGTTACAGGAGAGAGACTGGGAGAAGTTTTCATTTATATACAGGGATATGACAGGGATTCATCGCAAATTTACAGCAAAAGCAATGGCTATTTCTTTCGTCCTCTACATCAGGGGAGTTATGCCTTGACCTTCGTTAAAGCAGGATACTTACCTAAAACCATTTCCTTTGACCTGAATCAGTCCAATAAAATATCGCAAGAGGTATTATTAGTAAAGGAAGCAGGATTATATGATGTTGAAATGACAGAAACAGCAATTTATCCAAACCCCTGCATTAAGGAAGTAAATGTAAAAATGCAGTCAAATGGCTTTTTTGTTCTATATGATATTGCAGGCGTAGAACGAATGACGGGTACGTTGTGTCAGGGAGAGAATTTGATAGATGTAAGTGACATTGAAGCAGACGGTTGTTACTTCATAACGCTTATGAATGAAAAAAAAGAAAGAATTATAACAAAACCTTTAATAATTAAAATAAAATAGAAATATATATGAAATTAAAAATCGGATTAGTCATAATGTGTATTGGCATATTGATTTGTAACAGAATGAATGCCCAAACAGACGAACGAATGCTTGTTCAAAAAGTAGATACACTTGTTACCATACCTTATTGTGCTGCTTCAATCGGCTGGACATTTCCTTACGGAGAGATGGGCAAACGATATAAGCCTTTTTTAGATTTAGGCATTGATTTAGGTTTCAAAACAAAGAAAAACTGGGTATTTAATTTAAATTTTGGTTTTCAATTTGCAACAAACAACGTAAAGATAAAAGATGAGATACTTGGTGGAATAATGACAGACGGAGACAATCCTTTCGTTATATCGGAGGGAGGGACAGATGCCGGAGTTGTGGCAGGCAATCGCAATTTTAATCTAAAAATAAGCGTTGGCAAAGTGATACCTTTATGGTTTTCAAATCCAAATTCGGGAATTTTAATCAGTCTTGGCGGTGGTTGGTTGCAACATCAAATAGTTTATCAGGCAACAACAGAGATTGCATATCAACTCGAAGGGGATTATCGATACCTTTATGATCGCCAGATGCGTGGTCCGTTGGTTTCAGGCTTGGTAGGTTATATGTACTTTGGGAAATACTCGTTTGCTAATTTTTATATAGGTGTTCAGTTTGACCAGGCTTGGACAACAATGACAAGAAAGTATCAGGCAGATTTGCGTTCCGGTGATACTAAAACCTATATTGACCAAATGCTGACACTGAAAGCGGCTTGGATTTTCCAGTTTCATAACCCTACTTCGCAGAGAATATATTATTAAGCAGTAAAAGATATAAAGCAATGCGGTTAATGGCGGTACTTTATCAGATTTTTATTTATGTATTTGGTGCTTTAACCAATATATACGCTTTATTTAACAAAAAAATACGGGTAATGGTTTGTGGCAGAAAGCAGACTTGGAACATTCTTAAAACAAAAATACATAATAAAGATAAAGTATTGTGGGTTCATTGTGCATCTTTGGGAGAATTTGAGCAAGGGAGAGTACTAATGGAACTGTTTAAGCAGGAACAGTCGGACTGGAAAATATTGTTGTCTTTTTATTCGCCTTCGGGTTATGAAGTAAGAAAGAATTATGAATGTGCAGACTGTGTTGTTTATTTACCTAATGACACCAAACGAAATGCCAAACGGTTTATTGATTTAGCCAATCCAAAGATAGCAGTGTTTATAAAGTATGAATTTTGGTATAATTACATTTCATTCTTGCGGGGCATAAAGGTTTTTCAGGTATCGTTAATCGTACGAGAAAACCACTATTTATGGAGATGGTACAGCGGTTGGTTTCGGCAAAGGCTTGAAGTATTTACTCATTTCTTTATTCAGGATGCAACAACAGCACGGTTTATGAATTATTTTGGCTTAAAAAATTATACAATTACAGGTGATACACGTTTTGACAGAGTTTTTCAAATAGCGGAAAAAGCAATTCATATTCCTGTAATAGAACAGTGGTGTAATGAAAAGGTATTGATGCTTGGCAGCAGTTGGGAAGCAGACGAGCAACTGCTGAAAGACTCCAATCTTACTGAAAAAATGAAAGTTATAATTGTTCCTCATAATATTGATGATGCTCATTTGGATTTTCTAAAAGGGCTTTTTCCCCACTCTTTGCTTTATTCCGATTTTACACAAAGCAATATAAGCAATACTAATGTTATTATTATAAATACAATAGGGCTTTTGTCAAGTTTGTATCGTTATTGTTACTGTGCTTATGTGGGAGGAGGTTTTGGTAAAGGAATACATAATGTACTTGAAGCAGCGTGTTTTGGCAAACCTGTGTGCTTTGGAACTAACTATAAAAAGTTTAACGAGGCTGTGTATTTGGTAGAAAATAATGGGGCAAGGGTTATTACTTCGGCAAAAGACCTCAATATCTTTGTAAATGATATGTTTGACAAAGCAAAATATGAAAAGGCATCTGAAATATGTTCAAACTATGTTATGGGAAATAAAGGAGCAAGTAGAAAAATAATGAATTGGATAAAAGTAAGTGAATTATGAGAAAGTATTACAAGTTTATTATATTTTTAATGGGTGTTATCATTATTTTGTTTTACTCCTGTTCGCCATACAAACATTTGAGTAAAGATGGAATGCTTCTTTCTAAAAATAAAATAAAGGTTAATAATAAAGAATTTTCAAAGGGAGAACTCGAAAATTTAATCATTCAAGACCCCAATACTTCTTTTTTGAAAATGAAATTAGGAATGTATTTTTACAGTCTTTCAAAAGCAGGAGATGACAGTACTGTGAATTGGTTATCAAGAAATACATTCCGTGCTTGGGGAGAAAAACCTGTGGAATTAGATGAAAATCTTACCTTTCAAAGTAACCAAAACATAGTCCAATATCTAAAAACCAAAGGAAGTTTCGGCTCCACAATAACTAATACAATTAAGTATAAACGCAAATGGTGTGCCCCTTGGAAAAAATATGAAAGACGTGTTATTGTAGAATATGCAATCAATGCCAATAAAAGATATACAATAAATGAATTTGATATGGCTGTTACGGATAGTGTTCTTTACAAACAAATTGAACAAATAATGAAAGAGACTACCATAAAAAAAGGAACCTTTTACGATGAAGATATTTTGACATCCGAACGGGACAGATTAGTTACATCCTTGAAAGAATATGGTTATTTCGGCTTTGATGCCAAGTATATAACCTATCAAATTGATACAAACAAAGGAAACAATACGCTTGACATCTCGCTCAATGTAAGCAATCCAAAATGGCAAAGAGACGGGATTGAAAGAGAAGGACGACACAAGGTTTATACAATACGCAATATCTATGTCTATCCAAACTATGTTTTACCTTCCGTAGCAGGATATGAACCTCCCACAGATACTTCTATTGTGTATCACAAACAGACAAAACAGTCCGCAACAACACGTTTCTTCTTTATACACAATAACTATATGCCTATTAAAACAAAACCGCTATTGAGAAGTATGTTGTTTCAGCGGGACAGTGTTTATTCTCCTTTGGTAGTGAAGCGTACTTACAGCGCCCTTTCTCAATTACGAAATTTCAAATACATTGATATAAAACCCTTGGAAGTGCAAAATGTTAATTGGCGGGCGGATACATTACCGGTAGATTTTGAACTAAAACTGTCAATGGATTTACCAATATCTTTTTCCACCGGAGCAGAGATAACATATTCTCAAGCCAATGCTGCTATTGCCGCAGATATGCCGTCGAACTTCGGACTTGAGTACAATCTGGGGTTTCAACACACAAATATCTTTCATGGGGCGGAGCTATTTACTTTTAATACCAAAGCGGCGGCGGAAATAAGAAGTGATATATTCAACAGAACAATGGGGACGGAATTTTGGTCATATTTCAGTGCTTTTGAGGTGGGTGCCGATATAGGTATAGAGATACCGCGTTTCATTGTGCCTTTTGCTACAAAACTCTACTCCATGCAATTCCGCCCTCACACCACATTCCATACCATAGTCAATTATCAGCAAAGGGAATTGTTTGAACGTAACATCTTCGGTCTGTCTTACGGATACACGTGGAGGACAACCGAAAAGGAAAACCATTCTTTATTTCTGCCGGAAATCAATTTGGTGAAGATGAACATTAGAGATAATTCATATATAAATATGATAAGCACATGGTCACGCAGAATGAAGTATCAGGTAAGTAATCACTTGGTAACCGACATGAGATATTCTTATTTTTTCAACGGACAGAGCCTCAAATCACGTATAAATTATCATTATTTCCACTTTAATGTTGAAGCCGGCGGCAATGTGCTTTATTTGGCAAGCCTTTGGAGCAAAAGCAACAAGGGCGATAATAACCAATACAATGTATTTGGTATTCCGTTCTCGCAATATGCACGCTGTGATATGGATTTTGCGAAATTTATCTATCCTACCAAACGTCAAACCTTTGTTATGAGGTGTTATTTAGGCGTTGGAGCAGCCTACGGGAATGCACGGGAATTACCTTACGAGAAAAACTTCTTCGGCGGCGGTCCTAACAACGTCAGAGCATGGGATTTGCGGGCGTTGGGACCGGGAGCAGCCAAAGCCGACACGGCAAAAAATCCCGAACGCTCGGGTGATATTGCTATTTTCGGGAATTTTGAATATCGTTTTCCGGTTTTGGGCTTTATTGAGGGGGCGGCGTTTTTTGATTTTGGTAATGTGTGGCTTATGCGGGAGCAATCGGATTTGGCGGGAGGCGTATTTGAATTTTCGGACTTTTACAAGGAATTTGCAGCGGGAATAGGTATGGGATTAAGGTTGAATTTTAAGATTTTAATCCTGCGTTTTGACTTCGCACTCAAAGTATTAGACCCTTCGCAGGAGGTATTGTCCCGCTTTGTGTTGCCTGACGCAAAATTTAGCGACATAAAACTGCAATTCGGCTTGAATTATCCTTTCTAATCATTCCCGTAGAACTTTTATCTCTTCCCCTAAAGTTCTACATCCTCCCCCAAAACTTTTATCTCCTCCCCTAAAAGTTCTACATTTTCCCGCAGAAGTTCCGAACCATGGCAGCGGCATCAATAATACGGATGCTTTTGCATTAAAAGATTTTTTACTACTTTTGCAACCGCAAAATCAAATCAATAAGATAAAAAAATGGCAACTATAACAGAATTAAAAGCAATTTCTTCCCAAGTTAGAAGGGATATTATAAGAATGACGGCTGCGGCTCAATCGGGGCATCCGGGCGGTTCGCTGTCTTCAACCGAAATAATGGTGGCTCTCTATTTTGAACTAATGAATATCAATCCTCAAAATTTCACTCGCGAAGGCAAAAATGAGGATATGTTTTTCCTGTCCATAGGGCACGTAACCCCTGTGTTTTATAGTGTTTTGGCTCATAGAGGGTACTTCCCTACGAAAGAACTTGCCACTTTCCGTAAGTTGGGTTCGCGATTGCAGGGACACCCAAGCGTATCCCATAATTTACCGGGGGTACGTGTGGCATCAGGGTCTCTGGGACAGGGTTTGTCGGTAGCAATCGGTGCTGCCTTGACAAAGAAACTTAATGCCGACAAATCATTAGTTTTTACCCTTCACGGAGACGGCGAATTGCAGGAGGGACAAATATGGGAGGCAGTGATGTTTGCGGCGGCTAAGAAGGTAGATAACCTTGTGGCTGTGGTGGATTATAACAAAGTACAGATAGACGGTTCAAACGAAGAGGTATGTTCGTTGGGCAATTTGAAAGATAAGTTTTTGGCATTTGGATGGCGGGTATTGGAATGTGCAGGAAATGATATGGAATCCGTTGTTACTTGTCTGAATGTAGCGAAAACTCTTACCGGCAAAGGCAACCCCGTGATTATTCTTGCCGATACTCAAATGGGATATGGCGTAGATTTTATGTGCGGAAAGAATTCTTGGCATGGCTCCGCTCCTTCGCAGGAACAGGCGGAGGCTGCTTTGTCGCAATTGGAAGAAACGTTGGGAGACTTTTAGATAATGAAGAAAGTATTTATCATTATACTTTTACACCTTATATTTATTGGTGCAGCGGCTCAGCCCGTCGGCGTAAAAATTACCAAAAGCAACCTTTGGCAAAAAACCCGTATTCTTTTCATTATTGACTGCTCAAAAAGTATGGGACTCAAATGGCAGAGCGATACCAAAATCAAAATTACGCAAACCCTTATTTCAAACATAATAGACAGTCTTCACGGCAGAGAAAATGTTGAATTTGCGGTGCGTACCTTTGGCGGAGGAGAAAATGACTCAAAAGAAACCTGTACGGACTCCCGTCTTGAGGTGGCGTTCTCAAAGAATAATTTTGATGTCGTTAAGGCAAAACTGAAAGCATTAGTTCCAAAAGGGAATACCCCCTTGGCGTACAGTATTAAACGCTCCGAGGATGATTTTCCATACTGCGAGAATTGTCGTAACATCGTAATTTTAATAACGGACGGCACCGACGATTGCAATGAAGACCCTTGTGAAATATCTACCAATCTGCAACAGAACGGTAAGATACATAAACCTTTCGTTATCGGTATTGGGGCGTTGCAGGCACACTTGGAATGTATCGGTAACTACTTTGAAACCAATAACGAAATAGAATTTTCACAGGTACTCAATAATATAATTGCGCAGTTGTTAGATAAAACGACCTGTCAGGTAAATCTGTTGGATGCTTACATGGAGGCAAATGAAACTAATGTCCCCATAACCTTCTACGACCACTACAGCCAACTGCCGAAATACACTTATATGCACACGTTTAACTCCAAAGGTCTGAGTGACACCCTTACGTTGGATCCTTTGCTCGCTTATGATCTGGTGGTGCATACTATTCCGGAGGTTAAGATAGAGAACATCAAACTGTTGCCCGCTAAGCACACCATTATCCCCGTGCAAGTGCCGCAGGGTAGCCTCATAGTGAAATTTACAGGCAAAAACGGGCAGAATACCGGTAATCCGCCGATGATTATTGTCCGCCAAGCAAAAACGAACAAAACCCTTAACACACAGAATATCAACGAAACAGTAAAGTACATCACAGGGACTTACGATATAGAAATTCTAACGCAACCTCGCCTTAATCTTGACAGCATTGAGATTAGCCGGAGTGCCGTTACCACCATAGAAATTCCGATGACAGGCATTGCGCAAATCAATAAGGGTAACGAAATGCTGGGGGCGATATTTGTGAAGGAGGACGGACACCTGCGATTGGTCTGCGGGCTTAATCCAAACCTTGCGAACGAAAATTTTTCGCTGTTGCCCGGCGAATATGTTGTGGTTTTACGCCCCCAAAAATCCGTTAAAACCCTGCAAACCATAACGCAAGACTTCAAAATAGAATCTTCCCAAAATACAACCGTCAGGTGCGGTAATTAAATCTTGCGGGACATCCTTTAAACTCCGGAGGACTTATGCGAAGGGTTGAAGGATGTAGTGTTTTATTGTATTGTCATTCAGGTAAATATGGTGGAAATCCCTGTTCAAAACGGGGGCTTTCAAACCTCTTTCAAAGACCTTATTTCCAACGATAACGAAGGCTTCGTCCCAAAGATTTTGTTCAATAAACATTTCAAGGGTATGCCTTCCCCCTTCAACTATCAACGAATTGATTTTCCTGTCATAAAGCGAAGTAAGAAGGTCATTAAGAGGTTGTTGCGGGAAAATAACGGTCGGTTGCGAATTGTCAAAAAAATGATGAGTAAGTTTAGTCTCGGCGTTAATGCTGTCCCTGCGTGCAAAAGTGAGGCGTACGGGATTTTGCCCGAAGTAAAAACGCACATTCAGGTGGGGATTATCTCTGAGAATGGTGTTAAATCCCACAAAAATAGCATCATTTTCGGCTCGCTGCTTATGCACATAAACCTTTGAGACGTCGTTACTTATCCAAACGGGGTCAATCCCCGCCTGCCTGTCCGTATCCATGAATCCATCTATCGTTTCCGCCCATTTGAGGATGACGTAGGGACGATGCTTTTCGTGAAAGGTAAAGAAGCGGCGGTTCAAATATCTTCCCTCCCGTTCCAAAATACCACAAATGACCTCTATTCCGTTCTCTTTAAGTATCTTTACGCCTCCGCCGCTGACCTTCGGATTTGTATCGCGGTTCGCAATGATTACTTTGGGTATCTTATGTTTTATAATCATCTCCGCACAGGGCGGAGTATGCCCCCAATGACAGCACGGCTCCAAATTCACATAAAGAGTGGATGCCGCCAGTAACGATTTGTCCTTAACCGCCTCCACCGCCATCACCTCTGCGTGTTTATCGCCATACTTTTTGTGGTACCCTTCGCCTATTATCCGCCCGTTATGTACAATCACCGCTCCAACTAACGGATTCGGCGACACATTTCCACTTCCCAAAAGTGCCAGGTGGAAACATCTTCGCATATATAAGTTCTCGTCAATCATATAGTATGTATTTTTGAGACTGCAAAGGTAATTCTTTTATTTATTTTGGTTAATTTGTAGCGGATTATTGTTAAATTGGGATTAAGTAAAACAAAATAATGCTTCATTTATGACAATCTTCCTTAAAATAACAAAAGGCGACTCTTAATTAGAGCCAACCTTTGTGACTAATCTGGGACTCGAACCCAGGACCCCATCCTTAAAAGGGATGTGCTCTACCTGCTGAGCTAATTAGTCTCCTGTTTTGAGGATGCAAAAGTACGATATTTTCTTGACATACCAAACCTTTTGACGAAAATAATTTATTTTCCCCTTGTTATGAGTTGGATTTCAATCATTTGAATTTTCTATTTTTTGATTATAATCTGCCGAAAAAAGGGAAGAAAAATAAAGAAATTTCGCTTGAATATAAATTTTTTCGCCAAAACATTTTGTCAGTTGAAAAAAAATTACGACCTTTGCAGTCCTCAAAACAAGAGAATTTGTAACTAAAAATATAGAAAGAAATGTCAAGAATTTGTGAAATAACAGGGAAAAAGGCTATTGGAGGGAACAGAGTTTCGCACTCCAACATTAAGACCAAAAGAAGGTTTTATCCGAATCTGCAAGTAAAGAAATTTTACATTCCGGAGGAAGATATGTGGGTTACTTTGAAGGTTTCTGCAGCGGGAATGCGCACAATAAACAAAAAAGGTATTATGGCGTGTCTGCAAAATTCGGTAGAAAAAGGAATAATTCGCTTATAAGTTTTTTTTATTATACATATAGATGAGGCTCTCAATGTTTTGTTGAGGGCTTTTTGTGTAAAGCTTTAGCCAAATGTACATCTACGACTTTGAAATACGTGTTGAATACGTTGATACGGACAAAATGGGCATTATGCACAACAGTCGCTATTTTTTATTTTTTGAACGCGGTCGTACGGAAACGATGCGCAGTCTTGGAATCGGATATAAAAAAATTGAAAACAAGGGAGTAACGATGCCTGTCGTTGAACAGTTCGCTCGTTATTTGCTTCCTGCTTTTTATGATGACATTCTTGTAGTGCGAACGAAAATAACGGAAATGCCGATGGCTAAAATACGTTTTGATTACGAAATAATAAGAAATGAAAACGGCACAGAAAACTTACTTTGTGTCGGTTACAACACGCTTGCCTTTGTTGATACGGCAACAAACAAACCTTTACGCCTCCCACAATGGATAAAGGACAGCCTGAAACCATATATGGATTAAGTGAAATCAAATTACAGAAATCTATAATCAAATTCCAGCGTATTAGAATTTGATTATAGATTTCTGTAATTTGATTCTAATTTTTTGGAATTTGATTACAAAAAATGAAATGCTGATTTTGTGAAAATTTACGCCCTTAAAGACAAATTATAACCGCAAAAGGAAAATTTATTGCAAAATATAACTAATTTATAATGAGTATTTAACAAATTTTTTTTCAAGAAAAGACAGGAAAAATTTGGTATATGAAAAATTTATTGTACCTTTGCAATCCCTTTTCAAAGCAATTTGGAGAGATGGGTGAGTGGCTGAAACCAACAGTTTGCTAAACTGTCGTACCTGAATAAGGGTACCGGGGGTTCGAATCCCCCTCTCTCCGCAGCAGAAAAAGGAAATAAATTCGGGGTGTAGCGTAGTCCGGTTATCGCGTCTGGTTTGGGACCAGGAGGTCGCAGGTTCGAATCCTGCCACCCCGACTCGGAAGAAAAGGAATCAGAAGTTTGTTTGATTCCTTTTTTAAGATAAAAAAGCATTCGTAAGGTCTAATAGCTCAGCTGGATAGAGCAACTGCCTTCTAAGCAGTAGGTCGCAGGTTCGAATCCTGCTTAGATCACGTAAATTCAAAGCCCATTCTATTTTTAATGGGCTTTTGATTTTGAAGGTTTAATGGAAAAAGAGCATAAAAAAACCTTAATTAACGCTTATTTAGCAAGGGCTTATGAAAAGTAGCACCCTCACTTTTGTCCGTTAAGTACGGATTTCTAAACGCCGTGTTTTAAGTGGCGCAAATGAGAATACAGCGTGCTGTAACGCTTTTCTATCAGGTTGTAAGGAGTTTGTATGCCGCCAAAATGTCTATAAAACGTTTCAACAGACTGTAACATTGAGCCATTAAAATTAAACAATGTACAGGAATTTTCTTTGGCGTATCGTATTGCTTCGTAATAGGCTAATGTTGTGGCGTTTGTGCTTCGTAAATCAGTATCCGTACCTGCCACAAGAGCATCACATACACCTGCATTCAAAACAGCAAGCAGGCAAGCAATGATTTGTCCCTGTGAATTTTCAATAGATATTGCCAAAGCCTTGTTCCGTGAGCGTAACTCATTAAACAAGTGTTCAAAAATGCCGTAAGGATACGGCACTTTAAGGTTTTGACGGCTGAAACTTTTACTGTTGATGTCCCAAAAAGTTTTAGCATCAATGGCATTGAACTTTACGGTCAAATTTTCCTTTGCCGTACGAATTACACGTCTTGTTTTGTTGTGTATATCAGCCTCTATGCTGTCCCAATCCTGCGTAAGATCAATGTGGTATGCAACTTTAGACATTTGAGTGAAGCCCTGCCAGTAATATCCCAGCCAATTCTGAAAGTGAAATGAGTATTGATGAGAATAAAACGCTAATCGCATATTTTCTAACTGCTTTGCGAAGTCGTTCATCACTTGATTCTCAAGGCTAATACGCTTTATGCGTCCAATGTTTTGCGGATATGCAATCCAGAAACCATTTACGGGCGAAAGTGGAGGCGGCATTATGGTACGGAAACCGAATTTATGTTTAACGTAATAAGGTAATACGGCTATAAGTTGCTGATTCTCTTCCACAGAAAGATAGTTCCAGTCGTTACAATAAACTATATCAAGCCACCAATCTTGCAAAAAAATCGACATATCAGGATTTTGTTTGCAGAATTCGCCGTATCGTTGCCTGTTATTCATTGTTTCTGTTTCTTAAAGGCTCAATGTCAAGTGTTTGAAACTCATTATTGAATATGTTTATAAGGAGTAACCGGTTGTAAAGCCCCTTTCCAACGCCTGTAATGAGTTTTAACGCCTCATTTACTTCAATGGAAGCCGTTATTGCAGGCAAAACACCCATTACACCTTTGTTGGGATTTTCCATATCGGCAATTTGGCATTCGCAAGGGAAGAGACAGCGATACGTGGCGGCGTTTTCGTTCTGATTAAAGACCGCAACCTGCCCGCTATACGCAGATATAGAACCATAAACAAATGGTTTGCCTAATGCTACGCAAGCATCATTGATTATGAAACGACTCTTAAAATTGTCGGTACAGTCAATAATTATGTCAAAATCTTTGAATATCACGTCAGCATTTTCTTTCGTGAGCATACAAGGATATATCTCTATTTTAACATTGGAATTAAGGCGATTGAGAGTTTCTTTTGCAAGTCCTGTTTTGCCTTTTCCAATCTCGTTTTCACGATAAAGAATCTGTCGTTGAAGGTTTGTGAGGCTCACAACGTCATTATCCACTAACCCTACTTTACCCACACCAGCCGCAACAAGATAAAGACTTGCCACGGAGCCAAGTCCGCCTACTCCTACAATTAAAACGGAGGCTGTTTTAAGTTTTTCTTGTGCTTCTTCGCCGAACTGCGGAAGTATTATTTGCCTTTGGTATCGTTCTATTTCGTTAGCGGTCAGCATTTGTTTTTTTCGTTGTTATGATTCGCTCTTCGTTGAAACTCCTAACGAGATACGGCGGTCGCCTTTTGGTCTCTACGAAAATTCTTGATATGTATTCGCCAAGCACTCCAAGCGAAAGCAACTGCACTCCGCCCAAGAACAGCACTATAGTTATGGTTGAGGTGTATCCTGCTACGGAATTGCCGTTGAAAATGGTGTTTATGAGTATGTAAATCATATAAGCAAACGACGCAAGGGACACTAACATTCCTATTATGGTAGAAATGCGTAACGGAGCGGTGGTAAAGGACGTTATACCTTCAATGGCGAGAGACAGAAGTTTGAAAAAACTCCATTTTGTTTCGCCTGCCGCACGTGGATTACGGTCAAAAATAATTTCTTTTTTTCTGTATCCAATCCAACTGAACATACCCTTCGTGTAACGGCTACTTTCACGTATCTGTCGCAAGGCTTCTACGCACGAAGCGTCAAGAAGACGGAAGTCTCCCGTGTCTAATTGAATTTTTATCTTTGTTGTACGCTGCAGAATCTTATAGAACCATTCCGAAGTCTTTTTCTTAAAGTACGATTCTCCTTCTCGTGAGCGCCGTTTGGCATAAACGTCATCGTATCCTTCCTCCCAATACTGCAACATTTGCGGAATAAGTTCCGGAGGGTCTTGAAGGTCAGCGTCTATTATGATTGTACAGTCGCCGGATACGTAATCAAATCCGGCAAGCATTGCAATCTCTTTGCCATAATTGCGAGACAAGTCAATAATATTTACTCTCCTGTCGTCCTTTCTAAGTCCGTACAGAAACGAAAGCGTATTATCCGTGCTTCCGTCATTAACAAACATCAACTCAAACTCATACTGAGGTAACGAATCAATCAATGATTTCAGCCTTGCATACAATAAATGTATTACCTTCTCCTCATTATAAGCAGGAATCAGGATACTGACTTTTTTCATACTGTATTAGAACGGCAAATCGTCATCTTCGGTTGCCTGCTGCGTGAAATTACCGCCCTCATATTCGGGTACGGAAGGAGCAGGGGCTATGTTGTTAGGTTGGAATGGCGTTGCGTTATTCACAGGATAAGGACTGTTGCTACTTTGTACGAATTCGTTACCGCCAACCAAAGGATTAAAAGTCTCAATCTTAAAACACCGTAAATCGGTATACCATTTGTCTTGATACTCTCTTGATTCGGGGTTGAAATGAACCTTGATTTGCGTATGCGGATTCAAGTTCTTAACCGCATTAACTTTCTCTTCGCCCCATAGAGAGAACGCAACCTGACGTGGAAATTGCTCTTCGGTTTCTATTACAAAACCTCCTCTTACCCATGTCCCTCTTTCCGATTGCCCGCTTTGTTCCGGCAATACCTTAATTAACTTTCCAATTATTTCCATTTGAAATTATGATTTTATGTTTTTATTTTATTAGAATTGAGGTTGCAAAAGTACAATTTTTTTTTCAAAAACAAGTCTTTGTATTAAAATTTCAATTTAATGAAATAAAGTTAAGTCCTCCGGAACCTTTAACTCGTCGTAACCACATCAAATTTAAGCCTGCTATTTTCAGGTTGCCGTAATGGATTTCATAACAATGTTGTGCTTTTGCCGACAAAAACAATCTCAAAACAATGTTTGACTCCCATACAACAGTGCAGCGGCTACGCCAAAAGCCCTTTCGCATCATGGCTCGCCCTTTATACGGCAAAGAAACCGAATTTTCTTTTCATACGCATTGGTTTTGACCTGCAAAAACGAACTTTTAATTTCCCGACACCTTTTTTATATTCATATAAAATCAAGGAATAATCATCCAAAATCAAATAATAATCATCTGTAATCAAATAATAATGATATTATGTTGCCAACATAATCAAACTATCTTGCCAACATACTTTAACTATCTTGGCAACATAATTCAACTATGTTGGCAACATACTTTCATTATGTTGGCAAGATAATATCAACCAAATCAAATAATAGATGATTAAATGCCTGTTTTAGAGCAATAAAATAAGGTTTTGAATGATTGAAGAAAAATAACGAAAAAATTAAAACGTTTATTACGGATATTTTTTTTACTTTTGCCGCAGTAAAAGTTTAAGTTATGGCAATAAAATACGCAATTAGAAAAAAGAAATTCAAAGATGCCGAAGGCGAAACGCAGGAGTTGTATTTTGCAACGGCACATCGTATGGATATTATTAAAACCGACGAGATTGCAAAGTTGATTCAGGAGGCTACAAGTTTGAATGAGGCGGACATTTACGGGGCTTTGAAGGCTCTTTCTCAGGTTCTTGCCCGTCAGTTGAAGTCAGGCAAAAGCGTAAAACTTGATGGTGTCGGCACGTTCAGCCTTTCCCTCACCTCAAAACCTTCTTCCACCGCTGCGAACGTGCCTCATAAATCGGTGAAAGTAAATAAGGTATGCTTCAAAGCCGACCGCAAACTCTCGGAAGAGGTGAAGAACGTGGAGGTACAAAAACTTGGCACGTTATAATGAAGAACGCCAAGTATTTAACGGCTTTTCTGTGCGTCCTTACCTTATTCTGCGGCTGCAAAAGCAAGGAAGAACCACAGGAAAACGGCATATACTATTGGCGTACAACGTTTTCGCTTAACGATTACGAACGTTCCTTCCTTCAAAAACACAACATAAAGCGGCTTTATCTGCGTCTGTTTGACGTAGGCTTTAATCCGCAGCAACCAAATGAACCTCAACCCATTGCGACTCTTCGTTTCAGGGACACGATACCTCAATATATGGATGTAATACCTGTTATATTCATTGATAATGAGGCGTTTAAGAAATTTGATATGCAGCCTTATGCCGACAAAATTTGCACCCGCATTCTCAAAATGTGCAAAGAGAACGGCATAACGAACATTCACGCCGTTCAAATTGACTGCGACTGGACTAAAACAACACAAAACCAATACTTTACCTTCCTGCAAAAAATCAAAACCCGTCTCCGTAACAGCAATCTCAAACTTTACGCCACCATTCGTTTGCATCAGTTGAACGAAACGCCGCCCGATGTGGATAAAGGCTTGTTAATGTGTTATAATACAGGGGCTTTGCTCAATGAAAAGACCTCCAACTCCATTCTTGCGGCGTCTGACGTTGCTCCTTACTGCAAAGCGTTGAATAAATACAAGTTACGGCTTGACGTTGCTTACCCTGCATTCTCTTGGAGTGCGGTTTTCAGGAACGGAAAGTTTGTTTGCCTTTTGCGAGGCTTTGATACGGATAATCAGAACGTTAAGTTGGAAAAAGGAAATTTGTATTCGGTAACTCAAAGTTTCGTAACGCAGGGTCGGGATTTGATAAGGGGAGACAAAATTAGGATGGAAGAGGCTGATTATAAGCAAATAATGAAATCAAAAGAGATGATGAAAAAACGAATCCGTAATTGCTCAATCGCAATCTTCGCTTTGGATTCGGCAAATCTTGTTAAATTTAACGATAATGAAATTAAGGAAATTTATAACCATTAGTTGCCTGTGTATATGTGGATTACAGGCTTACGGATGCGGACCCTGGAACTTTGAAACGAGGTCTTATCGGCTTTTTCGCCTAACCCCTGCCAACGAAACGTGGGAACTGTTCAGCGAAACGGAGGATTATTACACCAAACGCCACTCCGACCTTGATAATCAAAACATTACGGAATGGCAAAGGCTCATCGGCAGCAATGTAAAGAGCAGTGATATTTACGAAGTGGTGTATCGGTACTCCGTAAGCGATATGGAAAGGGTTGGAAATCTGTTAGGTAAGTCCAAAAGTAAGGATACGCTGCTGCGAAATTCGTTTGTGCAACGTATGGTGAGCAATGGGGACAGGCAAATGATTGAATACTTGCGTTTTGCAAAGGTATGTGAGCATTATCGCAGCATATCCGCCGACGATTGGGAGTATCCGTCCGCCGAAGACCTGACGGAACAGGGCGAAATGCTTAATCAAGTGATAGATAAGGCTCTTTCAATGAAACAAAGTCGCTTTGCCGACCGCTATCTCTTTCAGGCGTTGCGTGCTGCCTTCACTTTGCGGGACTGGGACGTTTGTTTGAACCTCTGGGAAGGCTATTTCAGGGATATGAAACCTTGTTATATCCGCACATTATCAGAGGATTACATTGGCGGAGTTTATTTCCGTACGGGCGATTATCTTTCCGCTTTGACGCATTTTGCATCTGCCGACCTGTATTCTCAAAACTATGAATTTTGTCTTTATAAAATCAATGCCGATTTTACTCTTAATGAAGCCCTTACAGCCATTTATAAACACAACTGCAATTCCCCAGCCCTTCAATACCTGTTACAGCGTTACGGTTCTGAGTTAGAGGCTAATACGGAATGGAATGCGTGGGACGAACCTTGCTATCTGTGTGCCATAAAGAAGAGTTTTCACTCGTTGGATTTGAAAAAGCAGCAGCAGTATGCGGATTTACGTAATTTCTGTTTGAAAGCCGTTAAGGATGAGCAGGTTACAAACCCTGCAATGTGGCAATACTCGGCGGCTTTTTTCGCTCTGATGCAGGGAGATTTGAACTCGGCAATGCGTGAGGCGAAAGCAGGACAGGATATGCAGGCAAGCGAGGATTTAAGCGACAAACTGCATATTTTATACTTGATTGCCAATGCGTTAAATGGGGAATACGATGAACAGTACGAGGAATCGCTGTTGCAGGATTTGAAATGGTTTGAACAGAAAATCAAAACGCATCTGCCGAAGGATTTTTCAAAAGACGGATACATCGCTTCGTCATTTGGAAATCTGAGTGTGTATTATTATAATGATATGTTACGCAAATACTTACTGGGGTTGGTTGTGCCGAAGTGCATTGCGGCGGGCGAAAAGCAAAAGGCAATGCTGCTGACGGGCTTTACGAGCGAGTTAATTGCCAATGTATCAGGTTATAGAAAGCATTCACAGGAGTATAATCAAGATTTCTCAACCGATATTTTTGTTATGATGGACACAATGCCCGTTGAAGACGTACTGGAGTATGTTTCAACCATTTACAACAATAATTCCGAGCCGTTAATTAAGTTTTTGGCATCATATTGTCTGAAAAACAAGGATTATTACAACGAAATAATAGGTACGAAGTTGATGAGGGAAGAGCGTTACAATGAAGCGGTTACGTATTTTGAGAAGGTACAAAAATCTTATTGGAAAACGCTTAATGTATATCCTTATTTTACTTATCCGTGTTTTGACGATAAGGCGTTGATACGCCGTAAAAAAGCCGCTCCTGCTTGGGATTACAAACTCGCTTTCGCAAAGGAAATGAGCAGATTAAAGTCGCAATTTATCCCTATGCAGGATTGCGAAGACAAAGCGGCTCTTCTCTATCGTTATTCTTTGGGTTTAATCGCTGTGCAACAAAGTTTTGCCCTGACCAAATACGGTAAGGACTGTTATTTGTGCTATTCTATTTATCAGGAAAATGATTCTGTGACGGCGGAAAGGATTTACGGTCTGTTGAAAGAGGTTAAAACGATGACGGAAGACCGTGATATGCAAGCCAAATGCCTTGTGGCACAGATGAAAACGGCAAATAACAGTTTTTATGCTTACCGGTGGGACAGCGATTTCAACTCTTCACAAAATGCAAGCACACAAAGCACTTACGGAATGCTGGCGTATGAATTTGAAACGGAATTTGCCGACACCCGAATTTTCAAAGAAGTGGAAGCAAAGTGCGATACATATAAATTATATAAGAAAACACCGGAAGAAAATGAATAAAGGCGGCGGCGAAAGTTTTTTATGCGGATATGAAATTTGTTAAGCGAAAATCATTACTTTTGCAGCCGAAATTATAACGGTAAAACAACAAAATAAAA
Organism: Bacteroidales bacterium; assembly: GCA_031272705.1. GTDB lineage: Bacteria > Bacteroidota > Bacteroidia > Bacteroidales > P3 > JAISGN01. The sequence continues at coordinate 28,358 of JAISTG010000013.1, read as the reverse complement.
AATGATAAAAGAATATTCTATATCGGGAATGCAGGATACCCGTTCGGGTTTCGGCAAAGGCTTGCTTGAAGCGGGTAAAGCGAATGCAAATGTGGTGGCTCTTTGTGCGGACTTAACGGAAAGCGTAAAGATGGGAGAATTTGCCAAAGCCTTCCCTGAGCGGTTTTTTCAGTGCGGAATAGCGGAGGCAAATATGATTGGCATAGCGGCAGGCTTGGCTTTGAGCGGCAAAATAGCCTTTGCGTCCTCGTTTGCTGCCTTTGCAACGGGCAGGGTTTATGATCAGATACGGCAGGAAGTTGCTTACTCCAACACAAACGTTAAAATCGCTGCCTCGCATGCAGGTTTGACGCTCGGCGAAGACGGGGCTACTCATCAGATACTTGAAGACATCGGTCTTATGAAAATGTTACCGAATATGGTTGTCATAAATCCGTGCGATTTTAACCAGACCTGTGCCGCTACAATGGCGATAGCACGTTACGAAGGACCTGTTTATCTCCGTTTCGGCAGACCCAAAGTCCCTGTTTTCATACCTGAAGATATGCCTTTTGAGATAGGAAAGGCGTTGATGTTGAATGAAGGAAACGATGTTACGATTATAGCAACGGGACATCTCGTATGGGAAGCGTTGGAGGCTGCAAAACTCTTGGATAACGAAGGAATATCAGCCGAAGTCATAGATATACATACCATAAAACCGCTTGATACCGAAGCCATACTGCGTTCTGCTCACAAGACAGGCTGCATCGTAACCTGCGAAGAGCATCAATACAACGGCGGATTGGGCGATAGCGTAGCTCAACTCCTCGTTCGTAACAATCCTTTACCGATGGAATATATTGGAGTGAATGATGTCTTTGGCGAATCGGGCAAACCTGAGGAGTTAATGGTGAAGTACGGCTTGAAATCTCAAAACATAGCAGCCGCAGCCAAAAAAGTAATAGCACGCAAGTAAGATATGACGGGTGAAAAGGCTATCCGCAGGCTGTTTAACGAATGGTGCGGGGAAGAAATTAAGGATATACAGCCGCTGAATGCTCATGGCTCGGCACGGAAGTATTACAGAGTACGTGGAAATGAGCATTGCTGCCTTGCAACCTTTAATGCCGTTCGGCAGGAGAATGAAGCCTTTATTTCTTATGCTCATCAGTTGGCTGCACATCAAATAAACGTTCCGACGATATACGGTAAGGACTTGTCGGAAGGGGTTTATCTGCAACGGGATTTGGGAGATGTAACGCTTTACAGCCTTTTGCAACATGGCGATATGGCTCAAGAGGATATTTATAAGGTGTATGCAAAGGTTATAAGTTGGTTGCCGAGAATCCAAATGTCGGGTCGGGACTTTGATTACTCGTTGGCATATCCGCGAAAAGCATTTGACGCTCAGTCTATTGAGTGGGATTTGCAGTATTTCAAATATTACTTTCTCAAAATGGCTGACATAGCCTTCAATGAGGAAGATTTGGAAAAGGATTTTAAGACCTTAACCTCGTTCTTGCTTACTGCCGACAATTCGTATTTTCTTTATCGTGATTTCCAGTCTCGTAATATAATGCTTGTTGAGGGCGAGCCGTATTTTATAGACTTTCAAGGCGGCAGGAAAGGTGCATTGCAGTACGATATAGCCTCGTTGCTGTACGATGCAAAGGCGAATCTTTCTCCTCAAATGCGGGAACGTCTTTTGGATACTTACATTTCCGAACTTGAAACCCGTGTCCATACAAATGTTGGCAGGCAGGACTTCCGCCAACTCTTTTATGCCTTTGTTTATGTGAGAATTATGCAGGCTATGGGGACGTATGGCTATCGCGGATACTTCCAACGCAAGGAACATTTCCTGTTAAGCATTCCGTATGCTTTGGAAAACCTGAAATGGTTGGAAGAAAACGTTGAGTTACCGTTGGATATGAAAGAACTACACAGGGTTTTCAGGCTATCCATTACTTCTCCTACCTTGCGACAGGTTGCTTCCGTAAAACGCAAACTTACAGTTAGGATAAAGAGTTTTTCTTATCGCAAAGGCTATCCGCATGATGTCAGCGGCAACGGAGGAGGCTTTGTTTTTGATTGCCGTTCGCTGCACAATCCGGGCAGGTATGAGGAGTATAAACACTTGACTGGTAAAGATGAAGCCGTGATACGTTTTTTGGAAAAGGAGGAAGGGGTTCATAAGTTTTATTCCAACGTTTTGGCATTAGTCAATCAGAGTTGTGAAGTTTATCTTCAACGTAATTTTACTAACTTTTCGGTTTATTTTGGTTGCACAGGGGGACAGCATCGTTCGGTTTATATGGCTGAAAGGCTTGCTAAGGAACTTGCTCAATGCTCTGATTATGACATAGTTTTGCAACACGTAGAAGAAATAAAATAAAAAAATAACCGAAAAATGCTTCACATTTCAATTAAAAGATATAAATTTGCAGTTCAAAATGGAAATAAAATAACAATATAATCATTAACGAATATGAATAGCATTACAAACAACAAAATTATTGTAACAATATTGCTTGTTTTAGGGTGTTTTTTTGCTATAAGTAAAGTATTTGCACAAACTCAGCCCATTCAAAGTGAAGTGTGGAATATGGAAGGAATAAAAGGAATACCTTATACTCAGAAAATCATTAAAGAAGATATGTACACGCTTATAGCTTTCTCTCAAATAGACACTCAAAACAATCCGTACGTATTTTACCGTACATCAATTGGTAATGCTAATATTGACGTTGCAGAATTACCACCAGAATTTAAAGTCAAAGATATGGTTATATTGAATGATACAATTTATTTTTGCGGATATATAGAAAATTCTTCAGGTTTTATCGCAAGAGCAAAAATTAGTGATTTATTTTACAATAATTATTTTGATTTTGATTTAATCTCAATATCAGATAGCATTAGAAAAATAGAAGTATATAAAAGGAATAGTGATAATAAAATACAAATAGTTGCAGTTGGTACGGACACTCACCAAATAGATTTTTTCTTACATAGTGACGAAGTTATAAGTTGGTCATATGACATTTATTACAATACAAATTATACCGAATTAGTTGATGATTTAGAAATAAATGACGAATATGTTGTAACTGTTGGAAGTGTCTCTTCTTATTATTCTTCTCCTTTTGGTACTGGAATAATAATTAGAAGATATGAAAAAAACAATATTCCAAATAATGACCACCAAATGTTTGCTCAATATGCTATGATTCCTTTATATGACAGATTTCAAGCAAAAACAATTTATGGTAATTATTTAGCGATAGTAGGAGTTGTATATAACGATTTTCACCCTTCTTATCCAATAAAGACGTTGTTACTAATAGCAGATGTAATGAATCCAACCATATCTTTACCTATTCAACAAAATGTAGATGGTAATTTTACTAAAGATTTTTTAAGAAATTTAACCTTTTATGACGTTGATAGGAAAATGATCATATTAGAATCTAAAAATTCTGGATTATATTCATATCCATATGATGCTGCAATTATATGGGATATATCAAATATATATTCGCCTGCAACAACGATAGATTTGTATTATGGATTGGATGCAAATAATAATCATGTTTTTTATAATGGAATAATAGAATATTCTCCTTATAATTTTTGTGCTATAGGGATATTAGATGAGACTGCACCGACAGAGGTTATTTTATGGTATGGAGATAGAAATACATTTGGAGCATTTAATTGTAATGCTGCTACACAGGAACAATTAGTACAAGATAATCTATTTATTTACCCATTTTCTAACGTTAGCCGCTTTCCAATATTGCATATAAATTGGCAAGCGGTAAATATTAATAATTACCACATAGATTCACAAATAATATGTAATTAATAAATAAAAACAGAATAAAATGAAAAAAATATTTATTACAATAACAGTAATGTTCTACTCATTAGCAATGACAGGACAAATCTATCCTCCGTCTTATCCTCCTAATGTGCCTCTATATTCTTCTGATTATCTTATTCCACAATGTATAGATTCGCTTTGTCCAAATTTATCTAATCATATGGGGTTTTCTCCGGCAGCGTTCTTTGATATAATAAAGGTTGCTCAGCCTTATTATGTTAGTGTGCCTATTTCAATTAAAGGTATTGCGGGATTAATTTCAAGCAAACATTTTACTGGGACTAATCCAAATGAAGATGGCTATTGTGATTGTCCAGATAGTATTTATGAAAAAGCGTATTTACAAATACATCAACCATTAGGTAATATTATTGCTTCATTGCGGTATGATACAATTACAACATCTAACAATTTATTATTAGGAGGAGTAACGCCTGCTTACATAGAATTAATGTTAGACAGTGCAATCTATATAACAGATACTTTTTTTGTTGTTGTAACAATGATGCCATCTGTTTCAATTTATATGGATAATGAAACACTAAATTTCAAATGTGGAGCAGGTGGAGTTGTTAGTAGCAGAAAAAGAAATAACCCAAAGGAATGCTGCGAACCATTAGCACCCTATATACAGTCAATAACTGGCAGTTCTTATGGTTGGCAATCATTATGTAATGCTGTGTTTTATCAGCAACCTGCTCCCTATCTTCTTGATATTTGCAATGATAGTTGCAATCCGGCATTTTACTTATTTCCAATTATAGATTCCATTGTAAGTTGTAATGCAAGCGTAGAATCTTTTGACAGTGTAGAAAAACAAACAATAACTATCAATTTAACAATCCACAATGAAGGATTTCCTGCACCCAAAACTGTTGGAATAATTTACGATACGGCATTGGAATTACTCACATTAAGTAATCAACATATTATAACATCCAATTATAATAGCAACACAAATATATATCAATTTGTTTTGCCATATGACTCACTGATTTGCAATGCATATTATTATTATAAACCGTTCTTCATAACAGAATTTAATACAATGTCTGGTTCATATGATAATTTTATAAGAACATGCAATGATTTAAGAGATATTAGTAATGAAATTATATCAACGATATTTCCAAATCCTACAGATAAAAAAATAACTATCACGACTTCTATTCCAATGCAAAAAGTTGAAATAGTTAATTCAATTGGACAAAGTATTTACGAACAGGAGTTGAAGGATAAAAGTATAACAATAAATACTTCAAAATTCATTTCTGGAAATTATATTGCTATCATAATAACATCAAAAGGTTTCATCAAAAAACAATTTGTAGTTAAATAATGTTTGGTAATTAAAACAAAAGTAGTATCTTTGCAAATTATTTATAAAGTAAATTTGATTGAGTAATAAAATAAAACAGATTGAGAATATGAAAATTAGAACAATTATTACAATAGCCTTGATTATTGTAATTTTAGGTTTAGCCTATTGGTTAGTTAGCGGTATTATGCGTCCTCTTAACTTTGAAAATGAGTACAATACCCGCTCAACACAAGTTATTAACAAATTGAAGGACATCAGAGCAATACAAGAGCAGTTCCGCACAAAATACGGACGTTACTGTGGAAATTTAGACTCTTTGATAACCTTTGCACAAACAGACAAAGTGCCATTAGTTCAACGTACAGGTATGATTCCTGATGGGAAAACGGAGGCTCAGGCATTAAAAGATGGTGATTTGAAGAAAGATACGGTTTATGTAAGCGTTATTGAGAAGCTTTATTCCACTATGATTTATCAGGAAAAAAGACAAGAGGCTGACAGTCTTGGTTTATTCACACCAAAAGGGAAAATAAAAGATTTGAAGTATATTCCTTTCTCTGACAATCAGGAATTCACGCTACAGGCTAAAATGTTAGACCGCAGTGGAGTTTTAGTACCGGTCTTTGAGGCTCTTGCTCCAATAGCAACCTATACCAAAGGTATGGACAGTCAGGATGTGCTTAACAAAACAGCAGACCTCGCATCTAAAAATAAGTATGCAGGCTGGAAGGTAGGGGATTTGACACAGCCTGTCATAGATGGCAACTTTGAATAAAACAGATGAGTTTTCCCTTAATTAAATATATAAAAACAGAGAAAAACCTTCTGCCTGAAGAAATGAGATTATCCGTTTGCATAAAGGCAAATGGATTTTCTTTTTCTGTAATTGACCGCTCTTTTCGTTTGCAGGCATTGGGAGAATTTGAAGTAGATTTGTCTCGTGGCATTACTTCGGTAATGTCAAACATAAAAGCCTGTTTTGCAAGCATTGATATAAGGAACTTTAAGTTTGAAAAAATAAAGGTTATCAATCTTACAGACAAGCAAGTATGGATTCCTTACAAATTATATGACACAAAACAAAACAAAACCTATATAAAGGTTCTGTGTGATGTGCTTTCAAGCGAAACAATCCTTGCTTCTACATTGGAATCCATTGATGCAGTATCTGTTTATGCCATTCCTTTGAGTCATTACAGCGGAATAAAAGTGGCAATGCCTGCTGCAAAGTATTGTTCCGCACAGGAAATTTTAGTTCATCACGCTTTTGAGATTTCATCTTTTTCAACCAATACTTTCCTTTTGCATAAGCGGAGAGAGACTTTTGATATGATAGTTTTCAAAGGAAATAACTTTGTGTTTTCCAATTCTTTCGTATGTGCTAATGCAACAGATATGATATATTATATTCTCTTTGCGTTGAGTAGATTGGATATTGATGTAGAGGAAATAAATTTTGTTATAACGGGGGACAGTTACAGCGAAAAGGAATTTGCAATGCTTCGCCGTCATGTAAAGCACGTATCCTTTGCTAATCCTTTGGAAAATACTAAGGCTGGATTTGAATTTGATGAAACGGATTTACAACCCTATTTTCTTGTACTTCAATGAGAATAATTGCAGGAACATATAAAGGTCGCAAACTCTCCCCGCCTCAAAATTTGTCCGTACGTCCCACAACCGATCTTGCAAAAGAAAGTCTTTTTAATATATTGCGTTCTCGCATAGACTTGGAAGAATGTGATGTTCTTGACTTGTTTGCAGGTACGGGAAGCATAGGTTTGGAGTTTATTTCAAGAGGAGCAAACCGTGTTGTGTCGGTAGATTCCAATCAAAGGTGCATAGATTTCATAAAAAAGACAGTAGAAACGCTTAAAATCCCTAATCTGTTTGCTCTCAAAAGTGATTGTTTTTACTTTCTTGGAAGCAGCAAACAGCAATTTGACATTGTTTTTGCTGACCCTCCTTATGACCTCAATAAGTTTGACCTTATTCCCTCATTGGTTCTTAAATCTTTTGTAAAGAACGGTGGTCTTTTTATATTGGAACACTCTAAAGAACACAATTTCAAGGAAAGTCCTCATTTTGTTGAACAACGTAATTACGGCAAAGTAAATTTCTCTTTCTTTGCAATGGAATAATCAAAACTATATAGGTAAAATTCCAAGAAGATGGTGAAGAAAGTAATTTTAATTAGTATATTTCTTATATGGTATTCGTTCGGATATAGTCAAGAAATAGAAAAAAGAAAGTGTGATTGTGAAACCATTATTTTTTCAGACTTTACACTCCAAGTGAACAATATCATTGGATTATAACAACATTATTTAATTATTAGAATTTGATATGACTAAAATAGAAATTTTAGATTTAATCAAAAATTTTGATAATAATTATACACCACCAAAAACAAGTGGAAGAGATAATATGGTTACTCATTTAGTTCATTACATTAGCAGATTATCCCCTGTTAAACAAACTGAGATAAAAATGTTTTTACTAAAATTACGTTTAAATAAATCTAATTATAGATATGTAGCAGTAGCCACATTAACAAAATTGAATGATAAAACTATGATTCCACAAATATATGATATTTTTCATCAAATGTATTTAACTGAAAATTATCAAATAATAAAAGGTCCTTATTCTAGTACAAGTATTTTTTTATTATTAATGCATATGAAAGATAAAGAAGAAAAACATCTTGTAATATATTCTAAATATGTTGATGAAGTTCTTAAAATAATGTTTCTTATCATTTTTCAACTATTGTTTCCTATATAGGAGTTAATGAAGAACATGCTTGTAACATATTGTCTGATTATTATGTTCAAACATTATCTGTTTCACAAGAATCACTTCAATGGAATGATAGTAGAGTATTTTATCCAATAATGTTTTGTATTAAAAATAAATTTGAAGCAATAAAACATATAATAGATATGACATATAAAAAAGATAAGCAATCTGGACAAAGGATAAAACTGCTTTTTTAGCATATATAAGACATTATCGTTATCAAAATAAAGAAGAATGTTTAACATATAAAAGAATGGAAGCCTGCTTAAATTCTATTTGTTGGTGATATTTTGAATTATAATAACATGATTATCACTAATTCAAATAAGGGGAAAATGAAATCAAATTATAGATTTTTAGAATCAAATTCTGGCGGTTTATAATCAAATTATAGAACACTGAAATTTGATTTGGCTAAGTCGAAGTAAAGATTCGGTAAATTTATATACTTTTGCAGTCCTGTACAGTATATAAAAAATTGCAAGATATGGACATTTCTATTTTTCAAAACAGTGATTGGCGTACGTGGTTTGAGCATGAGAGTAGCAGAGAGTACTTTTCCGAACTCGTAAACCTTGTAGATAATGAACGCAAAACCCACATAATTTATCCCAAAGAGGAAGCCGTTTTTACAGCCTTTCGTTTATGCGGCTTCAATCAGGCGAAGGTTGTACTCATAGGGCAAGACCCTTATCACGGAGAGGGGCAGGCTCATGGCTTGTCGTTTTCCGTGCAGGCAGGAGTTAATTTTCCACCGTCTTTACAAAACATTTTCAAGGAGTTATCAAGCGATATGGGATTTGTTGTGCCGTCCTGCGGCGACCTCTCAAAGTGGGCAAAGCAGGGAGTAATGCTTTTGAATTCCATATTGAGTGTTCGGCAGGGCAGTCCCGCATCTCATAAAAACATAGGTTGGCAATACTTTACCGATTCAGCCATTCAGTATCTTTCTTTCCATAAACAGCATCTTGTATTCATTCTTTGGGGGAATTATGCTCAATCAAAACGTTCATTAATAGACACATCCAAACATTTAATTATCGCTTCGGCTCACCCGTCTCCGCTTTCGGCATATCAAGGCTTCTTTGGGTCTCGTCCATTCAGCCGTACCAATGAATTCCTGCGGCAAAACAACATCACGGAAATAGACTGGAACCTCGCATAACGACCTCTTAATTTCTCAAAAGCAGCACATTATATTGTGAAATAGGTGTTCATAATTCTGTTATCCCTCTTAATAAGTTGTTAATTAGATGTTAATAAATTGTTGAAAAGATTTATTGACACGTTACTTGACCGTGCCAATATAAAAGTACTTTTGCCAACGTACAAATGAAATATATTTAACAATGAACGTTGCAACAAATTTGTTTGAATATCTAAAAATCAATGACAGAGCCGAACTTTACGGGTTTGGAACTTTCGTTGTAACTACTCTCTCGGCGGAATTTGACAAGGAAAACAACCTGTTACTGCCGCCAAGAAGGATATTAAATTTCGAAAAGGAAGAAAAAAACGATATGTCTTTTGCTGTTTTTATGGCAAAACGGGAATTTATCTCCGAGCAAACGGCTTTAACGTGGATAAAACAGTACGCCGATTCATTGAATGAGCATATTGTTGCATCGTCTCGCATTCTTGTTCCGTCTTTGGGGACGATTTGTATGAACGAAGAGGGCGAATATTCCTTTGAACCCTTGCCTGACCTTGACCTTATGGACGAAAGTTTCGGACTTGACAGCGTAAAAAATGTTAAAACCTTTGAAATAGCCGAGCCAAATGCCGAAGAAACCATACCCGAACAGCCTTCCGTTGAAACAAATGAGCCTTCGGACGAAACCATACCGCAGAATAATACGGATAATACCCCGAAACCTCAACCTTATACCACGATAGTTGCGGAACTTGCAAGCGAAGAGAACGAAGATATTGCCGATTTGGTGGAGGCAATCCGCACAAGTGCCGACAAAATCCTCGAAGTTTCACAAAAGTTGCAGCAACAACAGGAAAATAACGGCAACCAAAACAAACGAAGACCGATATTTTGGAAATGGCTCTGCATATTGATATTTGTTTTGCTCATAAGTTCGGCTATATTGGTGGGTTCGTACTACACGGGTTGGCTACAAAAATATAAATGGTCAAAACCTGTCGCAAAGGTTCTTTCGTCCTACATAATGACTCGGGACGAGGTTCATCATAAATACGACAAACCGCCGCTCATTCCTTCTTCCTCTCCAACGGTTGCCCTCACCGAATCACAGACTTCCACTATCGCCGACACCCTTACGAAAAACATAACCATGGAACGCCTGCCCGTTACGTCCATCTCTCAAAATCAGCCAAAGAAATCGCCTAAACGTCAAAAGAAAGTGCAGAAAGATACCGCAACTGCCAAGAAAACCGAATTAACTATTGATTATAATGCAATAATTCAAATGAGACCTACCAATAAACTTGGTTATGACGTCATTGCAAGCACGGGTTACGAGCGTATAAACGCCGAATACAACGCACGAAAGGCGAAAAGTTTGGGTTATGACGGGTACATAATTTCTCGCAAGCGGGTAAATCAGCCGATATACTACGTTTCTTACGGTTCGCGTCAAACACTTGGCGAAGCGAAAGACCTGATGCAAAGTATGATAGACAGTATGGGTGGGGATTATTACATCATTGCCCGAGGCGAAACCACCAATCAATAAACCGCCCTCCGATTTCCTTTTCATCATCACCACACTTAACTTACAGAACGTCAGTAGATTTTTTGTTACCCGAAGTATAAAAAAAAATAACTCCCGGAGTTATGAAAAAAAGTCCCACGAAAAAAAAATTTTTCGTGGAGATAAATATTTTTTTCGTGGAGATAAATATTTTTTTCGCCGTACTTTTTTTGACAATTCGCCGACTTCTGTTAATCAATCACTTACAAAAGACTAAAAATCGCCCTTTTCGGATATGATAAATCGGTAGTCGCCGGCTGAAAAAGGCGTATCGTTTCTTCGTTCCCTGTTATCCGTAAAACTATGCAAAAGAAAAAATAAATTGTGCAATTAAATATTTTTTTGTACTTTTGCACCGTCTTTTTTAAGGACGCCTCCGTATTTCTCCCGTACGGATTTAAGTAAAAAGTTATCGCAGACGGAGGAGAATCTGCCCAAACTTAATTCATTTTACTATGAAAAAAGTATTTTTAGTATTAGCATTATCAGCGTTTTCTACGCTGGGTTTCTCTCAATCAAAGTGGTTAATAGACGGAAATCTGTCTTTGGGTACAACATCAAGCGATGTTACCATAACAAACGGCGGAACCTCAACCACAACTCAACAACCTTCCACCTTTACTTTCGGTATCGGTGTGAATGCGGCGTATATGGTTACGGATCACTTGGCAATAGGTCTTGGAATAGGCTTTGACCTTGACAAAACTACCGATGAATCCGTTCCAAACACAACAACGGTTGATAAAACCAACACGTTTTCACTCCTTCCTCAGGTACATTATTTCCTGCCTTTGAGTGATAAATTTGTTTATGCCCCTGCCCTCTACATTGCAATCGGGTTTGGCGGAGAATCAACGGAGACAACCGTCGGTTCTGTAAGCAATGAAACAACAGGAGACTTGTTTGGATTTGGTGTAGAGTTGCAGCCATTGAGTTTTGACTTCCACTTAACCGACAACATCGCCTTACATTTGGGAGCAGGCAGCATTTCCTTTATGAATACGACCTACACTACTAAGCCAATGGCGGGATATGAGTACAAGGCTTCGGCTTCAGGTTTCGGAATTGTCTTAAATCCAAATATTACTTTGGGCTTCAGACTGTTTTTCTAAAAGAAAAACAATAATTTATTGAGAGAACTAAAAAAAAGAGACCGATAACAATATATCGGTCTCTTCTTTTTGGTGTATAAATCTTGGTTATCGGCTCATCATTCCGACCGAATGAATCAGCATAACCATTTCATTTTCATTCAATCGCAAGAGTTTATTCATCACTTCGGGGTTAAACATTCCGCGAGCCACCGTTGCCAAATCACAAGACGCACAATACAGATACATATTCTCCGAAACATATCCCGCAGACATAGCCCCGTATTTAACAGCCGCCACATCCTTAACATCTCCGTACTTACTCAAATCGGAAACTATGGCGATGTTCCATTGAGCCGTTGGTACGAATTCCTGAGGTCCTGTTTCCTTGCGGAAATCTCCCTTTTCTATTAGAATAAGTACATTTTTAGTGCTTTCCCACAGGTAGATACCGCTTTCCATAACGACATAAATTGATATGTCCTGTGCATTACGAGCGGTTGGTGCGGTTCTGCGTCCGTCCTCACGGCTTATGCCGTAAGAAGCCCAAAGTAAATCCGCCAAAACCTGCAAATCCAGCGGCTTTTCACTGAATTTACGTATTGATTTCCGTTCGTTCAAGCAGTTCATTAAAGGTTTGCCACCTTCTTTACGAGGTTTAGGAAGATTTATTACCTTAGAATCTTCCGAAGTAGGGGTAATTGACTGTTGTATTCTAACAGTTTGAGCATTTACTCCAAGACAAAAGGCTGAAATAATAGCCATTGAAAACATTTTTTTCATTTTTCTTTCGTATTTTATGATTATTAAAAAAACAGGCTGCAAAGGTACAAAAAGTTTTTGAAACAACTAATTTTTTATAATCAGGATTTGTTAAACTAAAAGGGCGTTTCATTTTTACGAAACGCCCTTTAAATCTAATGTATACCGATTTTACTTTTATTTTTGTCCTCTTCCAACAGAAAATTCCTTTGTTGCCTCTATCTTCCTGTCGGCATACCGCACCACATCGGCTATTACCCTTTTTTGAATGGCAGAGATAAATAACTCCATAAAGGAATAATCTATGTTGCCATTTCTGGTGGGGAGTTGGATTTTCTCTTTTTTTACCTTTTCCCAACTTGCTTTATTCTCATAACCAAATTTTAGTTTGATTGATTTTTCAATTGTTGCAGCAAAAAACAGCAAAGTTTTGATATTTACATTTTCAAAATTTGGTTTTACCAAATAAGCATTGTATAAAACACCTGTTTTTTGCGGTTGAATATAAACATTTCCTGTTGAAACCGCACCGTCATTAACAATATCAAGTGTCATTTCGGCAATATCAAAATCTTTACTTCTGCCGTAATACATAACGCCATTATCGCCATTTTTTGCATTTACTAATGGCAAATCAAATTCTTTGGTTTTGATTTTTGAAATATCGTTGATTTTGTCAAAAACGCTTTTCTTGAACTTTAAGTCCAATATTTCAAACAACCTGCCAATCTCAAACTCTCCCCACTCCACTTTCTCAAACTCCCTTACTGCCGCCTCTTCTTCGGCGGTAAGCGTGTAATCCTTCAAGCCGGTAGCAGATAGATATGCCTCCAGTTCAGCGACGCGTTGAACCTCCAGTTCAGCGATGAAATTTTCCATAAACTCAAAATCTATCTCGTCGGAGGCGGTGAGGGGAAGTTGGATTTTTTTGCCCTTAACTTTTTCCCACGAACACATATTTTCATAACCAAACAATTTTTTGAAAAACAGCATTGAGTTTGCCAAAAACAAGCCCTGATTATCTGTAATCTGCTTGTTCGCTTTCAAACTAAAAACTCTGGCGTGTGTTACCATTTTATATTTGAAATTACGATAAAAGACATTTCCAAACATATCAACAGTTATCGTTTGGGCGTCAAATACTTTTGCGTCTATATCTGTTTTACCTATAATTCCATTATCCGTTTCGCCCGCAGAAACAACAAAATATCCCCTCCCGTTCAAATGTTCTTTTTGAATGTCAAAATTTCCATTTTCACTTGAAAACAACCTGCCAATTTCAAATTCGCCCCACTTAACCTGTTGCAGTTTTCGGTTAAGCGGGGCATCTATTTTCCCAAGCCGTCCTCCGCTGCGTTTTGCTGTTTCAGTATGTTGCTCACTTCCCACGCAAGGTAGTCGGCAACGGTGCGTTTGAAGTCCTGTAAAGTGGGGCGGGTGTCTATTCGCTTGTGCTGGTCAAAGTTCCAGTCGTTACCGTTGAGGGTAATAAAGTCCTCTACATACGTTTCGTCCAGGTTCCACGCGGCTTCCACCTGCGCCTGCCTTCCCGCCTTGAATATTTTCACCACATCGGCATAGCGCTGTTGAGGGTGGTCGGTTTCGTTGAGCGAGCGCGAAGTGCGTTTGTAGCCGTCGTTGCGGAAGTCTATAAACTTCACGGTTTTTTGCACATCGTGCGGCGTGCCTGCTTCCAAAACATAAATGCTTGTCTGCACGCCCGCCATAGGTTGAAACAGGTCGGTGGGCATCTTTATGCTTGCAACGAGGGTGTTGTTTCGCAGCATTTCGGTAGTGGAGCGGACGGCTTTACCACTGCCCGCGCTGTCCTGAATAATAATTGCCGCCCTGCCGCCTCGTTGCATCTGCTTTAAGCCAAAGGCAATAAAGGGCATTCCGTTTTCGTCGTAAGAGAAAGGCGGGTTGAGCAGGAGTTTGGTGGCGGCAAAATCTTTGTAAAGAGATTCTGGGCGGTCAAAAGAAGAACCTTTTTCGATGCGTGCCGAGCCGTCGCCGCGCAAAATCATATTGGTGGTGGCAAGGGTGTACATTTCGGCGTTCAGTTCCACGCCCAAGAGTTGTTCCTGTTTTATCTTTTGAATTTTATTGTTGGCGGCAGTAGAACCTTTCGACAGTTTGGTCTCCGTTTGGTTAATCATCATTTCCATTGACGAAATAAGGAATGAAGCCGAGCCGGTGGCAAGGTCCATTACGCGGTCGTCCATGTTCACGTTCAGTATTTCCGCCATCATTTTGGTAACATAAGGCGGGGTGAGAACGATGCCGATTTCTTTGCCGTCGCCCAGCGCGTATTTCAGAAATTCGGAATACATCTCGCCCATAATATCAAGATGCCCTGCCATTGCGTCAATGCTGGTAAAAATGTTTTGGTAAATGTAGGTGAAAATTTGCTTGTTGATGCTTGCCTTGCTGTCGAGATTGCGGGCAACGGCAGGGTTTAACTTCTGCACTTCATCGCGCTGTTCGTCTTTCGATATTTCAGCAAAACTTGCCAGCATCAGCGCCCTTTTGTTTGCAGGAATTTGCTTTGCCGACAAAAAATCGGCTATCTGGGCCGTCACTTTCAAACCGTCGCGTTGATTACCGCCGGCACCCTTCAGGTCATCGGGGGTTAATCCCTTGATGTTCATACCGTCAATATCCTGCATTGAAAGCAACATTCCCGACACATACAGCACCCGTTGCGGGGCGGTGATGGCGTGGTCGTGCATCAGTTTGTTAAGTTCTTTGGAGTATTTGCCGAGTTTTTCGCGGCTGTCAATGAGTATGCGGTGTTTTTCCTCTTCGGTGAGGGTGGCATCTTTGTAGAATTGGGCAAAGGTATTTTCGTTTTCAAGGAAATTAAGCGTGGTATATGATGGCATTTCTTTCACCGAATCAAAGGTTGAGCCGTAAACATAATAAACCTTAATACGGATTTCTTCGGCGCTTTCGCCTGTGATGCCAATAGCTACGGCTTCGTCATATTTTTTGCTTGCAATGGCAGATGTGGCATAATTGATGGCGCCATTCACCGCAAAACCGCGAATGGATGCCTCATCGCGTTTAATGCCGTCTTTATTTGAGGCAATCAGTTTATTATTGTGCAACTTGTCTTCAATCAGCACGGGGATGTAACGCCCCGCTATTTTGCTGGTTTTATACTTTTCAATGATAAAGTCGGGCTTGCCGAAATTGGTTTTGTTCTGCGTTTTGGCAGAACCACGGAGCGCTTCTTTCAAGTAATCGCTCATATTGCTTTCGAAGCCGATTTCATTGTCTTTCAGCCCCAATTTCCTAAGGGTATCGTTTACCCGGTTGTTTACCTGCTGTTCGAGAGTATATTTCATATTTTTCCTTCTATTTTTTTATTTCCCATAAAAATACTTAATCCACTCCTTATAAGTATCCTGTGCCGAAAGGCAAGTATCAAGTAAATAACCTCTTACCGTTGCAAATTCCTTTAAGCCGCGATAGTAGAACTGTTTGTGCCGCTCGTCAATAATAAACGGAACAACGCCGTTTTGCAGACATTCACGAAACATTATCAACCGTCCAATTCTGCCGTTGTCATCTTGAAATGGGTGGATTTTCTCGAAGCAATAATGGTATTCGACGATATTTTCAAACATGATTTCAGACAGGGAACTGTACCAATCATTCAATTTATTCATTTCTTTTTCAACTTCTTCGGGCTTTGTGGTTTCTGTCCCGCCGACTTCATTGGCAAGTTTTTTCCAGTCGCCAACCCGAAACCAAGGTTTTGCAGTATCGGAAGTGCTTGTTTTCAAAATGCGGTGAAAGTCTTTGATAAAGTCGTTTGTCAGATGATTTTTAACGGTATCAAGCAAATAGTCAAACGCGACGAAGTGATTGGATGTTTCAATAATATCATCTATCGGAACGGCTTCTTCGTCTTTGAAACCAATGGTGCGTGTTTCAAAAATATAGCGGGTCTGTTCTTCGGTCAGGCGACTGCCCTCAATACGATTTGAATTGTAGGCAAGATCTACCTGCGTTTTGTGATACAAGCCACCTTTGCGTCTTGATTGCTTTTCGTCAGTTAAATATGTGAGCAAACTATTCTCTGCAAATAACATAATATTAAAATTTTAGGTTCAAGATACTTTAAGAGAAAAATATTCTCTTTTTAATGATTGCAAAAGTACAATTTTTTTAGGGATTAACAATCAAACTGCTATTGAAAGTTGGAATAAATACTTATTTATATGCTTAAAGACTAATAGAGTTATGTAAAACCACGAACCTAAGGAAAAGTCAAAAAAATTATTTTTTACCTTAGAATTCCGCAAGTTAAGTTGTGTCGCTAATATAAGATCAAATTTCTATATACAAGTATAAATATCTATTTTGGGGGAAATTTTCGTGCGTTTATCATAATTTTTATTAACAAAACTTTGGTAATTGAAAAAAAAGTTGTACTTTTGCAACCTGAAAATAAAGTAAAATGTTAATTAAAATCGTTTAGTATAATGGCTAAACGGCTAATAATCAAAGTAAAATGAAGAAAGATATTCATCCAAAAAGTTATCGTATTTGTGCTTTCAAAGACACATCAAACGAAGAAATGTTTCTTGTTCGCTCTTGTGCAAATACAAAAGATGAGATTGAAATTGACGGAGTTAAATACCCTCTTATAAAACTGGAAATCTCCAATACGTCTCACCCGTTCTTTACAGGAAAAGTCAAACTCGTAGATACGGCAGGACGTGTTGATAAGTTTGAAAGCAAATACAAGAATCGTAAAAAACCTTCGCTCTAAAAAATATGGTTAATTACAATAAAGTCCTGTCAAAAACCGATAGGGCTTTTTTTGTACATTAAAAAACACAACATAAAACAAAAAAATACGTTATTACAATAAATTAACAACAAAACAATATGAATTACATTATTTTTGATGACGCATCTCGCGACAGCCTTAAACCACTAACATACATCCGTCCCGTATGTGAAATCCGTGTAGGGATATTAACCATCAGGGAAAAGTGGGAAAAATATCTCGGTTGTAAAACTTCAACCCTCACAGAAGATTATTTGAGTGAGAAATATCCGATAGAACTTTCGGATTCAATGATTTTGATAAACGGATCTGTGTGTCCGACGGACAGCATTATAGAAAAGGTGAAAGCCTTACAGCCTCATCAAACCCTAATTGTAGGCGATAACATAATCGCAATGCACAAAACCAAAGACGAATTCCTGTCTGATGAGGCTGAAATATCGGAACGGATTGATATTGGGAACATTGATTATATACAAATTGTAAATCCGTGGGATATATTTGTAATGAACGAACGTGCTATAAACGATGATTTTGTCCTGATTACAAAAGGAAGGAAATCTGCTCCAATAAGCGAAAGCAATAAAGTCATTTGCCCCGAACGTATCTTCATAGAAGAAGGAGCAACTGTTGAATGTGCAACGCTGAATGCACGCGAAGGCGTTATATATATAGGTAAGGATGCCGAGATAATGGAGAATTCGGTTGTTAGGGGACCATTTGCAATGTGTGAACATTCGGTATTGAAACTCAGTGCAAAGATTTACGGTGCTACAACACTTGGTCCGTATTCCAAAGTAGGCGGAGAGTTGGCTAATGTAGTGATTTTGGGGTATTCAAACAAGGCTCACGATGGATTCATGGGTAATAGCGTCATAGGCGAATGGTGTAACATTGGAGCGGATACAAATGCTTCCAACCTGAAAAATACTTATGAAGAGGTACGTTTGTGGTCTATTGCTCAAAATACTTTCATTCCGACCGGTCAAACTTTTTGTGGAACGATTATGGCTGACCATGCCAAATGCGGAATTAACACAATGTTCAATACAGGTACTATTGTGGGAGTATCTTCCAATGTTTTTGGACACGGCTATCAAAGAAACTTTATACCTTCCTTTGTTTGGGGAGGACAAAGTGGCTTAAAGATATATGATTTTGATAAAGCGGTGGATGTTGCTCGCAGAATGTATATGCGGAGAGAAATGACATTCTCCGATATTGAAGAAAGAATTTTGCGGAATGTCTTTGAACTTACATTGAAAAATAAACACCTTAAATAGAAATCATTGAAACCTACCTTATTTTTAGACAGGGACGGAGTTATAAACAAAAGAATCATTGACGGATACGTATGTCAATGGAGTGAATTTGTATTTGAAGATAACGTTCTTGAGGCTTTGAGTATACTTTCGCCGTTTTTCCACAGAATAATAGTGGTAACAAATCAGCAAGGCATAGGAAAAGGACTTATGACAGAGGAAGACTTTTGCCATATCACTGAAAAAATGAAACAGGAGGTAACCATAAATGGAGGAAGAATAGATTGCGTGTTACATTGTTCGGCTTTGGAGTGCGATAATTCTTTTTGCCGAAAACCAAAAGTTGGAATGGGACTTCAAGCCCGCAAAATATATCCCGAAATACGCTTTAAGAATAGCGTAATGGTAGGAGATAGTTTGTCGGATATGCTTTTCGGAAAATGGTTAAAAATGAATACGGTTTTAATTGCCGACAATACAAAGTTATCTCGCAAGTATCCGGAAATTATTGACAGAAAATATAAAACGTTAAAAGAATATGCACAATATGTTAAAAACAAAGGCGGTATGTAGTTTGTTATTTGTGGCATTATTTGCCTGCAATGCCATATCACAAAACGAAACGGACAAAATGGGTCGCAAACAGGGTGTTTGGACAAAAACGAACAAAAAAGGCTTTAAGGTTTATGAAGGCACATTCGTTGATGACTATGAAACGGGTTGGTTCAAATACTATTATCCTAACGGCAAATTGAAAGCCAAAACTTTCTTCGCCGATAACGGAAGGCGTGGAACAACAACTGTTTTTTATCCAAACGGTGAAAAAATGGCAGAAGGTTTTTATCTTGATAGGAAAAAGGACAGTCTTTGGGTAACTTACTCGGAACAAGGTATTAAAATAAGCGAACAAAACTACAAAAACGGAATGAAAGAAGGTGTTTGGCTAACATTTAACAAGTCAGGTAAGGTCATTGAAGAGACGCATTATAAAAATAATAAAAAGAACGGCATCTGTCTTGAAAGGACTTACAATGGCGAATACGCTTATGTAAATTACGAAGATAATGTTAGAAATGGTGAATACAAAGAATACACCACAGGAGGAGACCTTTATATCACAGGGCAATATCATAATGACAAACGCATTGGAACTTGGAATGTCTATGAAGAAAATAAACGCATTATTGGACGCAAAATCTATAACGATGATGCTTTGATTAGTTTTGAGGTAGCCCTATTTAGTGCCGATAGTGTGATGTTTGCGGATATTGAAACGATAAGTTATTTTTACACAAAGGGCAAACAATCCGTTGTTGTCCTCAATGACGGACAGCAAATTAACGTTCTGCATTCCGGTGATTACATATTGGAGTTAAGTAACGGAGAATATTTTTTGCAATTGAACGAAAAGATGAATTTTTACTGCTCTTCGCAAGCCCTTAAAGGCATTGAACCTGCGGAAAACGGCAATTACAAAATCATATTGACTCCTGCTCCGTCGTTTAACGTCATAACAGATGAGAACAGTAAAAAAGCAATGGAATCCATCTTCCTTTTGAATGATAACAAATAACACATTAACAACGTATTATAAATGAAAATAGCAGTATTGGGCGGTGGCAGTTGGGCAACAGCAATAGTTAAGATAGCAAGCGAAAATCATAACGAAGTCTTTTGGTGGGTGAGGGAAAAGGCTATTGAAAAGAGCGTACGAAAGTATGGTTATAATGCTCTGTACCTGCGTTCCTGCGAGTTGGACAGCCATAAAATACACATCAGTACAAAGATAGAAGATATTGTTACTGAAACTAAAAACATAGTACTTGTTATCCCTTCTGCCTTTCTTGCAGACAGTTTGAAAGGGCTAACAAATAATGATTTTAAGGGAAAGAATGTGATTTCGGCAGTAAAGGGTATAGTACCACAAACAAACCGGATAGTCGCTGATTTTCTATATGATAAATACGGATTAAGTATGGAACATCAGGCAGTAGTCAGTGGTCCATCGCATGCTGAGGAAATTGCCGCTCAACGACTTACTTATCTTACCATAGGTTCTAAAAATGAGACGCTTGCCAAACATTTCGCTACCAAATTTGCATGTCGTTACGTCAAAACGACCACAAGTACCGATATAACAGGCATTGAATACGGCGGAGTGCTGAAAAATATTTACGCTCTTGCTGCCGGCATTTGCAAGGGTTTGAATTACGGCGATAACTTTGTATCTGTGTTAATTACACGTGCCATCGTGGAAATGGAAACCTTTTTGGACAAAATTGCTCCCTGTGAAGAACGGAACATAAATCGCAGTGTATATCTTGGTGATTTACTTGTAACTGCGTATTCTCAACATAGCCGTAACCGAACCTTCGGTCAAATGCTTGGACAAGGCTATTCCATTGCGTCAGCTCAATTAGAAATGAGTATGATAGCAGAAGGGTACTACGCTTCAAAAAGCATTCACGCAATCAATCAATCAATTAAGGCTCACATTCCCATTGCTGACGCTGTTTATAGAATACTTTACGAGGATGCTCCTGCCAATACGGAAATCAAACAGTTGAGTGAAAGTTTCTAACTCTCTTAAAATCAATCTCTACTCTCCTTTTCTTCAATGGCTTATCGGGTTTTGGCATCCTCAACAGCCTTTGCAATTTCTGCAATACTTACTTTAACATTATAAACGTTGAAAATATAAACATTTCATTTGATTTACTGTTTATTACGGGTCGTTTCAATTTTACTTTATATAAATCTGTCATTGTACTTTATCCATTCGTTTCCTTGAAATCAAATTATAATTTTCTAAAACTTGATTCTAATTTTCTGAAATTAAATTATAGCGTTCTATAATTTGATTTCGGAGAACCGTAATTTGATTTTAGAAAATTATAATCAAGATAAGAGTAAAGAAAAAGAAATTTTTGATTGTCATTTGCAAGAAAAGTTGTACCTTTGCAAAATTATAAGAAATTAAAATATAACATATATGAGTACGAAAGTAACAAAAGAACTGGTAAATCCGGCAAGTATAGCAGTAATCGGGGCTTCTAATGACGTGTATAAGCCGGGTGGTGCCGTATTAAGAAACATTCGTGAAGGCGGATTTAAGGGACAGATTTATGCTGTCAATCCAAAAGAAGATGAAATTCAAGGTTTGAAATGTTATAAAAATGTTGCCGATTTGCCAAAGGTAGATTTAGCGGTGCTGGCTATTGCTTCCAAATTCACGGAAGAAACGGTTAAGGTGCTGACAGAGCAAAAGGAAACAAAGGCGTTTATCATTATCTCCGCGGGTTTTGGAGAAGAAAGCAAGGAAGGAAAGGAACTTGAACAGCGATTAGTAACCCAAATTGAGAAATTTGGAGGTTGTTTGATTGGACCTAACTGTACGGGAATTTTTACGCCTTATCATCACGCCATATTCTCAAAACCTTTCCCTAAATCTTCGCCAAAGGGTGTTGATTTCATAACGGGCAGCGGTGCAACGGGCTGTTTCATAATGGATATAGGAATGCAGCAGGGCTTACATTTCAATCACTGCTGGGCTGTTGGGAATTCGGCACAGTTAGGAATTGAAGATATATTGGAATATCACGATGAGGTATTTGCCGAAGGAAGTTCCAAAGTGATAATGATGTATATTGAAAACATAAAGAACCCTCAAAAACTCTTGAAACACGCTCGTTCATTAGCCAAAAAAGGAGTTAAGATAGCGGCAATAAAGGCTGGTTGCAGTGAAGCAGGTTCTCGTGCAGCATCTTCACACACAGGGGCTTTAGCTTCAAGTGATGTTGCCGTTGATGCTTTGTTTCGCAAGGCTGGAATAGTGCGTTGCTATGGCAGAGAGGAGTTATGTACCGTTGCATCCATATTTACTTATCCGCGATTTAAGGGAAACAATATGGCAATCATAACTCATGCAGGAGGTCCTGCGGTTATGCTGACCGATGCTTTGAGTAAGGCAGGACAAAACATACCTCACATTGAAGGCGAAAAGGCTAACGCTTTACTGGAAAAACTTTTTGCAGGTTCATCTGTTGCCAATCCGATAGATTTTCTCGCAACAGGTACGCCTGAACAGTTAGGAGAAATTATAGATGCTTGCAATAATGACTTTGATAACATTGATGCAATGTGTGTAATCTTTGGAACACCGGGTTTATCCCCTATTTTTGAGGCATATCACGTGCTTAACGACAGGATAAAACATACTAAAAAACCGATATTTCCTATTCTTCCTTCAACGATGGTTGCAGGTGAAGAGGTAAAAGAGTTTGTTGAGATGGGTAATACTTACTTTCCGGATGAGACAGTCTTTGGTAACGCTGTTGCTCGCATAGTTGATACTCCTGTTCCTTTTGAAGACGATGATTTGGTGAAGATTGATGTTGCTAAAATAAGGGAAATAATTGACGGATGTGAGAATGGATACCTTGATGTTAAGGTTTTGAATAAATTATTGGACGCAGCAGGTATCAATCATGCAGAAGACATATCTACGGATGACGTAGAGGAAGCGGTAAGATTTGCTAATCGTGTTGGGTATCCTTTGGTTATGAAAGTAGTAGGACCTGTCCATAAATCAGATGTAGGAGGGGTCTCTCTTAATGTGAAGAATGAGGCGGCTGTTCGTGCGGAATTTGAACGTTTAATTCATATTAAAGACACGTATGCCGTACAATGTTATCCTATGTTGTTTGGAACGGAGATATTTATTGGGGCAATGCGTGAGCCGTTGTTTGGACATCAGGTTTTGTGTGGGCTTGGCGGTATCTTTATAGAGGTCTTAAAAGATGTTACTGCGGGACTTGCGCCTGTTGGAGTAAAGGAAGCAAAGGCTATGATTAAACGTTTGAAAGGTTATAAAATGATTCAGGGAACACGTGGTCAAGAACCTGTGAATGAAGATCTGTATGCAGACCAGATAGCACGTGTTTCTGCTCTTGTGCAGGCAGCACCTGAGATTGCAGAAATGGATTTGAATCCATTGTTGGGGTCTCCAACGGCTGTTGTTGCGGTTGATGCAAGAATTAAAATAGAAAAATAAGAATTTATTCTTTTACATAACAAAAACACCTGATTATATCAATTTCATAATCAGGTGTTTTGCTTTTCCGTAACGGGAAGTCTATTTTGCAGAAAGAGCAGCCAGTGCTATGGAATACATTTTCGTTTTAGTGCTGTCGCCTCTTGACGAAAGGACACAAGGTACTTTTGCTCCAACAACCATTGCTGCAAGTTCGGCTTTTGCTAATTTGGTTGCCGTCTTGTAGAATACGTTGCCGGCTTCAATGTTTGGCCATACCAAACAGTCAGCATCGCCTGCCACTTCTCCTTTTAATTTCTTTATTTCAGCACTTTCACGGTCTATAGCAACGTCCATAGCCAACGGACCGTCAATCAACGCACCCTTTATTTGACCACGATTCGCCATTGCTGTAATCAATGCCCCGTCAACGCACGCCTGCATTCCTACACTCATTTGTTCGGTGGCTGCAATCAACGCTACTTTTGGTGTTACTATGCCTAAAACTTTTGCTGTATTGATTACATAATTTGTAATCGCAACCTTTTGAGCGAAATCGGGAGCAGGAATTATCGCAACATCGGAAGTAATCAGCAATTTGTGATAAGAAGGTACTTCAAAGACAGTTACGTGTGACAGAACAGGCTTTCCGCCGGGCATCAATCCCTTTTCCTTGTTCAATATGGCACGCATATACTTGTCTGTCGTGCATAAGCCCTTCATAAGTATATCTCCCTCACCGTTGTTTATCAATTCAACTGCCTTGTTTGCAGCCTTTTGTTCATCTGCCTCCTGTACCAATCTGTACTTTTCAACATTGATACCTTCCTTTTGGCAGACCTGTTTTATGGTTTCAATGTCCCCCACGAGCGTAGCGTCAATTACGCCCAAATCAACAGCCATTGATGTTGCTCCAATTGTATGAGAATCATTTGCATACGCAGCAACAAGACGCTTTTTGCCTTTTGCCTTTACTTCGTTGATAATATCGTCTAAACGTGTAATCATTTGTATTTTTTATTATTTTATATTATTATGTATTTTATTATTTTGAGGCTGCAAAAGTACTAATTTATTTTGAAATAACAACTATTTATTTAATCCTAAAAAGTTGTAATTTTGCAATTGTTAAACTAAGGTAAAGACTTATTTAATTGCTTTTAACATAAATAAAGATAAAAACCAACATTTTTGTCCATTATGCCATTAAACGCAAAATTCCGGCTTTTGCTTTCCTTTTTCACTGTTTCGCTTTTTTATTGGGCGGCTCGCACTTTTCCCCCGTAAGTTTGGCTTATCCGTTTTACGGGACAAGCATTAACTCATGTTTGTGTGTTTATGCCCAATCGGGCAGGTAACATTGGTCTCTTTGCAAACGGAATCGCCTCTTGCATCCAGGCAATTGCTATATGTGCAACGGATTAACTAATTTCAAGTCAAAGCCATTTTCCAACAGGGTGTCACATATTGATACCCTATTGGTTGAGATGCTTTCCATTGCTATCTGTTTTGCCTTTACCGACTTCAAATACGTACTCATAGAACATATTGAAACCGTTGTTGTTGAAAAATCTTTTTAGACAGAATAGTTTTTTCCATCGTAAATCACACAAAATTCACTATCTTTGAGCATCTCCAAACAGATGTCTTCATATTATTTGTTTTTGTTATAATCCCCTGAAAATATAAGAAAACTAAATGATTGGACGGATTGGCAAGTAAGCATCCTCGCCAATATTTTTATTAGTTTCCGTATAATTGAAAATTTTATGCTATCTTTGCAAGCGTAAAACAATGTAATTATAACACTAAATAAAGATTATATAATGAACAGATTAGAGAATAAAATAGCGATTATCACAGGTGGTTCGGCTGGTATAGGAGCAGCAACAGCGATTAAATTTGCACAGGAAGGTGCAAAGGTGATTCTTTGGGATCTTGACGAAGAGCGAGGCAATGCTCTGGCTAAGCAGTTGGGAGCAATGTTTCAGCGGGTCAATACAGCAAAATATGAAGAGGTAGAAGTAGCCGCACGAATCGTTGCAGAAAAGTACGGACATATTGACATACTGATAAATAATGCAGGAATAACGCGTGATGCTACTATTAAGAAGATGTCCGTTGAGCAATGGCAACAGGTAATTGATGTTAATCTTACCGGAGTTTTTTATTGCGTGAAAGCCGTTAGTGAATATATGGTTGCCAATGGTTATGGCAGGATAATCAATGCTTCATCGGTCGTTGGCTTATATGGTAATTTTGGTCAGACAAACTACGTCGCAACTAAGAGTGGCTTAATTGGAATGACCAAAACGCTGGCACGCGAACTCGGACGCAAAGGTGTAACCTGTAATTGCGTGGCTCCGGGTTTTATATCTACGGAAATGGTAGCCAAAATGCCCGAAAATGTCATTGAACAAATGAAAGCCAAAGTGCCATTGCAACGTCTGGGAAAGCCTGAGGAAATAGCAAATGCCTATTGCTTCCTTGCGAGCGACGAAGCGGCTTATATAAACGGGCATACCCTCTCTGTAGATGGCGGAATGACCATTTAACAACAGCCCCTTCTGCAATGATAAAGCAGGAAGATATACAAAAGATACTCGATGCCACCGATATAGCAGATGTTATCGGACAATTCGTTAAACTTCGCAAACGTGGAGCGAATTATATCGGCTTATGTCCGTTTCATAATGAGAAAACACCGTCCTTTAATGTCAATTCTGCACGCGGAATTTTCAAATGCTTCGGCTGTGGTGAAGGAGGGGACGCCGTACGCTTCCTTATGAAGCACGAACACTTTACTTACCCTGAGGCATTGCGGTTTTTGGCAGCTCGTTACGGCATTCCGATAGAAGAAGAACAAGCCTCTCCTGAAGCATTGGCTATGCAGAGCGAGCGAGACGCTGTTTTCCACGTCAATGAGTTTGCTCAAAAGTATTTTCATCAAATTCTGCTCACAGACAGCGAAGGAATACAGATAGGAATGTCGTATTTCAGGGAGCGGGATTTGACAGAAGAAACCGTTAAGCAATGGGGGCTGGGATATTGTAAAGAAAAATGGACGGACTTTACCGATTATGCTTTATCGCAAGGCTATAGTATTGATGTTCTTGTGAAATCCGGTCTCACCATTGAGAAGGAAGAGACAGGCAAACACTACGATCGCTTTCGTGGAAGGGTGATTTTCCCCATTTATTCGGTCAGCGGACGTCCCATAGGCTTCACAGGCAGAATTTTAACTTCGGATAAAAGTAAGGCAAAGTACGTTAATTCGCCTGAAAGCATAATTTATTCCAAAGGGAAGGTTCTTTTCGGACTTCATTTGGCAAAGACACATATCGCAAAGCAAGACCTGTGTTATTTGGTTGAAGGAAATATGGACGCAGTTATGATGTCGCAGCAGGGAGTAAAGAATGTAGTGGCTACAAGCGGCACTGCACTGACCGAGGATCAAATAAGACTGCTCAAACGTTACTCTTCCAATGTTACAATCCTTTACGATGGAGATGCGGCAGGTATTCACGCTGCCTTCAGGGCAATAGATATGTTCCTTGCAAACGGATTGAAAGTCCGTATTGTGCTGTTTCCCGATGGTGATGACCCCGATTCATTTGCACGAAAGCATACTCAAGCCGATTTTCAACGCTATATTACCGAAGAGGCTCACGATTTCATCATATTCAAAACCAATCTCCTGCTTGCCGATGCCAAAGATGACCCTGTTAAAAGGGCGTCTCTCATTAAGGAAATCCTTTTATCTATAAGCAAAATTCCCGATTTGATAGAGCGAACGACTTATATACAGCAGTGTTCGTCCATTTTGGCAATGAAGGAAGAAGTTTTGGCGAAAGAATTAGCAAAAATCCTGCGACAGAAACAGTTTAAGGACTTTAAGGAAACAGAACAGGAAGTAGTAAATACGCAAGAACAAATCAGCGACCCGCACGTTGCAAGGCAGGAAATAGAAAATCCGTATCCCGATAACAATCAAGAACGTAGCATAATAGAACTTCTGCTTAATTACAGTAACATTATAACTCGTCAGGATGTCATAACGGAGGAAGATAAGTTGGAAACACAAACCTTTATGACCGCTTCATACGTCATTTCCGACATTAAGAACGAGGGGATTGCTTTTGATAATCCTATATATCAGAGTATTATTGACATCTATCACGATTACATTACAAAGAATAATGCTTTGCCCGATTTGAATCTTTTTATTGCTTCGGAGAATGAGACTTTGCGTAAAGAAATAACGGCTCTTCTGTTTGAGAATGAGAAGTATGCGGTCAGCCCTTTGTGGCATGAGCGTTATAATATCAACATTCCCGACCGACTTGACCCCGATGTGGTTGATAGACACATCAAACAGACTCTCTTATACCTCAAATGGCATAAACTTGAACAGCGTAAAACTTCCATACAAGCCCAACTCCAAACCCCACAACCCGAAGAAGATATGCGGAGATTGCTTTCCGAATTCGGTTTTTTAGTAGATTGTTTGAGGATTATCCGCAAGGAATTGAACAATATCGCAAAATAAAAAAATCCGTTCTTTAAGCCATGGCTTAAAAGTTTTAGGGGAAGATGTAGAACTTTTAGGGGAGGATATAAAAGTTTTAGGGGAAGATGTAGAACTTTTAGGGGAGGATATAAAAGTTTTAGGGGAAGATGTAGAACTTTTAGG
>JAISTG010000011.1 GCA_031272705.1 Bacteroidales bacterium | reverse complement strand
TTGGTAACAGGCACTTGCGGATAATAAGAAAGATTTAACACAATCACGCTGTCGCAACCCGATTCATTAGTCAAATAAGCATAATACGTTCCGGGATTATGCAAAGGTGTAGTGAAATTAGCGTCCGTATAAGTATCTGTCGGGCGATTACATATTGACACATTGTAAGATGTAGTATCTACATTGCCATTTACAACTAAATGCTGAAAATTACTCCAGTATGGAGCAGAGTGATAAGCCGTGTATGTGCCGCAAGGGATAATAACAGGAATGTTTGTTGATACTCCACTAAATGTATTTGAAGAAATAGTTGGCGGAGTTGTTGCATTGGAAACAATAGTATCTATTCCGCTGCAACCATAAAAAAGATAATTAGGTATTACTTGCACACTGTCTCCAATAGTTACATTGGTTATTGATGTCATATTATAAAAAGGATAGTAATAGTAGGAAATATAAGTAGGCAAAGTGCAATTAACCGCATTCCAAGTTACTGAAGTTAAGCCGCTGCAATATATAAAAGCCTCATCTCCTATTGTCGTAACCGAATTAGGAATTGTTACCGAAGTTAAACCACTACAAAAACCAAAAGCAGAAGTTCCTATTGACGTAACAGAATTAGGAATAGTTACCGAAGTTAATCCGCTGCAACCATAAAAAGCCCACATACCTATTGACGTAACGGAAGCAGGAATAGTTAAATCACCTATTGCTAAACAACCAACAACATTTCCACAAGTATCATTCAAACCATTATCATTATAAGGTATCACAACTTGTGTTGAGCCAACATTATTTGCCAACTTAAAATTTGTGCCAGATACGTTTATTGCAGTTAAGCCGCTGCAACCAACAAAAGCATCAATACCTATTGACGTAACGGAATAAGGAATTGTTATAGATGTTAAACCGCTGCAATGATAAAAAGCATTAGCTCCTATTGATGTGACGGAATTAGGAATAGTTACATAAGTTAAACCGCTGCAACCGCCAAAAACACCATTTCCTATTGACGTAACGGAATAGGTTCGATTATTTGTCCCACCCGTTACAGAATCTAAAATAGTGTAATGCCCTGTTGGGTCATATGCAAAAGCCCAACCATTTCCATTACCAAGTTGTACTTCATTTGGTGAAAGACTTGTGATTTTGTAGTAAACTCCACTAACTGAAAATGTTTGTCCAACACTTTGTCCCTTTGCATTAAGGGAAGCAACCATTGCGATTGCTAAAACCGCTACCATTATAAATTTCTTCATATTTAATTTTATTTAATTATTATCAAAGTATTACTTTATTTCTTTTTTATTTAATTTAGAGAGGGCAAAAATACAAAATATTTTCCATATACTAAAAAACAACAAAGTTAGACAGATTAAATTTCTATCGGGCATTATTGATCAAGCAATCACCATTTAATGTGAAAATACTTTTTCATCATAAGTAGAAACTTTCTTATTATATTTTATATAGAATTTATCAGGTGATACGTATTTAAAGTATTCTTCTAAAGAATAGCCTCTTTCTCCACATATTTCGATTCGTTTGGATTCAACAAAATCCACCTCTCTATAATTTGTTATTTCTGATACATAAAACTTATTTTCAAAATTAATTAAATTTACACTATCATTAACAGAATAAGAAATACAATTACTAAAAACTAACGGACTATCATTTTCCATAAATTTAATGGTATACATTTTTTCATTATTTGGGTTTCCCGTATTATAGTAATATGGAAGATATAAATAAATATTACAATTTCTGTAAACGCTTGCTGTTATTTTATACTCTTGTATAACTTTTGCAGATTTTGGTGGAATACATACTAATTCACTTTCTTTAATAGATATTGATTGACCACTATAATAACCATTCGTAGTTGAAGTAGTTACGGACGAAGTATTTCCGTTTGTAATATTGTCATTCCCATATATATAATCTCCTATTGCAAATATAGAATAATTTGCATTTACTGTTTCTGAATTATTTGCAAAGTTATAACGATTTACTAATGTAGAAGAAAAATTTGATGATTGAGTAAAAGTACGATTCAAAAAATAATCGTATGCTATCCCATTACAAATAAAGAAACTCTTTGCTTTATTAATATAGATGTTTTTATCTGTTTTATTGTACATTAGGAAGCCTGCATATCCTCCTTCACCCCAAAAATTGTAAGCAACTTTACAATTATTATCTTCATATACCAATGATTTATTGGCAACATAAATATTATCATCTACAGGAGTAACCTTATAAATTTGATAAAAATTAGGAGTAGTACATGATGAGACACCTATTAAACACCATGTTATTACCATCAAGCAGATAATTTTGTTCATAAACCTATGTAATTTGCCCATTATTTTCATTTTGTTTGTTGTTTATTTCTTTTTTATTCAACTTTGAGAGGGCAAATGTACAAAAACAATTAAAAAAGGTTTGACTCTGCACTCTTACTTGTTTTGGCGGAAAGAGAGGGATTCGAACCCTCGGTACCCGAAAGAGTACAACGGTTTTCGAGACCGTCCTATTCGACCGCTCTAGCATCTTTCCGTTATTCTGTTTTGAGGCTGCAAAATTACAAAAATAAATTGGTAATACAATAAATTCCCGCTGCCAACAATGCACTCACAGGAATAGTAAGCAGCCACGCCGTCATAAGTTTTTTTGTTACTCCCCAACGCACTGCCGAAAGGCGTTTGGTTGCACCAACACCAATGATTGCTCCGGTGATAGTATGAGTTGTGCTTACAGGTATTTTCAATATCTCTGTTAAATAAAGAGTTAATGCACCGGAAGTTTCAGCCACAAATCCTTCCAGTGGTGTTACTTTGGTGATACCGCCTCCCATAGTTTTAACTATTCGCCAACCGCCGCTGATTGTTCCCAGTGATATGACGGTAAAGCAGGAGAAGGCTACCCAAGAAGGGATGTCGGCAGCAGATTGAACTCCCATACCTATTCCCAAAGGATGTGCCGCAATCAAAGCAGCGGCTATGATACCCATAACCTTTTGCGAATCGTTCAAACCATGCCCTATGCTGAACATTGCAGAAGACAGAAGTTGCAAATGTTTGAACCACTTTTCTGTTTTTGAGAAACTGATTCTGCGACATATATACATCACCGCTATTGTGAATAAAAGCGAAATTACCATACCGATAAACGGGGCTAAAACAATGAAACTGGCTATTTTTATGATAACCGGAGATTGTATTGCTCCGAAACCTGCGGCTGCAATGGCTGCTCCGGCAAAGCCTCCAATCAATGTATGGGACGAAGACGAAGGTATGCCAAGCCACCACGTAGCAAGATTCCAGATAATTGCGGCTACAACACCCGAAAGTATGATAGGCAGGGTAATAAATTGCGGATATACCGTTTTGGCAACCGTGTTTGCTATGCCGAATTCACCTATTATGTACTTGGCGATAAAGAAGGCAACGAAATTAAAAAAGGCTGCCCAAAGAACCGCTTGAAAGGGTGAAAGGACTTTTGTAGATACGATGGTTGCTATTGAATTGGCTGCATCATGAAAACCGTTAATGAAGTCAAATAAAAGAGCCAGCACTATAATTATTACAAGGAGTATCATAAATACCTGTTTTTTATTCTTCGCTAAATACTTTTGATTTGAAAAATTCACGATTCAGTCGTGCGATATTGGAACGCTTGATTTGTTTGGGACATTCCGCCTCACACGCATAGGTATTGGTACAGGAGCCGAAACCTAATTCGTCCATTTTTTTCACCATTGCCGCAACTCGTTTTGCTGCTTCGGGTTTCCCCTGTGGCAAAAGAGCAAATTGAGATACTTTCGCCGAAACAAAAAGCATAGCACTTGCATTTTTACACGCAGCAACACAAGCCCCGCATCCGATACATGCCGCACTGTCCATTGCTTCGTCTGCTTTGGACTTTGGGATTGGAATGGCATTTCCGTCAGGTACTCCGCCCGTTGTAACGGAAATATAACCGCCTTCCCGAATAATTTTATCAAAAGCAGTTCTATCAACTACCAAATCTTTGATAACAGGAAAAGGTTTGGCTCTCCAGGGTTCTATGGTTATGGTTTCGCCGTCATGGAAATGCCTCATATGTAATTGACAGGTAGTTATGCCGTCGTCATTGCCGTGAGGACGCCCATTGATGTAAAGTCCGCACATTCCGCAAATCCCTTCCCGACAATCATTATCAAAACAAACCGGATGGGCAACCTTATTCACAAGCCCCTCATTAAGAATATCCAACATCTCTAAAAAAGAACATTCGGCAGAAATGTTGTCCAAATGATATGTTTCAAAGTGTCCTTTTGTTCCGGCGTTGTCCTGTCGCCATATTTTTAATGTTAAATTCATTATTTGCTTATTTTTAACGGCTGCAAAGATACAAAAAAAATACAAAACAAAAACAATATCGCTACAAATTATACCACAAATCAATACATAAGGGCTGATACAAAACAGATATTTAACATTACGAAAACCGTCGGTAATGTTACCGGAACTGTCGGAACCTGTACCGAAGTCGCCGGAACCTGTACCGAAGCCACCGGAACCTGTACCGAAGCCACCGGAACCGGTACCGAAACCACCGGAACCTGTACAAAAACGCTCCGTACAGGTAATAATTACCTTGCGTAAGGTCTTAATATATTTGAAACTCGTACCGATAGAAAGAAAATTTTATTACCTTTGCCGCCGAATTTAACACAACAAAAGAATATATAACCGTTGAAAATGAGAAAAATAATTTTGTTTATAATTAGCCTTTCGGCTGTTCTTGGGTTGTTTTCACAGACAATGAAAGAAAGTGTTTATTATCTTGCGAGCGGGGAACTCGAAGGGAGATTTCCAATGACTAAGGGTGATACTTTGGCACGGAAGTATATTGAAACGGTATTTGAAAAGAACGGACTAAAACCTGTGTTGCAGGAGTTTCCGTTAAGGATAAAGGATAATACTCTTAAATCCAATAATGTTTTCGGCATACTGAAAGGAATTGATGACAGGATGAAAGATGAATATGTTGTGATTGCGGCTCATTTTGACCATCTGGGGAAAAAGCCGGACAGGAATAATCCACCGGATACCAATATATTTTATGGTGCGGATGATAATGCGTCCGGAGTAGCAATGATGCTGGAAATATTACATCGGTTTGCGGATTTATCGGCTCTGAAAAGAAGTTTGCTGTTTGTGGCGTTTTCGGGTGAAGAAGAGGGGCTTATAGGTTCTAAATTTTTCACGGAACATCTTCCTGTGGAAAATAAAATAGTAGCAATGTTTAATTTTGATATGGTCGGCAATTTACGCACCGGACGGCTGAATATCGGCGGATCGCAAACGAGCCTTGAAGCCGAAGCAATAATAAATGAAATAGTTAAGGATTATAATTTGGACATACATTTTTCCCCGTCCGGGACAGGTCCGTCCGATCATTCTTCATTTTATGCAAAGGAAATACCCGTATTTTTTATTCATACTCCTGCCGATACTACCTATCATACACCCGCTGACAAAGCCGACCGGCTTAATTATAACGGAATGGAACTCATTAGTAAATTTTCTTTTGAACTGATAAAAAATATCGCAAACAGGGAAAGTAAATTAACATTCCAACGGACAAAAGATCCCGATAATACAAATCCTGCACGAATGAAGGTTACGTTGGGGATAATGCCGGATCATTCGGGTGAAGTTGAGGGCGTAAAAGTTGATATTGTGTCCAAAGGGAAAGCGGCTGAGAAGGCAGGAGTGCAAGTCGGGGACATAATTATTGCCATTGATGAAAAAGAAACTCCCGACCTGTATAAGTATATGGAAGCCCTTTCAACGCTGAATAAAGGTGATGAAACAACAATAAAAATTCTTCGTGAGGGGAAACCGATAGTTCTAACCGTAAAATTCTAACATCAAATGAGAAAAAAAATTGTTTTCTGGACATTAGCCGTTGTTATAACTCTTTTGACAAGTGTTTTTCAACGGGCTACAGGACCGACAAATCCCAAAAAAGCCGAGATAAATATCAACGGACATGAGTACAAATTAAAATTTCAACGGGCTGTAACGACTGATAATCCTATAATAACCTTTGGACATTGTGATAATTCTGTGCAGGGTGTGCTTTACTGGCGTGAACATAATAGCAATGAACCGTTCAAAGCCTTAAATTTGGTAGTATCCGACGGAAAAATATCCGCAGTTCTGCCTGAGAAGGAAAAACTGACCAAAATAGATTATTATGTGCAAATTAATGATGAAGTAATTTTTCGTGAAAATCCGTTGGTTCTGCGATATAAAGACCCTGTTCCTGTGTTTTTGCTCATTGTTCATATAGTTTTTATGTTTGCGGCAATGCTTTTTGCAGTTTATGGGATATTTTTGGGACTTGATAACAACAAAAAGGTACTTGTTTATCTACATTTGACACTATGGAATTTGATTTTGGGCGGCATTATTATTGGAGCGGCAGTACAGAAATATGCTTTTGGAGTTTATTGGAGCGGTTTTCCGTTTGGGATGGATATTACGGACAATAAGACGCTTTTGGCTACACTTCTGTTACTTGCGGCGTTACCATTGCAAAAGAAGAAGTATTTTCGTTATTTTGCGGTTGCAGCCTTTGCGATGATGTTTGTAGTATTTTTCATTCCGCATTCGGTTTAAGAGAAATTTTTTTTACCTTAGTACCCGAAATTTGTAACAACAATATATAGGAAAAATCACTATAAACAATATATATTTTACATCACAAAAACCAATATACATCCAAAGTTTGGCTGTCTTAACAATTTGAGATATTGTACTAAACTAAAATTATATTGAGTATCCATATTGTTACTCCGAGCGACACAAAGAGCAGAAAGAATAATATGATACACAAAGTAGCAACCTTTTCTTTCCCGTTTATTTTAATCCCCCCAATATGATAACCTCCCAATTCGGCAGTTTTTTATATCTTTGTCGCAAATTAAATCTTTATTTTGTATGGATAAAAGTTTGTATCCGCTTAAATTTACGCCACTTATGAAAAATAAAATCTGGGGTGGCGATAAGATAAAAAGTGTTTTGGGAATTGATTTTGACCCTTTGGAAAATTGTGGTGAACTTTGGGTATTGTCGGGTATTGAAGGAGAGGAAACTCCCGTTGCCAACGGGTTTTTGGAAGAGGCGACTCTGCCCGAATTAATTGAAATGTATAGCGATGAACTGCTTGGAGAAGATATATTTACGAAGTATTATAACGCCTTTCCCTTGCTATTGAAAATTATAGATGCCAATGACGACCTGTCTATTCAGGTGCATCCCGATGATAAATACGCTCAGCGGCAGGGATTTCTCAATGGGAAAACGGAGATGTGGTATATAATTGACAGCGAAGGCGGTTTGATAACAAGCGGATTTCGTTCTCAAGTTACCAAAGCAAAGGTGATCAATGCAATACGTGATAATAAATTAACGGAATTACTTAACATTGAGCCTGCATTTGCAGATGACGTGTTTTATATTCCTTCAGGCACGATACATGCAATAGGTAAAGGAGTTTTACTTGCGGAAATTCAGCAAAGCAGCGACCTTACGTACCGTCTTTACGATTACGACAGAACGGATGCCAATGGTAACAAACGGGAACTGCATTTGGCAGATGCCATAGAAGTTTTGGATTTATCGTCCGTTGTTTCTACGGCAAAACATCACTATCATAATCATTTGAATCATACTCATAACATTTTGGAAGCCCCTTATTTTATAACCAATGCTGTGTTTCTTAATATGCAGGAGGGTCTGTGTAAGGACTATTCGCAGTTGGATTCCTGTGTGATTTATTTTTGCGTTGGCGGAAGTGCCAATATACAATCCATGAATACATTATCGCATATCAAAGCAGGAGAAACATTGCTCCTTCCTGCCATTGCGAAAGATGCAACTATCTTTCCTGAAGGCAAAGTTAAAATTTTAGAAATAATTCCTTTATAAACCTGCTTTAAGTTTTGATATACAAAAATACAGTTAAAATAAATGTACGGGATTTTACTGCATCAATCTTAATTGCCAAGATGACGTGTAATGATTATAATCTTCCCAAAATACTCGGCACATGCATCCAAAACAAAAACACCTGTACAAAAGATTTTCGCACAGGTGTTCTTGTTTTGAGATGATGCGTTTTGCATTTGTTCCGTTGCGGCGATAAATGGGCAACAAATTTTCCAATTATAACCTACTGAACGGTCGTATACATAGATGTAACATTGAATGTTTTACTAGAACCACCCGAATATGTTCCGCCGATATTGTAACCATTTACGGTTGTTCCGCCGGTAATTGTTCCCCCGTATTTCAAGGTGTAAGAACCTGTTGTGATGTTGGCAGAGGAGAAAAGCATTACCGTAGAATTACTGCCTCCGCCGGGTCCTCCTCCTCCCGGTCCGCTACCACTTGCAGAAGGAAGTTGATACATTAGGATTATTTCGCCTGTGGAATTATTTGTGATGCAGATTGCATTGCCTGCTGTTCCTGTATATTTGATGGAACGCTGAGTGCAGGCAGAAGTGGTTGGATTGCTTGTGGTTCCGCCGGTTCCAATAATTGTTCCGCCGGTAATGGCAAAGGTATTGTTGTCGCAGTCAAAGCCTTCTTCTGCGCCACGTGAGCCATTAGATATGGTCATTCCGCCCGAAATGCTCAATGTTCCGTTGCAGTCTATACCGTCATTGCCGCTTGCTGCACAATAAGTAGTCCCGCCATTAATAGCAATATGAACTGCGGCATTGATACAGTCATCATAAGTATGTATTTCGGTAGTGCCGCCATTGATTGTTAAAGTGTCTTTTGATTCAAGTCCTTCGCCGCCGTCAGTAGTTTGTGTGCAGGTGATGTTTATTGTTCCGCTGTTGAGTGTAAGATTTCCAACGCTTTTTAATGCTTTCGGATTGGCATAATCGGCATTATCTTCGCCACCCATTCCTCCTCCGCCTGGTCCGCCACCTGTGCTGCCCGAAACATAAAATCTTGCCCCGGAGGTTCCTGCTGTTATGTGCAGAGAATCGTCCGACGTATTTTCATAACCGATTATCATTTTTCCGTCAGCGGAGATTGCTTTCCCACCTGTGCCTGTGCTGTGAGTGTTTATGTTTCCTTTATAAAGATAAACATCTCTGTCGGCTTTGATGCAGCATGCGGTATAGGAATTAGTGTCGCTGTTTTCGTCAATATATACAGCCCCGTTCCCTGCCGTAGTTACGGTAATATCACCTCCATTTATTATAATATCGTTATCGGCAGACATACCTTTGCCTCCGTTAGCGGTAGCAAGGCTTGCAATGGTAACAGTTCCGTTATTGACAATGATATTCGAATCACTTTTTATTGCCGTGCAATATGAAGGGTCAAATCCGCTGCCTGATGTTTCCAAAATAGCATTACCAGACGTGGTAAGATTGATATTTCCGCCGTTGATAACAATATGGCTTTTGCTACCTATTGCTTTTGATGCCGCTCCGGAAACATTCATAACAATGTTTCCGCCATTTATTGTAATACCTTTGTCTCCTTTAATGCCTTTTACGTCATCGGCAATGGAAGTTATGTTGATTGAGCCGCCGTTTATTACATTTGTTTCGCCGCCTGCATCAATGCCATCTCCCATAGCAGAAATTACAATATCACCATTATCTAGCGTAAAGCCTTCCGAATGAAATCCATCGGAGGCAGCAGCAGGAATGTTGAAATGTCCCGTACCCGCAATAATGGCTTTGCTGCTTGCGATAGCGTGTTTTGCTATTCCTGTGCATTTTAGAAATCCGTTACCGCTGAAAGTTATATTGCCTTTGCTTGTCAATGTAGCATTTTGGCTGTTTGCGGCTGCATCGGAAAGTATATTTGTATCATTTATTACGATGTTTGCTGCAACATTATTGGAAATGCGTATAGGGGCTTGTGTAGAAGAAGTTAATTGTAAGCCGTTTAATCTAATTATAACAGGATTGTCGCTTTGTAAAACGAAACTGCCGTCCTCACTTGTTCCTGATAAATGATACTCAATGTTTGAAAGTCCAGATGCTGCAGTTGCAGAAATATCCGCATCGGTTGCAGAAATGCTTATGCCATTGTTTTCATACGGATTGATAATTGTAACATTGTTTCCGTTGTAAATAATTTGAATAACGTCTGATGTTTGTTCGAAAGTTATGCTGTCAATAGTATTTATTGAAAAGGATTCCGAATTTCCGTTAGAAAGATTAAATACGACAGAATGACTTGGAAATGTAATGGTATCAATATTTGTTACATCTGTGCTGAATAACTGGTATCCGTCCTGATAGATTACAATGTTTTCCTGTCCTGTTGCCGATATAAAACTGCAAAATAAGGCTGTGACTGCTAAAAATAAATTCTTTTTCATAAGGCTACAATTTTATAAGTTTAAGAATAATATCGTTTATTTTTACTGCATAAATGCCTTTGGGCAGAAGGGCAACATTAATTTTATCGTTACAATTATAGTATCCCGACATTAGCGTTTGTCTATCAATAGAATAAATGGTTAAAGAAAAGATTCCGTCCGACAATCCGCCAATTTGAATAAAATCATTTGTCGGATTAGGATAGATGATTACAGGTTTTGCGATGTCAATTCTGTTTAATGACGAAGATATATCCTCAAATACTATTTTGCGGATATTGTTTAGTGCGATATTGGCAGGAGAACCATCTCCGCTGTCAATAAACAAATCGGTATTGTCAAAATAAATTTTGCCGTTTTCTCCAACAATAATTTCATTTTGACTTTCATCGTTAAGATAGATAATTACTTTGGTTTGAGAAAAAGCCAAAGTACCGAATAACATTAGCATTATGCTAATGTATATTCTTTTTTTGTTTAGATTCTTACGTTTCATACTGTTTGAAAATTTAGGCTGCAAAGGTACTAAATTTTTTCTTAATGGGAAGTGAAAAATCCAATTTTTTTTCATTATTGGATTTTATTCTATCAAATTTATTTGAGTCAGGAAAAGTTTTAATTGTTAATTAGCCATTATAAAGTCGGTGTTATAATCATAGTCTCTTCTATTTCCCAATTTTTTCTTATTGTGAGAATTTTTTCAAAGTATTCTACCTTTTCCGGTTGTATGTCTGTGTCAAAATTGCCTGTATCCCATTTGCCGTTGTTATTTGTATCGTGTATTATTTTTATTTTGTATTTATCTTCTTTTATATTGTCAAAAATGACTTTATTTTCTGCCTGTTTTTGAGTAATGACTTTCCCCTGCACACTTTCTAAAAGAACCGTGTAATGACCATTGGGTTCTATCGTAAGACTTATTTTCCCATAATCTTCAGACTTTGTAACAGCAAAAAAGCACGAAAGCAAATCGTTTGTCTGTCCCAACATATTGCATAAAGTTCCGCTGTCAATTACAAGATTATAATGCTTACCTTCGGGAAGAAGTTCGGTACTTTCCAAAAAGTCGGCTTTACTTATTAACGTTATGTTGTTCGTAACGCTATCGCAGATTATTTTTGTCGTAATCACAATGCCTTCCTTACAAGGAAAAGGTAAATTGAGCCGAAGATTGTTAAAATAATCCAATTCTTTATTTGCATCAGAAATTGTAAAGGTAGGAGAGAGGGTGGGTTTGCGTTTAACGGAGTAATACATCTCTATTTTTTCTTTAACTGTGTCCAATGAAATCTCCGCTCTTAACGTATCAAAGGTCTTCTCTCCAATAGCATAACAGATAAGAGTATCCATAGCAACGGAAAAGACTTTTAAGATACTGGTATCATTCTCAAATTTTATATCAATGTTTCTCGCAGCAGGATTACTGAAAACAAGTTGCAGTTTTCTATCCGAAAGTAATACTTTGTTTTCTATGGAAATGTTTGAGTCCTTCGGTTCAAAGAAATATGATGTTGGCAGGCTGTCTTTTTTTATTACACTGTCGGTTAATAGGGTAGGAGTTATCGGTTGTGGGGAAAAAGCAATGGCTTCTGTTGGCAAATCGTAAATGAAATTTTGATTTTTGTCATCCAAAATGATTAAATTGTATGCTCCCTCTGCAAGATTACGAAACCTGAAAACGCCAAAAGTATCTAACCGTGTAATATAATCAGGTTTTTCTGTTCTCATAATTTCACGTCCACGTTGAACATTGTACAGCATTGCCAATTTGTTACTCACAGGTTTTAACGTAAAGGCATCAATCACTTTTCCGCTGTAAGACAGGCTGTCAATATAATTCCCTGTTGAGAAACTGTAAGAGAAATTACTCATTTTGTTTCCTTCCGTATAGTCCTTTACGGCATTGGAAAAGTCAAAAATATAAGTAGTATTTGCCTTCAAAGAATCTTTCCATTTAACTATTAATTTATTGAGCCTGCTGCTTACTTCCGGACGGGAATTGAGAGGCGGCGAAACAATAAGTTTCTGCGTTACATTGTCCAATTCTATGTATTCGTTAAACTCTACGGAAAAGGTATTTGCATTAAAATTTATTGTATTGTCATCAGGAGTTGTCTTTACGGCTTTTGGTGCTGTTATATCTGTAACACCACCCGTTGGCATACCTGTTTTGGCACAAGAAGCCAGAAAAAGAATCAATATAATCGGTATAACATATTTCATTTCAAACTAAACAAGTGCTCCCGAAGGGATTCGAACCCATAGCGTCAGAACCGGAATCTGAAATTTTATCCATTAAACTACAGGAGCAATATTTCCATATCAGGCTGCAAAAGTACAACTTTTTTTCAAACTGACAAAACTTTTCTTGGAAAAAACAAAATGGCTTCTCAATATAATTGAAAAGCCAAAAATTAAAGTTAATTGTTGAACCAAATAAACATAAAGAGATTTACATCTCCTCAAAATTTACGTTTGCAAACGTAAAACTTTTTTTTGAACCGACAAAACTTTTTCTGAAAAAAATTAAAAAAGGGTTTCCAACCAAATGGAAACCCGGACTATGAAAACAATTTTATAAATTAAAAATATAAAAAACAACAGTAAGAATTTTTTTAATTTACGTTTGCAAAATTACAACCTTTTTTCAATAAACGGTTATCTTTCCTTTGAATAACCAATATTGCGGAAAAAGTTGTACCTTTGCACCCTCAAAAAACGATAAAACAAACCTAATATGAACGAAATTTCTTCTAAATACAATCCACAGGAAGTTGAAAATAAATGGTATGCTTACTGGTTGGAAAATAATGTTTTTCATTCCGAAATTGACGAGACAAAAACACCATATACCATTGTGATACCTCCTCCTAACGTAACGGGCATTCTGCACATGGGACATATGCTTAACAACACTATACAGGACGTTTTGGCAAGGCGTTCCAAAATGCTGGGCTTCAATACTTGTTGGATACCGGGTACGGACCACGCCTCAATAGCAACGGAAGCGAAAGTTGTGGCAAAATTAAAGGAAAACGGTATTGAGAAACAGGATTTGACACGTGAAGAATTCCTGCAACACGCTTGGGAATGGAAGGAAAAACACGGCGGAATTATCCTTGAACAACTTAAAAAACTCGGTTGCTCATGTGATTGGCAACGAACACGCTTCACAATGGAAGAGGCGTTGTATGAAAGTGTGATTTCGGTATTTGTGGATCTTTATAATAAAGGTTTGATATACAGAGGTGTGCGAATGGTTAATTGGGATCCGAAGGCTCTAACGGCTTTGAGTGATGAGGAAGTGATTTTTAAGGAACAGAAATCAAAACTGTATTACCTCAAATATATGATTGAAGGCTCTCAAACGGGTGAATACGTTGTTGTTGCGACAACCCGACCTGAGACAATAATGGGAGATACGGCTGTTTGTGTAAATCCGACAGATGAACGCTACAATCACTTGAAAGGAAAGAGGTTAGTAATTCCTATTGTCAATAGAGCGATTGATGTTATTTTTGATGAATATGTTGATAAAGAGTTTGGTACCGGTGCATTGAAAATTACGCCTGCTCATGACTTAAATGACTATAATCTTGGCTTAAAATACGGTTTGGAAAGCATAAATATATTTAACGAT
This sequence comes from Bacteroidales bacterium, assembly GCA_031272705.1. Taxonomy (GTDB): domain Bacteria; phylum Bacteroidota; class Bacteroidia; order Bacteroidales; family P3; genus JAISGN01. Next base: position 1,972 of record JAISTG010000011.1, on the reverse strand, counting down.
AACGCTACTTTGAACGAATACGGCTTGCAATATGCAGGTTTAGACCGCTTTGAATGTCGCCGAAAGATAGTTAAGGACTTGGAAGAGACAGGTTTGATGGAACGCATTGAAGATTATACCAATAAGATAGGCTGTTCGGAAAGGACTGATGCCGTGATTGAACCCAAACTTTCGCTGCAATGGTTTTTGAGAATGGAGGATTTGGCAAAGCCTGCTTTGGAAGTGGTGATGTCAGATGAGATTCGGTTCTATCCTTCCAAGTTTAAGAACACTTACAAGCACTGGATGGAGAACGTAAAAGACTGGTGCATTTCACGCCAACTTTGGTGGGGACAACGCATACCTGCTTACTATCTGCCTAACCGTGAATTTGTTGTGGCAAAAACAAAGGAAGAGGCTTTTGAAATGGCGAAAGCAAAATTCCCTGACGTGATTCATTCCATTGAAGACTTAAAACAGGATGACGATGTTTTAGATACGTGGTTTTCATCATGGTTATGGCCCATCAGTGTCTTTGACGGCATTCGTTATCCGCAGAATGAGGAGATTATGTATTACTATCCGACTGACGATTTGGTAACTGCACCTGAGATAATTTTCTTTTGGGTTGCCAGAATGATAATGGCGGGACTTGAATACAGAAAAGAGATTCCGTTTAAGAATGTTTATTTTACCGGAATAGTGAGAGATAAACTTGGACGCAAGATGTCAAAGTCGCTTGGCAATTCTCCCGACCCCATAATGCTGATTGAAAAATATGGAGCGGACGGAGTGCGGATGGGAATGCTGATGGCGTCTCCCGCCGGCAACGATTTGCCGTTTGATGAGGCGTATTGCGAACAGGGACGCAACTTTGCAAACAAGATTTGGAACGCTTTGCGATTGGTAAAAGGCTGGACAACAGATGATAATGAAGCAAGCCAACATCAAAACGACAATATAGCGTGTCAATGGATTGAAGAAAAATTCAACAATTTGCTTTTGGAACTTGAAGATGCCTTTTCCAAATATCGTTTATCAGAGGCTATGATGCAGATATACAAATTTGTATGGGATGATTTTTGCTCTTGGTTTTTGGAAGCAGTGAAACCCGAATACGGAAAACCCGTTTCAAAAATCACTTATCTTAAAACGCTGTCGCTGTTTGAGAAAATAATGCAGGTTTTACATCCTTTTATGCCGTTTTTAACAGAAGAAATTTGGCATTTATTAAGAAATAACGCTGCAAATGAAACGATTATGCAATCTGAAATGCCCAAAGCGAAAACGGAAACCAACTCTCAACTTTTACAGGATTTCATTCAAATGCAGGAAATTGTAATTGCCGTTCGTGCAATCCGCAATGAAAAGAATATAAGCCCGAAAGCGGCATTACCATTGTTCATAAAAGGCGATGTATCAGGCACTTTAACAAATCAATATGCTGCTTTGATAAGTAAGTTTGCTAATTTGAGCGAGATAAAACCTGTTTTCAATGCTGTGGAAGGCTCTGTTACCAAATTGGTTGGCTCTTTGGAGTTGTTCATCCCGCTTGGCGACAACATAAATAAAGAGGATGAGCAACGGAAATTAGAGGAAGAAATCACTTATCTTAAAGGTTTTATGGCGAGTGTTGAGAAGAAATTAAGCAATGAAAGTTTTGTAGCCAAAGCACCGCAATCCGTTGTTGAGGGAGAAAGGAAAAAATTCGCCGATGCAAAGGAAAAAATTCAAACTCTTCAATCCCGTTTGTCTCAACTCCGATAATAAATTTCTAACTCTTTGATTATAGCGTTCCGGAATCAAATTACAGAATTCTATAATCAAATTATAGCGTTCTATAATCAAATTACAGCACACCGGAATCAAATTATAGAATTCTATAATTTGATTATAAGTTGATAAAACGTTATTACGTGAAAATAAATCAGTTAAATACTACTAACGAAGCAGCATTACCGTTCCCGTTTTTGAACGAACAACATCAGGATAC
>JAISTG010000006.1 GCA_031272705.1 Bacteroidales bacterium | reverse complement strand
TGTAACGTTACAATAACTCTCTGTAACGTTTTTTACGGTTTTCCGTACGACCCAAAATCCTTTCGGAACACTCTTTAATGGTTTGATAATCATACTGTTAGTTTTTGATATGTTTTTTTTGGTTTGTTTTACGTTAGTCTTCCTCGTGAGTGTAACACGGCAGCGGGTCGTACCATCAGTCCGATTAAAAGAAAAAAAATTAAACCTTATGTAAATAATACAAAATATGTTTCGACAATAGCAATTTATAAAAAAGTATTACCTTTGTACCCTTATAACGAATTAAAAATGATAAAAAAAATTATATTGCTTTTGATTGCTTTTTTCTTTGTTTGTGAAGGCTTTTCGCAAACAAGAAAATATACTCTCAGCGGTTACGTAAGGGACTCGGCAAGCAGGGAAACTCTCATCGGAGCAAATGTTTATGTGAAGCAAAACTCCCGTCAGGGAACGGCTTCCAATGCTTACGGTTTTTACAGTTTGACCTTAAATGAAGGTACTTATGTGATGGTTGTGCAATATGTCGGTTTCAAAAGTCAGGAGTTTGAAATACGATTAAACAAAGACCAAAATATGAATTTTGAACTCGTATCCGTTTCTCAACAACTCGATGCGGTAAGGGTAACAGCCGACCGCAGTACCGACAAAGTTGCACAAACAAATATGGGTGTAGAGAAGTTAAGCGTAAAGGAAGTGGCTAAAATTCCCGTTCTTTTTGGCGAAAAAGATGTCCTTAAAACCATCAGTCTTACTCCCGGCGTTAAATCCTCCGGGGAAGGCAGCAGCGGATTTTATGTTAGAGGCGGCGGCTATGACCAAAACTTAATACTGCTTGATGAGGCGGTTGTCTTTAATGCTTCTCATCTTATGGGTTTCTTTTCTGTCTTTAACTCCGATGCTTTAAGAGATGTAACGCTCTATAAAGGTACTCAACCTGCGGAATACGGCGGAAGACTTGCTTCTGTCCTTGATGTGAAAATGCAGGAAGGAAACAGTACAAAGTATGGCGTGGAAGGCGGAATAGGACTTATTGCTTCAAGGTTAAAGATAGAAGGACCGATAGTAAAGGATAAAGGTTCTTTCATACTTTCCGGTCGCAGAACTTACGCCGATTTGTTTCTTTTTCTCTCTCCCGACGAGATGGCTCGGGATGCAACGCTCTACTTTTACGATTTGAACCTGAAAGGAAATTACCAAATCAATGACCGACATCGCCTGTATCTCAGTGGTTATCTTGGGCGTGATGTGCTGGGCTTGCAGGATAATTTCGGTATAGACTGGGGAAATATGACGGGGACTTTACGCTGGAACTGGACAATGACCAACAGACTCTTCTCCAATACATCGTTCATTGCCAGCGACTATGATTACAAAATAAAGGTTGATTATGAAGGAAATCTTATAGATATTCTCTCCCGTATCAACAATTATACCCTTAAACAAGACTTCACTTTTTATGCTTCTTCGCCCCATACTATCAAGTTTGGTTTCAATGCTTCTTATTACAAAATCCTGCCCGGAACGCTGGCTGCTTCGGGAGCATTTCTAAATCGTAACCTTCAACTTCAAAACAAATATGCCTCCGATTTCGCCATTTATGTATCTCATTTATGGAAGATGAACGAATATATTAGCGTGGAATACGGGTTAAGGGCTACTGATTTTTTCTCAACTTCTGCCGATAATTTTGCTTATTTAAGCCTTGAACCTCGCCTCTCAACCAACTGGAAACTAAATGATGATAACGCCATTAAAGCCTCATATACACGTAATTCTCAAAACCTGCATCTGCTTTCCAACTCCACATCAGGCAACCCAACCGACCTGTGGATTCCAAGCAGTGAAATCGTGAAACCCGAGATAGCCGACCAGATTTCTTTGGGTTACGTGCGGAATATAGACAACAGTACGTACGAATTTTCCGCAGAAGTATATTACAAAAACCTTAAAAATCAGATAGATTATAAGGACGGTGCATCCCTGAATTTCAATACAAAGGTTGATACGTTATTGCTCTTTGGAAAGGGCAGAGGTTATGGTATTGAGTTGTTTTTTAAGAAAAAATACGGAAGATTAACGGGTTGGATAGGTTATACTTTCTCCCGTATTGAAAAGAAAATCGAAGGCATAAACAACGGAGAATACTACCCCGCAAAGCAAGACAGGACGCATGATGTTATGCTTGTTGCGATGTTTGACATCAATGAAAAACTGAATTTGTCTGTTTCTTGGGTCTATTATACGGGGAATGCGGTTACATTTCCGAGTGGAAAATATGAGATTGATGACCAATGGGTCAGTTATTATACGGAACGAAATGCCTATCGGATGCCTAATTATCACAGGCTTGACCTTGGTTTAACGTGGTTAGTACGCAAGACCAAACGTTACGAATCTTCGTGGAATTTCTCGCTTTACAATGCTTACGGAGCCAAAAATGCCTACACCATAACCTTTGAAACCGATGAAAATGACCCCACTCGCACACGTGCCATCAAAACAATTTTGTTCCGTTGGATACCTTCTTTCACATACAATTTCAAGTTTTAATTTCATCAAAAACTAAGTATTGCGGATGCCTTTGCCCGATACTTAAAACGAAAATGGCTGATACTTCATCGGAACTTTGGGCAAAGTTTGGGGTAAAAATGGCTGACATTTTAATGCAAAATCAAAGATATTGATTAACAATACGTTAGATATGCGGTCAAAACTCTTGAATTTTGAACCATAGACTCTTGAATTTTCCATCCCAAAATGCAAGATATTTAATGACGAATCGTAAGCAATATAGATGAATTTTTCAAGGAAGCAAATGCCTGATACCGTTTATTATAGATTAAAAATAACGAATTGTCGGGTGTGTATTTGATTTGTATATTAAAAAATATATGTAATTTTGCAGCGTTAAATTTTTATAAATCTTAAAAACTAATCAAAATGAGTATCAAAGGAACAAAAACAGAAAAAAACCTGCTAACAGCATTTGCAGGTGAATCACAGGCAAGAACCCGTTATACTTTCTTCGCTTCAAAAGCAAGAAAAGAAGGGTATGAACAAATTGCAGCCGTGTTTGAAGAAACGGCTAATCAGGAAAAAGAACATGCGGAAGTGCTTTTCAAATACATGGAAGGCGGAGCAGTTGAGATAACCGCTGCCTATCCTGCGGGCGTAATAGGAACAACCGAAGAGAACCTTAAAGCAGCAGCAGCAGGAGAAAATGAAGAATGGTCTTATATGTATCCTGAATTTGCAAAGATAGCAGAGGAGGAAGGTTTCCCTGTTATTGCGGCAAATATGCGATTGATTGCAACCGTTGAAGTTGAACATGAGAAGCGTTACTTAAAGCTTCTTGAGAATCTTCGTAACGACAAAGTGTTCAAACGTGAGGAAGAACAGGTTTGGGTATGTCGCAACTGCGGCTATCATCACAAAGGGAAAAACGCACCTGAAGCCTGCCCATGCTGCAAACATCCGAAGGCTTACTTTGAACTTGCAAAAGAAAATTATTAAAATTCATTTGCAATATCTTTAATACTTCGTCTTACTTCTGTGCGACGAAGTATTTTTTTGATTTAATATCTAATAAACAAATGTCGGAAATTATAAACAATATAAAGGTCTTTTCCCTCTGCGAAGTAACAAACAGCATAGAGAAAACAATCACCGAACGTTACAAATCCTCATTTTGGGTTAAAGCAGAAATGCTAAAACTCAATCTTTATACGGCTTCCGGGCATGCCTATCCCGACTTAGTAGAGAAAAAAGACGGGAAAATTATTGCACAGGTACGTGCAATAATGTGGAAGAATGACTTTGAACGCTCCAACAAATCTTTCCAACAGGTAACCAAAGAACCGCTTAAAGACGGTATTACAATAATGTTTCAAGCCCGCATAAAATACGATTCTTATCACGGATTAAGCCTGCAAATCATAGATATAAGTCCTTCTTTTTCGCTTGGAGAATTGGAAAAGGAACGTCAGCAAACGTTGAATCGGCTTAAAACCGAAGGTATTTTTGATTTGAATAAAGCCTTACCTTTCCCTACTATTCCCAAACGTTTAGCCATTATTTCCGTACAAACAAGCAAGGGTTTTTCGGATTTCATTCAGGTAATTGAAGCAAAGCAATACAAAGTTTTCATACACCTTTTCCCCTCTTTGTTACAGGGCGACAATGCAATACAAACTATGATTGAAGCCTTAAATTGCATTAAGATTGTAAAAGAATACTTTGATGCTGTGCTTATTGTACGTGGCGGAGGTGGAGATACGGGTTTGTCATGCTACAATAACTATGAACTTTGCCGTGAAATAGCCTGTTTTCCCTTGCCTGTGCTGACGGGTATCGGTCATTCAACCAACGAAACCATAGCAGAAATGGTTGCTTATCGCAATGCAATCACACCAACCGAACTTGCAGATTTCATTATTGGTTGCTTTGAAAGATGTGATAATGAATTGAATATGTTGAAAGATAGTTTGATAACAAGAGTACAAAATAAAATTTCACGCGAAAGAGAATCCCTTGCCATGATAACAAAAATACTAACCTTACTCGACCTTAATAATTTGTTAATTAGGGGATACAGCATCACAACTCTTAATAATAAAATAGTAAAAAGCGTTAATGAATTAACAAAAGGAGATTTAATTCATACTCGTTTTGCGGACGGGAAGATTGCATCAAGGGTAGAATAATTGCAAATTTTGTTTCACGTTTCCGGAATCAAGTTTCAGGATTCTGTAATCAAATTATAGCGTTCTATAATCAAATTATAGCACACTGGAATCAAATTACAGAATTCTATAATTTGATTATAAGTTGATAAAACGTTATTACGTGAAAATAAATCAGTTAAATACTACTAACGAAGCAGCATTACCGTTCCCGTTTTTGAACGAACAACATCAGGATAC
>JAISTG010000001.1 GCA_031272705.1 Bacteroidales bacterium | reverse complement strand
GACAGAATTTCAAATCGGTAGGACAGAATTTCAAATCGGTAAGACAGAATTTCAAATCGGTAAGACAGAATTTCAAATCGGTAGGACAGAATTTCAAATCGGTAGGACTACTAAAAACTTTTTGACTGCCTGCAGCGATTTTTTGAAGGCTTCGTCCGCAAGGAGTTTTGCCTTTTGCTTCGGTCGCTCCGCTTCCCTTCGCTTTTTGGCAAAACTCTCCTGTCTCTTGCTTGCTTGCGGCACAAAGGATTTATTTTGAACTGCAAGCCAAACGGAAGCCTACGTTGTAGTAGCAATAGTCGGGCATAACGTGGCTACGGTAAGCCACACGATAGTTAGACGCATTGTAGTACCAACTGCCGCCACGAATAACGCGGCGGGAGCAATCCGTATAACAAGGGTTAGTATATATTTTTTCACTGTCAGGATAGTTACAATAAGTATCCTGCACCCATTCCCATACGTTTCCGCTCATATCATAAATACCCAGTTCATTCGCCTGCTTTGTACCAACGGGAAAAGTAGACCTGCCGGTATTCGCCACATCATCTACATCATTGCTGCCACTATAAATATAACTTTTACTTTTGTTGCCTCCTTTTGCCGCATATTCCCATTCGGCTTCGGTAGGCAAGCGGTATTTTTTTCCGGTCTTTGCATTCAGTTTCTTAATGAAAACTTGAACATCGTCCCAACTAACATTCTCAACAGGCAAACTGTCCCCTTTATGATCTGACGGGTTATCACCCATAATGGATACCCATTCCGCTTGAGTAACTTCATACTTCCCTATATAAAAATCACTTAACATTACTTTATGTGCAGGAAATTCGTCCGTACCACAAGTATCACACCCCATAGTAAATGTACCGCCTTTAACAAATACCATTTCAAACGGCTCTTCCTTTTTCTTATTCACGTCATAAAAGGTAAGTTTGTTGCCGTTGATTTCTATTTTTCCCAAACGGGATATTGCCGACATTCCCAAAAGAAGAGGAGCATCTATGTTATGAATGATAGATGCCTCTACATTAGTAAGTTTTACATCTCCTATTTCCAAAGTCCTGATTATAATTTTTGTCCCTTCCTGTGCCTCTCCGTTAGCAATTTGGTAATAAGTAGAACCTTTTACATCTTTTTCCGTAATGCGTCCCGTTCTAACAAAAACCTGTGCTTCGGCAATAGAAATACTGACATCGCTTGCACCCGAATCATACAAAAACTTAAAACCATCTATTCCATTTACCTTACATGGAACAAGGAAACATTTTGATTGATTGTCGGCATAAATAACCATTTGTGCCTTAACTAAACCGGGTAATAGTATTACCGCCATTAAAATAATAAATATCTTTCTCATATTCTTCTGTATTATTGGATTAAAAATTTATTTCTTTTCCTTCAATTTTTCGGTTACAAAAGTACAAAAAAAATTTTTAATCTGCATTTTTTTATTTTTTTGAGGTAACAAAAGTACAAAAAAAATTTCAACCACCAAATTTTTGTGAAAAAAGTTTAATTTTGCACCTCAAAAACAGCAAAAAAACGATGAGCAAAATACTTGTAATTGACGACGAAAAAGCCATTGTACGTGCCATAACGGAGATTTTGGAGTACGAAAATCACCAAATTGATACGGCATTTAACGGATTGGAAGGCGTAAATAAACTGAAAACAAATGACTACGACCTTGTTCTGTGCGATATAAAAATGCCAAAGATGGATGGTATAGAAGTGCTTCAACATATTGATATAGAACAAAAGCCACCAATGATTATGATTTCAGGGCATGGAGATATAGCCACTGCCGTTGAATGTTTGAAACTTGGAGCGGCTGACTTCATTGAAAAACCATTGGATTTGAACAAATTATTACAAACAATAAATGCCGTTTTACAATCCCCTACAAGCGTTTTCAAACATAAAATAAAGCCAAAATACAATGATACATTTTCCCCGGATGAAATCATTGGAAAGTCCGTTGTAATGTTGGAAATGAAGCGATTGATAACCAAAATTGCCAAAGCCGACACCGCCAAAGTCCTTATTACCGGTGGCAATGGCAGCGGAAAAGAGTTGGTAGCACGTTCAATCCATGCCCAAAGCCGGCGGTCTAATATGCCGTTTGTGGAAATAAACTGCGCCGCAATACCCAATGAATTGATTGAAAGCGAACTTTTTGGACACGAAAAAGGTTCCTTTACTTCGGCAATCAAACAAAGAAAGGGCAAGTTTGAACAGGCTGATGGCGGCTTTCTTTTCCTTGATGAAGTTGGAGATATGAACCTGTCTGCACAGTCAAAGGTTTTACGTGCGTTACAGGAACAAAAAATTACTCGTGTCGGAAGTGAAAAAGATATTAAAGTAAATGTTCGCATCATCGCAGCAACAAATAAGGATTTGAAGAATGAAATAAAACTGGGTAATTTCCGTGAAGACTTGTATCATCGGTTGTGTGTTATTGAGATAAAAGTGCCGGATTTGAACGATAGACGTGAAGATATTCCGCTGTTAATTGACCATTTTCTATCGCAAATTACCGACAAATCGCAACATATTTCAATAGATTCGGCAGCCGTTTCAGCCCTTATGAAGTTGGATTACAGCGGAAATGTGAGGCAGTTACGCAATATCATAGAGCGTTTAACAATCCTTTGTGACAAAAAAATAACTGCAAAAGATGTGAAAGATTACGCCTTCGCCTGACAAATTGTTATCACAAAAGAAACATATCAAAATACAATATCGCCGATATTGAGGTGTAATATCGGTCATTTGAGGGTATCAAATCAGCCATTTGAGGGTGTAATATCAGCCATTTGAGGGTGCAATATCAGCCATTTGAGGGTATCAAATCAGCCATTTGTTAGAGTAAAACAAAAGATATTAAAATACAATAAGTTACAAAATAAAAAAAGAGCCGTTAAAAAACGGCTCTCGATTACCATTAAAAGTATGCAAAATTAAAGACAACCTTCATCGTAAGCCTTCTCTCCGTGTATTGAGAAATCCAAACCTTCCAATTCCGCTTTCTCGGAAACACGAACAGGAGTTATTTTGTTTATTATCCACAACATTACGTAAGTAAATACGAAAGCATAAATAGCAGAGATAACAACTGCAACAATTTCTTTTAAGAAAAAATCCCATCCGCCTGATATTAAGCCGTCCGCACCAACCGTAGAACCGTTGGATAACGTAGTCTTTACTGCAAAAACACCAAGCAAAACAGTACCTATAACACCACCAATACCGTGAACTCCCCACACATCAAGGGCATCATCCCATTGACGTTTGTTCTTCCATTCAACAGCCAAATAGCAACCGCCACCTGCACAAATACCGATAATCGGAGCAGCCCACAAAGGAACAAAACCTGCACAAGGAGTAATTGTTGCCAAGCCTGCGATAGAACCGGTAAGAATTCCCACAAATTTAGGTCTGTGATGACGTATCCATTCTATCACCATCCATGTGAATAGTGCAAAAGAAGCGGCAACATCCGTATTTAAGAATGCCCTTGCAGTATTCTCATCTACGTTCAATTCGCTGCCTGCATTGAAACCATACCAGCCAAACCATAATAATCCCGTACCTATTGCAACCAAAGGTATGGAGTTAGGAGTGGAATTTTTATCAACACGAGAACCCACAAACAATACCGATGCCAATGCCGCAAAACCTGCCGTAGCATGTACAACTATACCGCCTGCAAAGTCTAAAACACCCCACTGAGCAAGCAATCCTCCGCCCCAAACCATGTGACAGAACGGATAATAAACAAGGAATTGCCATGCAGTAAGGAATATAAAGAACGCCTTAAAACTTACTCTGTTCACAAATGCTCCCGTGATTAACGCCGGAGTAATGATTGCAAACATCATCTGGAATGCGATAAACACAAACTCAGGTATATTATTATTGCCACTGAAAGCGGAATCAATACTAACACCTGAAAGGAATGCTTTATCCAAATTTCCGATAATTCCGCCTACATCTCCGCTGAAACATAGCGAATAACCGCAAATAAACCATAATAAAGTGTTCCAACCCAAAGCAACAAAACTTTGAGTCATAATTCCTAAAATGTTTCTTTTGGTAGCCAAACCACCATAGAACATTGCCAATGCCGGTGTCATTAGCATCACTAAACTCGTACA
>JAISTG010000121.1 GCA_031272705.1 Bacteroidales bacterium | reverse complement strand
AAACCGAAGAGAGCGGGCAAAGATTTGTCTGCTCTCTTTTTTTGTTTGGTTATGAGGAACTTTGCTTTTGCTTTCCTGAAATCAAATTATAGCGTTCTGAAATCAAATTACAGAACGCTAGAATTTGATTATAGAATTCTGTAATTTGATTTCAGCACGCCGGAATTTGATTCTAATTTTCTGTAATCAAATTACATTTTTCCAAAGTAACATTTGGATATGACAGAATAAAATTATATGAAATCAAAATAAAGTTAAAACGGGTGGAAATCAGTATTTTTAATACTCTTTTGAGACTGTAGATAATTTTTTACATCGTAATAATGTGCTGTTTTGGGAAAATTGATTACTTTTGCAAACGATTTTAACCTGAAAATAAAGTATTACTGCTGTTATTGATAAGTTAAAGTATTTTAATCAAATAATATAAAAAAGTAATGAGCAAACAAATTACAATAAATGAAGCCGTTGATATGATAAAAGACGGTATGACTCTGATGATTGGCGGTTTTCTCGCAGTTGGAAGTGCAAATAAAATCCTTCAAAAGATTGCAGAAAAGGGCGTAAAGGAATTAACGGTTATCTGTAACGATGCCGGCTATCCCGATAAAGGTGTTGGAATATTGATAAGTAAAGGTTGTGTAAAACGTTGTATTGCTTCCTACATCGGCTCTAATCCTATTGCAGGAGAGAAAATGCAAAACGGAGAAATGGAAATGGAACTTGTGCCACAGGGAACTCTTGCCGAGCGAGTACGTTGCGGAGGCGTTGGCATAGGAGGCTTCCTTACCAAAACAGGACTTGGTACTCTGGTGGAAGAAGGCAAACAAAAGATAACCCTTGACGGCGAAGAATATCTGTTAGAAAAGCCTTTACATGCGGATATTTCGTTGCTTGGTGCGAGTCTTTGTGATAAACACGGCAACCTTATATATAAAGGTACCAGTCAAAACTTTAATCCTCTTATGGCGATGGCTGCCGATATAGTTATTGCGGAAGTGCGGGAAGAAGTTGAAGAAATGAAGGCGGAAGAGATACATACACCTTTCCTTTTCGTAGATTATATAGTGAAATAACAAAACAAAAAAGAGATAAAACCTATGGCAATTAAATCATTGATAAGAATGAGAATGAGCAGTCACGATGCTCATTACGGCGGAAACCTCGTAGATGGTGCAAGAATGTTAAATCTGTTTGGGGACGTTGCGACGGAACTTTTGATTATAAATGACGGTGATGAAGGATTATTCTGTGCTTATGATAATGTGGAATTTCTTGCTCCAGTCTATGCAGGAGACTACATAGAAGCAACAGGTGAAATTGTACATATCGGCAATTCTTCCCGCAAAATGAAGTTTGAAGCACGGAAAGTTATCGCTCCTCGTACCGATATATCGGCTTCGGCGGCTGATGTATTGGCTGAACCGATAGTTGTATGCAGAGCAAGCGGCACTTGCGTTGTACCGAAAAACTGCCAGCGGAACACACATTAAAGAAATGATACGGATAGAAAATGTATCAAAATCTTACGGAACTCTTATCGTATTGAAGGGCATTTCTCTGCATGTTTCCAAAGGAGAAATGGTGTCTATTGTGGGTGCTTCGGGTGCGGGAAAAACGACTTTGTTACAGATAACAGGTACTCTTGACCGTGCAGATAACGGAAAAGTAATCATAAACGGCAAGGATACAAGCACTATGAAGGATAAAACTTTATCGGAATTTCGCAATAAAGAGATTGGATTTGTGTATCAATTTCATCACCTTCTCGCCGAATTTACAGCAATGGAAAACGTAATGATACCTGCTTTAATAGGCGGAATTAAACGCAAGGAAGCCGAAAAAAAAGCCAAAGATTTGCTTAATCGGCTCGGACTTTCGGCAAGAGAAAACCACAAACCCGGCGAACTTTCGGGTGGAGAACAGCAACGAGTAGCCGTAGCAAGAGCCTTAATCAATGAGCCAAGCGTGCTTTTAGCCGATGAACCGAGCGGAAATCTTGATACACATAACGCCAAAGAACTCCACAATCTCTTCCTTGAATTGCGTAAGGAATTGGGACAAACCATAATGATTGTAACCCATAACGAGCAGTTGGCTCGACTGAGTGACAGGATAATAACCATAAAAGACGGACAGATATATGAATAAAACAAAGGTCATTTACGGCATAAGACCGGTGCTTGAAGCCCTGAAAAGCAAGGTGAATATAGATAAAATTCTGTTGCAGGATTCCCTGCAAGGCGTGCTGATACAGGAACTTAAACAGGAATTAAAAAGGGCAAATATCCGTCCGCAATACGTCCCTGTCAATCGTCTTAACGCCATTATTAAAGGAAATCATCAGGGAGTTGTGGCTTATATTTCGGAGATTGTTTATGCCGATTTGGACGATATTCTATTGGATTTGAAGCAGAAAAATAGCCCTGCATTCTTCCTTTTGTTAGATAAAATAACCGATGTTCGTAACTTCGGAGCCATAGCCCGTACTGCAGCAGCGGCGAATGTGGATGCCATAATCATACCTTCGTGGGGTGCGGCGAGGATAAATGAAGACGCTATAAAGACCTCTGCAGGAGGACTTTTGAAAGTTCCTGTGGTGAAAACAGACAACTTAAAAACCACAATTCACACCCTTCATCAGGAGGGAATCACCACAATCTGTGCCACAGAAAAGGCAAAAGACAACTACACATCGCTCAATGGCAATGAACCTTTGGCTGTTATTTTGGGGTCGGAGGACAAAGGTATTGACCCCGATATACTTAAACTTGCCCGCAAACAGGTTTCAATTCCGGTCAATGATGCCATATCTTCCTTAAATGTTTCGGTGGCTGCGGGCATCATTATTTACGAAGTTTTACGACAAAGAAACTGATATTGCATCCGAAAATACCGCAGACAATGATAGAAAAGATATACAGTCACGTACATTTACTGATAATTATATATGTAATCTGTTTGAGTATTCCTTTGATTATGGCGGAATTACGAGTGAAATATATCCTTAAATCTACGGATAACACCGACAATCTTAAACGATATTACAGGCAAATTGCGAAGAAACTTTTGGCAACTAAAATCTGTTTTGGGGTCTTTGTTGGTGTCGGATTGCTCCTATGTATTTTATCTTCTTACGGCATATTTAATGAGAACTCGCTCAGAAATTTCCCTATAATAACCCCTGTTCCGATTGCACCTTTTCTTTATTTTTTCTCAATAGAAAGGAAATTGGCAAATAAACTGTAACTCATTGATAATAAGGTTTGAAAGAAGTTAGGGTATCAAATGACTGATATTGGGGTGTCAAATGACTGATATTAGGGTGTCAAATGACTGATATTGGGGTGTCAAATGACTGATATTGGGGTAGCAAAACTATAGACTTGAGTACATAAACACTACTGATATGCAGGGTCAAAATGACCGATATTCCAACACAAAATCAAAGATATTGATTTACAAATACTTACAAATTGCATTTGAAACTCGCATTTTATCAACGAAAATTACGTATTTTTGCAGGCATAAATCAGCAGTTTTAAGATAAAAAAAATCAACATGTCAAATACCATAATCTATTCTGCTTCAGCAGGAAGCGGCAAAACTTTTTCATTAGTTTCGGAATATATTTCGTTACTCATCGCCAATCCCCGTGCCTACAAAAACATTCTCGCCGTTACATTTACCAACAAAGCAACGCTGGAAATGAAGGAAAGGATACTTGAAGTGCTGAAAGGTTTGGCGTGGGAAAGCCCGAATGTACAGCAATATCTTAACAAAATTTCGGCAAAAGGTTTCTCTCATCAGGCAATAAAAACCAACGCTTTTGAGGCTCTAATGAACATAATTCACGATTATTCAAACTTTTATGTTGAAACAATAGACACCTTTTTTCAACGCATTTTGCGGAATCTTGCGAGGGAAATTGGGGTAAGTTCCTACTTCAATCTGCTGCTTGACGACAAGGATTACACCAAACAAGCGGTGAAAAATCTGCTTGATTCTGTGGAAAATAACGCTAATCCTCAACTGAAAAACTGGCTTACTCTTTTCATAAATGAACGGATTGAAAACGGAGAAAGATGGAATTTGGAGAATACTTTGGTTCATTTTGCAAATCAAAATCTGCATAAATCCGTTGTAAAAGAGAACATTAACGACCCTTCACTTGACGTAAATCGTCTCTTGGAAACTGCCCAAAAACTGTTGAAAGAGACCAATATCTTCATTGAAAAAGTGAATAAGTACGGCAGAGAAATCAAGAATATCTGCAGCAATTACGGCTTTGATGCAACCGATTTTAAGGGACAAAACAGAGGAATATATTCAAAGTTTGACCGTCTAATCCACTTTAACAGAGCAAATAATGACTCTCTTTTCAAGGAAGGAGCCGCCGAAGATATAAGCGTATGGCTCAAAAAGGACGCCTTAAATTCGGACAAAGAATCTATCATAAAAGCCGAATTGATGCCGCTATATGGACGAATAAATGAGTTGTTTTCAGAGCCTTACAGACTGTTTTTTACTCAATGTTGTGTCTTAAACAGGATATATCAAACGGGACTTCTTAAATATATTGCAACGGAAAAAGCGGAATTATTAAAGGAAGATAGTATGTTTGTCCTGCGTGATACCCCTGCATTGTTGGCGGATATGGTTACGGATCCCGATGACATAAGTTTCATTTACGAGAAGACAGGGGCAAGATTCAAACATATAATGATTGATGAATTTCAGGATACTTCGGTGTTATCGTGGCGTAATTTTCGGCTTCTTTTACAGGAATGTCTGTCAAACGGTAACGATGTTTTTATCTTTGGTGATGTAAAACAGGCTATTTACAGATGGAACGAAGGCGACTGGTCAATGCTTAACGGGCTGATAAATAACGATAAAAACTTCTCTTTTGGGTTGTATCCTCGTACCATATTGCTGGAAGATAACTGGCGAACGGGCAGAAACATTGTGGATTTTAATAACGCTCTTTTCAAGAAAACGTATCAACAAAAAGACCCTTCCATAGCACAAAATCTAATACAAAATCCCCAAAAAGAAGACGGTTTGGTTCGTGCATCCTTCGTTCAAACACCGAAAGGAGAGGATAAAACCATCAATATGAACGAACATCTGCAACGGGAAATAGATTATTATCTGGATAACGGATACCAACTTGACGATATGGTTATTCTCTCTCGCAGCAACGAAAAGATTTCTATCATAGCCGATTTTCTAAAAGATCGTACTCATAATGGCGTGCCTTATAACCCCATTTCCGACGAAGCGTTTGCTTTTTCTGCCTCTCAAGACGTGCTGATTATGGTCAATGCTATGAAATTTATTGACGATAAACGGAATACCATTGCTCTTTCTTGGCTTCTGGCTCAAAGGAATGAAGATGTTGATTTCTGGCTTCAACGGGACGAAAATGGTTTATTCATCAATGATTATTTGGAGTCTTTGCGGCAGATAAAGGACAAACCTCTGTTGGAAATTGCTTTCTCCATTGCCGAAAAACTGAATGTTAATAATGATTCTTCTTTCGTTACGGCGTTTTATGATAAGGTTTTGTTGTATGCGGAACAAAAAGGTTCCAATTTGGAAAACTTTCTTTCTTATTGGGAAACCGACCTTCAATATCAAAATATTTCAGCCTCTCAACGCAAAAAAAGCCTTCAACTGACAACCATTCATAAGGCAAAAGGACTTGAATATCCTGTTGTTATTGTACCTTATTGCGACTGGAAACTGATAAAAAAAGGCGAAATGCTGTGGGTAGAAAATACGAAAGGCATTGGGGATGTTAAGATATTTTCAGCGAGTCTTAAAAGTTTGGAAAGTACTCTTTATGCGGAAGATGCGGAAAAAGAAGCCTATGCTCAGGAGATGGATAACACAAATCTTCTTTATGTTGCCCTCACAAGAGCGAAGGATTGTTTGTCTTTGCTGGCAGAACCTCCGCAGAATAAGGACGGATATACAAATGTTGCCGACCTGCTTTATGACTTTTTTCTATCTAATTATGATTCGGAAGAGGATAGAGAGGAAGGGGATGAACAGTTTGTAATAGGAAATTTGCCTGCACAAAAACCAAAATCTCCAACGCAGGAAACACATACTTTACCTCTCAAATTAGGCTATAATAAGGTTATGATGGCTCTTTCCGACAATGCACGGCAGTATTTTTCCGCTCAATCCCTGTCGCCTTCTTTGGCAAGGGGTAATCTTTTACATCGTTTGATGTCGTTGATTATAACGAAAGAAGATAAGGACAAGGCGATAAATGAAGTATCCGTTGAATATGACCTTTCGGCGGAAAAGAAGGCGGAATTGAATACAACATTAGAGGCTATGTTTGCTAAAACGGATTCGTTTCTTTGGTTTTCCGGAAAATATAAAACCCTCATAGAGCAGCCGTTATTGACGTTAGACGAGAATAATAAACCTAAAACTTATCGTCCGGATAGAGTAATGATTGGGGAAAAAGAGATTATAATTGTGGATTACAAGTTTTCACTTTCGCAAACACATATCAACGAATACAGGGAGCAAATTTCTCATTATGCAACGTTGTTATCTCGTATGGGTTACGTGAATATATCTGCTTATTTATGGCTTATTGGCGAAACCAACGAACAGATAATTCTACCTGAATTGGCTTAATAGACAAAAGTGAGGCTGCTACTCCTTCATAATCCTTTACCAAATAAATTTTCATAAATAAACAAATGCAACCGAAAAACAAGGTAAAAAAGACACCTTAAATTGTCTATAACCAAATCTTTTAATTCAATAAAATTCCGATAACATTACTTTGATTTGTAATTCCGAGCGTAGTTTTATAGACTGATAACTTCGTAATGAAGTTATTAACCCACGCCTTAAACTCTAATTCCCTTGTAGGGATCCAATCTGCATTATGTCCCATATCTGTTATATTTTTTGTTATTTATATTAAATTATTATTAGTATATATTATATTATAAAATCTAAAAAGTCCGTTTTTTATCGCTATTGTAACGTTACAATAACTTTCTGTAACGTTACAATAACTCTCTGTAACGTTTTTTACGGTTTTCCGTACGACCCAAAATCCTTTCGGAACACTCTTTAATAGTTTGATAATCATACTTTTAGTTTTTGATATGTTTTTTTTGGTTTGTTTTACGTTAGTCTTCCTCGTGAGTGCGACACGCATCCTGAAAATTGATAAGGCAAAACTCAAACAAAGTTTCGGCAGGTTAAAAATACCTTCGCAAAACAAAAATTTAATTTTATTGTGAAAAAAATCGGTTTTCAATGTATATTTCGGTAAAAAATAGTATCTTTGCTCATTCTAAAAATTGGAATTTATGCAAAGAAAAGTACGTTTTTTGGTATTATTATTGAGTTTCAGTTCAATATTCGGATGGAATCTACATTCGCAAAATTATGATTTGAATTTCACTAAACCAATTCTTTCGGAGAAAGGAAAGTTTGTTTATTATGAGTTGCCTCCAATCAGCACCGAAGCAGGTGTTTTGATATTTCTTGACCGCAATTTGGGGGCAATATCCGCCGATTGTGCCTCAAGCGATTCGTGGGGAGACCTTTACCAGTGGGGAAGAGCCACTGACGGACACGAAAAACGCTATGCCGACACCACTTATACCATTGCAAAGACCTTCGAAGCAGGTAACAGCCTGTTCATAGTTGATGAAAAGAAGGCAAATGACTGGATGCTCAACCCCGATTACGATTTATGGCAACAGGATGACCGTAATAACCCCTGCCCTTGCGGTTACAGACTGCCCACGTCAGCAGAATGGCGGGCATTATTGAGTTTGGGATACGAAGTAAAATATACTTCCGGCGGTTATTTTTATTTGGATATAGACCATGGCAAATTACTGCTGCCCGCAGCGGGCTTACGCAACGGTTATAACGGAAATTTCCAACACATAGGGACGAGAGGATATTACTGGGCGGCAGATGCGGTTTCCAAAGGGACATCGGGCTGCATTGATTTCAACAAGGACGACATCACAACCAACATAACAATATACGGTTTCCGTGTTTTCGGTCGCTCGGTGCGTTGTGTAAAGAAATAAAGACATAACAGAGGAATGAGAGTAGGTGTTAATGCACGTTTATTGCTTAAAGGACGCTTGGAAGGCATTGGTTATTTTGCCAAAGAGACCCTTAGCCGTATCGTAAAAGCACATCCCGATGTTGAATTTGTGTTTTTCTTTGACAGAAAGTACGATTCGTCATTTGTTTTCGCATCAAACGTAACTCCGGTCGTCATTCCGTTGCCCACACGCCACCCTTTGCTGTGGTGGATTTACTTTGAAATTCTTTTACCCTTCTATTTGAAACGCTATAAGGTTGATGTGTTTTTCTCACCTGACGGATGGATGCCGCAAAAGCCCTCAATACCAACTTTGAACACAATTCACGATATAAATTTCTGGCATAACGGTTCGTTCATACGAAGTTTTGTTATGCGGAAGTACTATTTCCATTTCTTCCCTCGCTTTGCCAAAAACTGCACACGCCTTATCACCGTTTCGGAATTCAGTCGCAGAGATATTATAGAGGCTTTCGGACTGACGGAAAGCAAAATTAGCGTAGTATATAACGCTCCCAATGAAGCGTATAAGCCTTTGGATGAAACGGAACGGCAGAAGGTCAGAACGGAATACACAAACGGCAAACCTTTCTTTTATTTCGTTGGAGCGTTACACAAGAGAAAAAATCTGGAACACCTTTTCAAAGCATTTGATGCCTTTAAGAACCGAACAAAATCCGATGTTAAACTTGTGATTATCGGTTCGCAGATGTGGAAAGACGCAGATATGGAAACGGCATACGATAATATGGTGTCGAAAGCCGATGTGGTATTCACGGGACGCTTGGAGGCTGACCGCATAACCCGTATTGCTGCGGCGAGTCTGGCGTTGGTTTTCGTAAGTTACTTTGAAGGTTTCGGCATACCGATAGTTGAAGCATTTGCTGCCCAAACCGCCGTAATAACATCAACAACTACTTCCATGCCTGAGGTTTCCGGTGAGGCGGCACTGCTGTGTGAGCCGACAGATACGGATTCCATCGCAACGGCTATGCAGAATATCTACTCCAAACCCGATTTGCGTCTATCCTTAATTGAGAAAAGTAAAACGCAACTGCAACTTTTCAACTGGGAATCCTCTGCTGCTAAATTATGGTCAAACATTATTTCCATATACTATGGCGAAATTAAGTAATACTCTGCTTTTGAAGCAACAACAGAAACTAACGGCGATACAGATTCAACTGATGAATTTGATACAACTTCCTGCTATGGCGTTGGAACAGCGTATCAAGGAGGAGATCGAAGCAAATCCCTTACTCGAGGAGGACGAACAAATTCCCGAAAACACGGATGAACAGACCGAACCGCAGGATGATGAGAACGAAATCAACGATATTGACGACTACTTGCAGGATGACGACCAGATTCCCTACAAATTGCATCAGGAAGGGCAGAAAGAACGTAACGAAGATAACCTTTTCGTGTCATATAACGGCTTTAGAGAGGATTTAATATCCCAGTTGGGTGTGCAGAATCTCACTGATGAACAGAAAATTATGGGCAATGAAATAATTGGAAACTTGGATTCGTCAGGTTATCTCGCACGAAGTCTTGAGGCAATATGCGATGATATTCTTTTCAGGTACAATTTGGAGGTGTCGAAACGGGAGATTGAGCAGGTACTTGCTGTAATCCAGTCGTTTGAACCCGCAGGCATTGCAGCCAGAGACCTGAAAGAATGCCTCATCCTGCAAATAAACAGAATGAAAGACGGAGAAAATGAAATCTCTCTTGCGAAAAATATCCTTACTCGCTGTTTTTCCGCATTTTCCAACAAGCATTACCAAATTATTATGCAGAAATTGGGTTGCAGCGAGGGCGAATTGAAAGCGGCAATAGGCAAAATCGTAGCCCTTAACCCAAAACCCGCCAACACACAGCCCGAGTTAATGGACAAAATATCCATAGTTCCCGATTATATCCTGTGGAGTCAAAACGGCATCGTGGAATTTACCCTCAACAAGGTCAATGATCATCGGCTGAAACTCAACACTTTCTATCAAAATATGCTGGTTAATTTGTCGCAAGACCGCAAAACCAACAGCGAAACCATTAAGTTTATAAAAACAAAGTTGGATTCGGCAAAAATATTCATTGATGCGTTGGAACGAAGGGAAGACACGCTGACCGTAACTATGCAGTCAATCATTGATTTTCAAGGAGATTACTTCCTGAAAGGCGATGTTTCCAAACTCAAACCAATGAAACTTATAGACATCTCCGAGAAAATCGGATTAGACCTTTCAACCGTTTCGCGGGTCGTGAATAATAAATATGTACAAACGCATTTCGGTACGTTCAAACTGAGACATTTTTTCTCTAACTCAATGATTAACAGCAGCGGAGAGGCGATTTCCACCGAATCTGTCCGTGCTATAATTACCGAAAGCATAGAAAACGAAGACAAACAGCAACCCCTGACCGACGAACAGTTGCTTTCCATCCTCAAAAACAGGGGATTCAACATCGCACGCCGCACAATAGCCAAATACAGAGAAACGATGAATATCCCTGTCGCCCGTTTGCGCCGAGCAGTCCCCGAAAAAAATTAACCTGTTTTCCCAAATTTTTTTTGCCGTCCCCCGACTTATTTTTATAAGTCCGGGAGTTGTTGGAATAACTCGCCGAGTTGTTCAAATAACTCGGGGAGTTATTTTAAAAAGTACGGCGATGGAAAAAATTAACTCCCGCAGTTCGTAAAAAAAGTCCCAGACTTTTTCGAAAAAGTCTGGGACTTTTTCCGGAAACTCTGGGACTTTTCATGATAAAGTCCCAGACTTTTTCGAAAAACTCTGGGACTTTTTCGAAAAAGTCCCAGAGTTTTTTTTACGGAAACGCCGACTTCTGAAAATCAATCGGTTGCAAAAGCGATTTTTTGCCCCGTTGCAAGATGGAAAATCGGGTTATCGTATCAAAGTTACGTCGCCCTGTGTTTCGTATGTGCGGTTTGCCTCGCATTCAACCTCCAACCGATAGTAATAAACCCCGTTCTGACACGGTTGATTGCGGTATCGTCCGTCCCATCCCTCGTTTTGGTTGTCGGATTCAAAGACTTTTTCGCCCCATCGGTCAAAAATCATCAGGCGAAACTTGCGAACAAATTCCCCGGACACCGAAAGGACATCGTTTATGCCGTCCCCGTTCGGCGTAAATACGTTAGGAATGTGGATATTAGGCTCTCCGCAGATAACTTTATCCACTTTGATTGTAATACTGTCGTAATATTCGCAACCGTTGCCGTCAGTGGCGTAAATATAAAAGGTAGTTGTTTCGTAAAGAGTGGCGAAGGTTACATAATAATCGGGTGTGGTACAAAGATTTGCGGGACTCCATTGGTACGAAATGCCCTCCAACTGAGGCGAAGCCACGAGTAGAATTGTCGCTCCGTCATAAACGCTGTCATCACTCGCCGAAAGGTGCAGAGAACCAAACATATCGTCATATCCAACGCTCACAACCGCCGTCACAACGCAGCCCGCAGAATCGGTAATCCTGATATTATGGTCGCCAATGCAAAGGTTATGAGCAGTATCCGTCCTTTCGCCGTTAGACCACTGGTATTGATACGGTTGCAAGCCGCCGCCGACATCAGCAAAGGCGATTGCTCCGCAGCCCTGTTCGCAGATATTTTTGGTACTTCCCACGTTCAATACAAGCGTATCGGCAATCAATATCTCTATCGTGTCGCTTAATTCACAGCCCTTTGCGTCCGTTACGGTATAAACGTAAGTCCCGGCGGCGAGGTTCAATATCGTGTCGCCGATGTCCCCGTTTGACCACGTTATAGCGTAAGGGCTTTCGCCGCCCGTCAGGTTCAGTATAATATATCCCGTAGTGGCTGTCATACAAGGGGTATTTCGTTGAGAATAAGTGGCATTAAGCACTGCGGAAGTGTCTATTTCAAACGACAAAACGACCAAACATCCGTTGGAAGAGAAGAACCTAACGTCATAAGTCCCGGCATCATAACCGCCAACCTGCATAACCGTATCCTGATTCAGGGTTATGGATACATCATTTTGGGTTACAGGGTCATAAAACGTGCATATTGTATTTTGAACATTGGTTATGGTGGCAATCATTGCCCCGTTGGCTCCGTTGGAACAGGAAGTTGTTATGGTTTGAAGGTCAATCACTACGCCGTTATAAGCAATCCAAATACTGTCTCTTCCTTTGCATGTGCCGTCCCGCTGTTCCAAATAAATATAACGGCTTTCAAACGTACTGATATCCAGAGTTGAACTGCCGTTTTGAGGTTTCGTTACAACGATAGTGTCTTCAAAATCCCTGTTCCAAGAAGCTATTGTAGTCAAAGAGTCTAACTGCGGAAGGATTACGGATTGCGGATAATTGCACGTGTGTATCGTGTCGGGCAAAGCAAGGTTTATGACTTTTATATTGACTTGCTGCACCATAGTATCGGAACATCCGTCAATGGAAATCACGAGTGTATAAAAAGTTGTGTCGTTTATTGTGGCGTAAGGGTCGGGTATGGCGGCGTTAGAGAGACCTGCCGTCGGCGACCATTGATATGTAACTCCCGAAGAGGCATTTATCTTTAATCCAATCTGGATTGGTGATTGCGGACAGGTGCTTAATGTTGGCAAAGTATCACGTGAATTTCCCAAAATGACGACCTGACGGTACGCAGTGTCGGTTGTCCGACACGCATCGTGGAGATATGCCACCAGCATCACGCTATATATCCCCCGTTGGCTGTAACTGTGTGACGGATTCCCAAGCGAAGAAGTTGTTCCGTCCCCAAAATACCACCGAACGCTGTCTCCACGTGAGTTATTGTTGAATTGCACTGTTGAATTGACGCAAGCCACCGGCGAAACGTCAAAGTCGGCTACCGCAAAGTTGTTATGAATGTTCATTTTTACCGCCGCAAGATTACAGCCTGCGTTAGAATAAGAAGGGATTGCGTTGTTGTCGCTGCTCCAAACGTCATTTGGATAAGTAGGAAAGCCGTTACTTCCTCCGCAACTCGCACAAATCGACTGGTATAAGTTGCCAAATCTGTCAAAACGACTGGTTCCGCCATCAACATGGTCGTTTCCTGTAGAAGAATTATCCGGAACTATTTCACCGAAATACGTAGCAAAATTATAGTTAAGCGGTTCCGTATTAAAACTTGCGATGTAAAAATCCTGTCCATCGGTCGATGAATAAAACGCATCGGGCGAAACATACATCCCATCCGTGCCGAAAGGATGCGTAGAAACGTCTTTCCAATATCTACCCCAGCCCGTAACATAAAGTCTGCCGCATTTATCCACACCAAAAGCGGTTGGAGATATATTAACATTGGAGTCTGCACTGCCGAAAGTTCCACTCCATATTAATGAATCAAGCATCGGATTGAACTTTGCCAAAAATTGTCCTTCTCCAAGCGTGGTAGAAACGTTGCCATAAAGGAGTTGATTGCCGTAAGCCTGCGTTTGACCGAATATATATGGGAAGTTATGCCGGTCAGTCCTCACAAAATAGGCTTGATCGTAGCATTCGGAACCGTAATACGTGGAAGCAAGCAGTTGAGACCCGTCATAAGAAATAAGAGACAGGAAACCATCAACATTACCTCCGTGATGTGTTGGCTGGTAAGCAAGAGTTGTAACAGGGAAATTGGAAGACTTTGTACCACCTGCGACATAGAGTCTGTACGAACTATCCACATCTATAGAGTAAATGGCATCATCGTTACTTCCTCCCAAATAAGAAGAAAAGAGTAATGAGGAAAGGCTATTGTCAAGTTTGAATACAACGCCGTCTTCGCCCCCTCCGCAAACACTCTGAAAGGCATCGGCAGTAATGGGAAAGTCTGTTGAGAACGTACAACTTCCTATGTATATATTGTTACGGTCATCTGTTATCAGTTCTCCTCGTACGCCGTCGGCATAATTCGCATACAAAGAGGAGAAACTGCCGTTTATGTTAGTCCCTGCCTGATAATTCATTCCGTCATTCCCGCTTCCGCCGATGTAAGTGGAGGATAATAAGTTGCGTCCGTCCGAAGAAAATTTGCTAACTATGATATCAGTTCCATTTCCGAAGGATATATTGACATAAGTTATGGATGTACCGCCGTGAAATGACGATTGGTAAGCATTTTGAACAGGAAAATCCAAACTACTTGTGATTCCAAGCACAATCAATTCCCCGAACCCATTGACATAAAGACTGCTTGGAACATCCGCAGCCGTGCCTCCGAGATACGTTGCGTAGATTTGTTGTTTGCCATCGGGAGAATATTTTGATATGGCGATGTCCCAGTAGCCCCGATTGTTCATTTGATATGACGATATATCGGTTGGATAGCCGCTTATCCCTCTTGAAATTCCTGCTGCGTACAAATAGCCGTTGTCATCGTAGGTTGCGGAAAAGCCAAAGTTGTCAGCAGTTGAACCGGAATAGGTAGAGAAAATAAGGGTCGGGTCTATTATCAAATCCAAATCGGGATTGTAATTTTTGATACGATAAGACACCTTATTATTATGAAGAACAAATTCAGCCTCAACCTCCGTTCGTTTTTCCCCTACTTGCTGATAAACAACAGGTTTTTGCTCTACAATATCACCAAGCGAGGTTTTAAGATGCAGACTTCCCTTTTTGAGTTGCAGACTGCTCAATCCGCTGTATTCCAAAACTATATCCTCAACACGAGATTTGGCATGAACAATAAAATCGTGCTTTATATCGCCGTCTTTGCTGTAAATGCGCCAGTCAATTCCGTCATATATATTCTTATAAACAACATCGGCATAAGCCTTTACGCCACTCCGCCAACGTGTTGAGTCCTTTCCGATAAAGTAATTTGAGTATCCGCTTTGCTCATTCTGCGGAACAATTTGACGGATATTGGCATTAACAGGGTTTATCTTGAAAGCGTGATACTTAACCAATGAATCAACATCGTTCTTATCCCCTTCCGTATCGCTATGATGATGGGTTGCGGAAGCGGAATAGGAAAGGAAAGTAATACCTTCACGAGTTAAAAATATGTCCGTACCGTTTGCCTTTGCCGTAAAGAGAATCACCGAATCCCATTGCCCCATGTTTTGCTCAAAACGCAGATTTTGCGAATGACAAAGACCCATAAGAGAGAGACAAAAAACCGAAAGAAATAATTTAAGTTTCATATTGTTATCTTTTTTGCGGCGACAAAGATAATAAAAATTTCATTACATCAACACCGTCTGCGAAATCGTCAATGTGAGGACGCTGTGCAAACCCGCAAGGAATCGTATCGTTACGCTGCAAATCGGAAACAACACATTGAATTGAGGTTCTATTTTGGTCAATGGCGGCAAAAACATCGTCAATCTGCGTATAAAATTCGTAATTCACCACAGCAACAGGCGAATACAGCGACTTATTTTCACGTAACAGGAAAAAACCGCCGTCAATAAAAGATTCATTGTTCATTAAAGACGTAACACGATGATAGTCATAGTTATTACGATACTTATTACAATCCTTCGACACGGCATAACGGGCAAAGGAATCCACCAAACGCTGCATTGTAAAACCGAACGGAAGATATATTTTCCCGACACTCCGACAGCCTAATCCGTTATAAAGAAATACATCATCGGCAAGTCGGTTTAATGCCTCCGTATCAACGTTTTGCGATAACACAGCGAGCGAATAACGACTCCTTCGCACGATATGCGGCAGGGAAGCGAAATAATAATCAAAGTACTTTGCGGAATTATCAGAGCCTGTGGCTATTACGGCATCATAATTACTGATTTTGTCTTTGCTGAATTCAATTCTCGTTGCCATCAAAGGCTCTTCCGCAATGAGCCATTCCGCCAAAAACGGCAGCAAAACCCCGTCCTGATGCGACAGTTTCCCCAAAAACCGATGCCCTGCGAGCAATACGTACAACATATCCGCAAATCCTACCGCCGGAATGTTGCCTGCCATCACTACGGCGACGGTCTGTGGCGTTGAAGCGAAGTTATATTTATCACAAAACGACCTTAAAGTCAAGTCGTTAAGCCATTCCGCAACTGCCGAAAGGGCATACGTTACATCCGAAGGCGAAAACCATTTATTTTCTTCGCACGCTTGTTGAATTGCAGCCTTGAATTGTGGCTCACAATCAGGCTTTTGCAGCCGTCTTCCCAGCGTTGCGAACGCTCTAATTACCTTTTCTCTGTCCATAATTTTAGATTGCAAAGGTATAAAATCATTTCAAATTGACAAGTCCCCGTTCCAAAATGACAGCAACCCGTTCCGATTTTCCTGTTCTTCCGTCCGATTTTACGGAAACCCATTTTAATACGTTATAACCTCATTCCGTTGTACTTAAACCTCATTCCGTTACCACAAAAACCCGTTTTATTTTTCCAAAAACCCCTTTCAATTATCCCCAAACGGCGTTTCAAAAAATTGATACCTAGATTTCGATTTCGAACTTTCGCCGAAACCTCATTTAACTTTCGCCGAAACCTCTCCGGACTTTCGCCGAAAGTCTCCTCCACTTTCGGCGAAACTTCAGTGGACTTTCGCCGAAAGTTCGAAATCGAAATCTAGGTATCAATTTTTTGAAAGGGGATTTCGGAAAAATGAAACGCCGTTTGGGGATAATTGAAAGGGGTTTTGGGAGCGTTGGAACGGGTTTTTGTGAAATTGAAACCACACCTTATTATAATATAAGGAAGGTTTATGAAATTTTTTTGTACTTTTGCCGCCTTGAATACGGGATTTATGGTCGTAAAAAAAAGAAATTACATTATTATTGCGGTTTTTGTGTTCATTGTGGCTTGGTTATGCGGCAATGTGGCGACGGCACAGGATACTATTGCGTCATATCCCATAAACGATACGTTGTCAAGTAGTAACGATACCACGATGCGTAAAAACGATACCTCAAATCACAAAAAACAAAAGCCGCTCTTGGACTCACGAATTGATTATAAATCAAAAGATTCCATCGTTTTCGACTTCCAAACCAACCAAGTGTATTTATATAACGAAGGAGAGGTAAATTTTAGCGGGAATGCACTCTCGTCAGGCTTCATTTCAATAAATTTTGACAGCAACTCACTGTACGCAACCCAAATCCCGGACTCATCAAACCAACCAACACAATATCCAATATTTAAAGATAACGGCAAGGAATATCAATCCACCGAACTGAATTACAATTTCGACTCAAAGAAAGGGGTCATCAGAGGCGTATTCACAAAAGAGGGCGAAGGCTTTCTTCATGGTGAAAAAGTGAAAAAGGTAGATGACAACACAATGTACATTTCCGGCGGAATGTTCACAACTTGCGACGAACCCAAACACCCGCATTTCGCCATCAATTTCTCAAAAGGTAAAGCCGTAACGGGAGATAAGATTGTTACAGGACCGGCTTGGTTCTCTATTATGGAAATCCCTTTGCCTGTTGGTTTGCCTTTCGGTTATTTTCCCTTCACCGACAAACAGAAATCGGGGCTATTGATTCCAACGTATGGCTATGCTGCAAATCGCGGATACTATTTCAGTAATGCCGGTTGGTACTTCTACTTTAATGATTACGTGGATTTGGCGTTACAAGGCGACATTTACACAAATTTAAGCTACGCCCTGAACGCACGATCCAACTATGTGAAAAAATATAAGTACAAAGGACGAGTAGAATTCCGCTTTGAAGATAATCATAGCGGCTTACGGAACACACCAAACTACGGATCACAGTCCAATTTTAAGTTTACGTGGTCACATACGCAAGATACAAAAGCACATCCCTTCCGTTCGTTTTCGGCAAACGTCAATCTGGTAAGCCAATCCTACAGTCAAAATACAATGAATGTAAGTGATAGATTTACCAATACAACAACCTCATCCATTGCTTTCTCAACCCGCTTCGGCAGTAAGGTTTCTTTCACCGCCAATCTGGGAGAGAGTTATAACGTAAATACGGGTGCGATGGCTCTTGACTTGCCTTCAATAACTTTATCCACCACTCAACTGTATCCGTTTAAGAATCTGTGGAAACAAAAAGAAGGAAAAACTCGCTGGTACGAAGAAATATCAATATCATACCGAATGAACCTTGCAAACAAAGTTGAAGGTACGGACACCATTCTTTTTTCCAACAACACAATAAATAATCCTGAGAATTTCCTTGCCTATATGCGTAACGGAATACAGCATTCCATTCCCGTTCAAAGCAATATCAAATTTCTTAAACACTTCAACTGGTCTAATTCTATCAATTATACGGAACGTTGGTACTCGTCTTCAATAGCACGAAACTACGATGCGGCGGCAGATTCCTTGATAACAGATACTTCTTTCGGGTTTGTGGCAAACAGGGATGTTCGTTTTGCGTCGTCAATCAACACAAAAATTTACGGGATGTTCAATTTCAAGGGCTTCATCACTGCAATAAGACACGTCATAGACCCTTCCGTATCCTTTAATCTTACTCCTGATTTTTCCTCACGCAGTCTTGGTTTTTACAATTCGTACATTGACCGCAATGGAAAGGAAGTTCGTTATTCCAAAACGGCGAATGGTATATTCGGTTCGCCTCCCGACAGAATGAGTGGCGTGATTCAGTTTGCTCTTCGCAACAATCTTGAGATGAAAGTGAAATCCAAATCCGACACAATCACAGGTACGAAGAAGTATGTGCTGTTTGAGAATGTCAGTGTGAGCAGCGGATACGACCTTGCGGCGGATTCTTGCAACTGGCAGCCATTAGCCTTTGAGGCTCGCACAACTCTGTTTGACAAATTGAGAATCAGTTTTAATGCTTCGCTGACTCCTTATGTTATGGACTCGTTGGGCAGGCTCACAAACGAATTACTGTGGGATAAAGAGGGAGTTCTGTTTAAGGAAACCTCATCCACGTGGAGTTTTAACCTGACGTGGCAACTCAATGGCAAGAAAGCCGAAAAAGAAAAGACTAATCCGCAAACTGCTTCCACAAATGAATATCTTTATTCGCCCTTTGCCAATCCTAATTTGATGTTTGGACAGGACGTAGATTTTAATATACCGTGGTCATTGGCGGTTACGGCGCAGGTAAGTCGCACGAGTCAGTTTCGGGCTTCTCTTTTGGGATACGAAAGTACTTACGAAGCGGTGCTTAATTTCAGAGGAGACGTTAATGTTACTTCCAAATGGAAGGTCGGCTTCAGCACCGGCTACGATTTTAAGAACAAAGACTTTACCAATACCTCAATAGATTTTTACAGAGACCTGCATTGTTGGGAGATGCGTATGAATTGGACTCCTTTTGGCTACTATCGTGGCTGGAATTTCACGATAGCGGTAAAGGCATCTATGCTTCAGGACTTGAAATATGAGAAAAGAGATGACTTCCGTAACCGATTGGAGTATTGATAATCAACATCCGACCTCTTCTTTTCCAACAAAACACATACCTTATTATCGTTCCGCATTCCCGGAATCAAATTATAAAATTCTATAATCAAATTACAGCGTTCTATAATCAAATTACAGAATTCTATAATTTGATTATAGAACGCTGTAATTTGATTTCAAGAATACATAATGACGTTTTGATAAAATTTTACTACTTTTGCAAACTCTAAACAAAACATATAAGAAAATGAAAAAAGCATATTTATTTCCCGGACAGGGGGCGCAATTTGTTGGAATGGGCAAAGACCTGTACGATAATTCGCTTACGGGTAAGGCTTTATTTGAAAAGGCTAACGACATACTCGGTTTTCGTATAACCGACCTTATGTTCGCGGGAACAGATGAAGATTTGAAGCAAACAAAAGTTACTCAGCCCGCTATCTTTCTGCATTCTGTCATTTTGGCTGATGCTCTTGGTGATACCTTTCAGCCTGATATGGTTGCAGGTCATTCTTTGGGTGAATTTTCTGCTTTGGTTGCTGCCCGTGCAATGAGTTTTGAAGACGGCTTACGCTTGGTTGCTGCTCGTGCAATGGCAATGCAGAAAGCCTGTGAAGAGAATCCATCAACTATGGCAGCCATTATAGGTTTGGAAGATGAAGTTATAGAACGAATTTGTGGCGAGATAGAAGGAGAGATTGTAGTTCCGGCAAACTATAATTGCCCGGGACAATTAGTAATCAGCGGAACGATGCGTGGAATTGAGATTGCATGTGAACGATTGAAAGCAGCAGGAGCAAAAAGAGCCTTACCGTTGAAGGTAGGCGGGGCTTTCCATTCGCCACTTATGGAATCGGCACGATTATCGCTGGCTTCGGCAATAGAAAATACCACTTTCGCAGAACCAATCTGCCCTGTGTATCAAAATTACACGGCAATGCCTGTTCATAATCCCGAGTTGATAAAAACAAATCTCATTAGCCAACTCACAAATCCTGTCTTATGGACACAGATTTCAAAGAATATGGTTGCGGACGGTGCTTCCACGTTCATAGAAGTTGGACCGGGCAATGTTTTACAGGGTTTGGTAAAGAAGGTAAAGGTAGATGGAGAATTTATATCCGCAACTTTGTAATTATGAACAGACGTTTAACATCTTCGGAATTAGTTTTGGCTCCTGACGGAAGCCTTTACCATTTACGCATTCGTAATGATGAGATAGCGGAAAAGGTAATCCTTGTCGGCGAACCCGAACGTGTGGAAAAGATTTCCGCAAAGTTTGAGACCGTAACCCTGAAACGCGAAAACAGAGGCTTGATTACTCACTGCGGAACGTACAACGGTAAGCATATATCCGTCATTGCGACAGGTATGGGCGTGGGTAATATTGATATTGTGATGACTGAGTTGGACGCTGCCGTCAATCTTAACCTCAAAACCAAGCAACCTTTTCCCAAATTGAAGAATCTGAACATTGTTCGCATAGGAACGTGCGGCTCAATGCGGAAAGAAGTGGCTTGTAATACGTTTGTGGCGTCTCAATACGTGATAGGAATTGACGGAGCCTTCCGTTTCTACAAGCCGAATGGCGTTTTGAACGAAGATTTGGCGAATAAATTTGTATCGTTTATGGATTGGGACTTGTCGTTTCCTACTCCGTATGCACTGAAAGCCTCTATGCCTTTGTTGGAAAGCGTTTGCGGCGGTATGCAACGGGCTATCACCATTACTGCTCCCGGCTTCTACGGGGCGCAAGGCAGGAAACTTCGGCTCATACCCCTGCATCAAACCATAAATAACAGGCTTCCATTGTTTTCGTATCAAAATGTACCGGTGGTCAATTACGAAATGGAAACCTCAATGATTTATGCTATGGGAAAGGCTCTGGGACATAACGTGGTGAGTGTTTGTTGTGTTGTTGCCAATCGTGCAACCGGCGAATTTACAGAGGATTACGGCAAGCCCATGGACGCCCTCATTACAACGGTTCTTGACAAGATTTAACCCATGCGACCACTCCTTATTATTATATGTGTTATGATTTTTGCCGCCTGTGCGAAGGATAACGCCGAACCCGCTTCCAACGTGCCGAGGGCAACGATGGCAAACATAATTTACGATATGCAGAAGGCAAAAGCAATAGTCGCTATCGTAAAAGACAGTTCTAATTCTGTGGAAACCGGACTCGAAGCATACCGAACCGACATCCTGAGGCATTATAACGTAAATCAGTCTGCCTTTGACAGCACTTGGGCGTGGTATCTCCTGAACGAGAATGAGTTGGACAGCCTTCTCAAAATGGTGGAACGGATTTCCGCAAAGACCAAACCATAATCCGTTTTCACGAAACCTAGGTTCCAAAAAAATGAAACCTAGGTTTCGTCAAATTGAAACCTAGGTTCTAAAAAAATGAAACCTAGGTTTCGTCAAATTGAAACCTAGGTTCTAAAAAAATGAAACCTAGGTTTCGTCAAATTGAAACCTAGGTTCCAAAAAAATGAAACCTAGGTTTCGTCAAATTGAAACCTAGGTTCC
This sequence comes from Bacteroidales bacterium, assembly GCA_031272705.1. Lineage (GTDB taxonomy): Bacteria > Bacteroidota > Bacteroidia > Bacteroidales > P3 > JAISGN01. The sequence continues at coordinate 20,039 of JAISTG010000121.1, read as the reverse complement.
AAAAAAATGAAACCTAGGTTTCGTCAAATTGAAACCTAGGTTCTAAAAAAATGAAACCTAGGTTTCGTGAAAATGAAACGCCGTACCATTGAAATGTAAAAAGATTTTAGTACTTTTGCAGCCGAAAATCAAAATAATAATATCATAAATCAAAATATCAATACATCATGTCAGGACACAACAAATGGTCAACCATCAAACGGAAAAAGGGAGCGCTGGACAGCAAACGCTCTAAAATCTTTTCCAAAATCATTAAAGACATAACCGTTGCCGTGAAGGAAGGCGGCAATGACCCCGAAGGTAACGCCAGACTGAGACTCGCCATCGCCAATGCCAAAGGTGCCAATATGCCAAAGGAAACTCTGCAACGAGCAATCAACAAAGCAGCCGACAAAAACACCGCAGCACTGTCGGAAATGACCTTTGAATGTTATGCACAACACGGTGTCGCTGTGTTCGTTGAATGTCTTACCGATAACAACAATCGTACCGTGGCAGCAGTTCGCAGTATCCTTAATAAGTTTGGGGGTTCGCTGGGTACGAATGGCTCTTTGAACTTTATTTTTTCCCGTAAGGGTGTCTTTGAAATCCCTGTCGGCGAACGAGATATGGAAGAGTTGGAGATGTCTTTGATTGAAGCAGGAGCAGAAGAGATTGAACAGGAAGACGGATACCTCACAGCGTATTGTCCTATGGAGGACTTCGGTGCAATGCAAAAGGCTTTGGAAGAAGCAGGTATTGAAGCCGAAAATGCAGAACTGCAACGCATTCCAAATACTTTGGTGTCTGTGGAACTCGAAGACGCAAAAAAGGTAATGCGAATGATAAATCTAATAGAAGAAGATGACGATGTGCAGGCTGTTTATCACAATATGGAAATGCAGGACGAGTTGATGGAAGAATAATGTCAAAACTCTACCTCGTCCCAACGCCAATCGGCAACCTTGAAGATATGACCCTGCGCGCTGTTAGCACATTGCGTGAAGTTGATTTGATACTTGCCGAAGATACTCGCACATCCAAGCCGCTTCTTTCGCATTTTGAGATAAATACACCGCTCGTTGCCCATCATCAATTCAATGAACATCAATCCTTAAACGGAATTATAAATCAACTGCTTTCGGGCAAAAACATAGCCTTAATAACTGACGCCGGAACACCTGCAATATCCGACCCGGGCTTTCTGCTTGTCAGGGAATGTATCCGCCACAGTATTGACGTGGAATGTCTTCCGGGTGCTACGGCTTTTGTTCCTGCGTTGGTGGATTCGGGTTTTCCTTGCGAGAGATTTGTTTTTGAGGGATTTTTACCTCATAAGAAGGGTCGTCAGTCGCGTCTTGAAGCCTTACGAAACGAAACTCGCACCATTATTTTCTACGAATCACCTCACCGATTGCTTAAAACGCTGGATGAATTGCTGCAAACGTTTGGTTCTGAGCGGCAATGCTGTGTTTGTCGTGAGCTTTCAAAGAAATTTGAGGAGGTAAGACGAGGCTGCATTGGGGATTTGTTACAACACTTCACGGAAAAATCTGTCAAAGGTGAGATTGTGATAATTGTTTCCGCCCTTTGAGTATTGATATTGCTAATTTACCGTCAGGAAATTACACCCTGAAACTCATAACAACGCAAAGCGAAGTAAAGAAAAAGTTCATAATAAAGTGATAGATACTTTATCGTGTTATGCAATATCATAATTAAAAAAGATTTTGTACTTTTGCAAACTAAAATTACACGGTTTATGAACAGATATTTTATTTTAATTATGGCTCTCGTCCTTTGTAATAGTGTTTTGGCACAGGATGATACAGCACAGGACAATCGTTTTAACAGCATCGCAAAGATGGTTGATAACGGAGAATATGTTTTTGCACGCACAGAAATAAAAAAAGCGTTGAATGACGGTGCAGACCTCTTTAAGTATTCGTATGAACTTGCATGGTGCGATTATCAGTTACAGGATTACAAAGATGCTCTAAATGTATTGCTTCCTCTGATGAAAGAGGAGAAGGCTACCGCTGATTTCTATCAGTTGCTTGGAAATACCTACGATGAAATGGGAGAAAGCGGTAAGGCGGTAAATACATATAACGAAGGCTTAAACCGCTATCCGAATGCAGGTTGTCTCTATCTGGAACTTGGTAATGTGGCTTACAAACAGCAGAATTTCAGAGATGCCCTCTTTTATTATGAGAAAGGAATAGAGATTGAACCGACTTTTGCATCAAACTATTATCGTGCCGCACAGATATATCTTTCTTCAACAGAGGAAGTTTGGGCTGTAATGTTTGGTGAAATTTTTATGAATTTGGAACGCAATACGGAAAGAAGTAAAGTACTTTCAAAACAACTCTTTGAGATATTTCGTAATGAAATAACGCTTAACCGTACAGAAATAGAAGTGGATTTTTATAACCCAACAATTATATATTCCGACTCTTACGAACGCCATAATCTTTTTCCACAATACTACAAAGATGCTATGTTGAAGGCTTGCAAGGGAGAAAAGTATTTGGATTTGGCTTCATTGGCACGTATTCGCAAAAAGTTTATCACGGAATTATTTCGCACTACTCCGGATTTTCATAATGTTATCTTTGATTACCATAAAACATTGATAGATAATGGTTTTTTTGACGCTTATAACTATTGGCTGTTTGGCTGTGGCTCACCTGACGAAAGCAATAAATGGATTAAGGAACACAAAAAACTATTTGACAACTTTATGAAATGGTTTGACCAAAACCCTATGCCGATTTCAAAGAACAGCCTTTTTACCCGTTACAATATGGAATAGTTTTGTTACGAAGTTATTTTGTAATAAAAAAAATTTCAAACGTATTTAAAGCATATTTTCGCAATGTTACGGATGGTGGTCTTTGTAATGATTCCAGCCCTGAGCCTTGATGTCAATAGTTGTATTTTGAGGTGTTACAAGTTTTTTACCAAGAGATATGTCAGTAATATGTCCTATTACAGTTATATTTTTATTGTTTCGTACTTTCTCGTAATCATTTTGATTGATTGTGAAAAGTAATTCGTAATCCTCTCCGCCGTTTAATGCCCCCGTGTCAGGCACTATATCAAATTCTTCCAACGTTTTAATTGTTTCGTAATCAACAGGTAATTTATCCAAATAAATTTCACAGCCTACGTTTGAATGCTTACAGATATGCAAAACCTCACTCGCCAATCCATCAGAAATATCTATCATAGAAGTAGGTAGAACGGAATTATCGGAAAACCATTGTATTATATCCATACGGGCTTCGGGCTTCAGTTGTCGCTCAACCACGTATTGATAATCCGATAAATCAGGTTGTGATTGAGGATTGGCAAGAAACGTAACCTTCTCACGTTGTAACACTAACAAGCCTGCATAAGCCGCTCCCAAATCTCCCGAAACACAAAGCAAATCGTGTTCCTTCGCTCCTTTGCGTTGCACTATCGTATCCTTATTACATTCGCCCAGAACCGTCAAAGACAAAAACATACCGGCGTTTGACGATGCCGTATCACCACCAACCAAATCCACTCCGTACTTTTCACAAGCCAGATGTAAGCCTGAGTAAAGTTCATCCAACGCCTGCACGGAATACTTACTGCTTACAGCGAGAGTAACAAGTAATTGAGTTGGCTTACCATTGCATGCGAAGATGTCGGAAAAATTAACCACTGCAGCCTTATAGCCTAAATGTTTCAGGGGAGTGTAAGCCATATCAAAATGAATTCCTTCCACCAAGCAGTCTGTTGAAACCAATACGGACTTATTCCCATAAGACATTGCCGCACAATCATCTCCATTACCCAGAATGGTAGAAGGATTTACGGGATTTTGCTTTGGATTCAGTCGTTCAATCAAACCGAATTCTCCTAATTTGCTTAACTCTGTTATTTCTGCCATCTTTATTATTTCATATTGTGGAAAACATTCACCACATCCTCATCTTCTTCCAACTTTCCTATCAATTTCTCTACTTCTTCTTGCTGTTCGGGGGTTACATCCTTCAATTCGTGCGGTATTCTCTCAAAAGCAAAGGTCTTTATCTCAAAATCATTTTCCTCCAAATACTTTTGAACAGGACCAAAGGCAGTAAAATCAGCATAAATAAAGATTTCGTCTCCATCAACAAAACATTCATCAACACCAAAATCAATAAGGTCAAGTTCAAACGTTTCCATATCCAAACCTTCCTTCATTGCAACCTTAAAATTGCACTTTCTGTCGAACAGGAAATCCGTCATACCGCTCGTACCCAAAGAACCGCTGCAACGATTGAAAACAGCACGCACATTAGCCACCGTTCTGGTTGGATTATCCGTTGCGGTCTCAACCACAACTGCCACTCCGCCAGCCGCATATCCTTCATATACAATTTCCTTATAGTCGCTTGTATCTTTAGAAGTTGCTCTTTTTATAGCCCTTTCCACGTTGTCTTTGGGCATATTTTCGGTTTTGGCGTTCTGCATCAGCAAACGCAAGCGAGAATTGGCGTTTGGGTCAGCCCCACCTGCCTTTACCGCCATTTCTATTTCTTTTCCCAGACGTGTAAAAACTCTCGCCATATTTCCCCAACGTTTCATTTTACGTGCTTTCCTGTATTCAAATGCTCTTCCCATATTTTATTTCAAATTCTGTTTTTTTTCAATCGGCAAAAGTAATAAAAAATTCCAAAACCATACCCCTTGAAGATAAAAAAGCGGTATGGCGTTCCAAAAAAATGAAACGGGCTTTCACGACTCACGAAACGGGCTTTCAGAAAAATGAAACGCCGTTCCATTGAAATGTAAAAAGATTTTTGTACTTTTGCAACCGAAAAAAAAACAGATTGTTGTTATGGAATACTTGGCTATTATTGTATTTACGGTTTTTGTGAGCAACGTTATACTTGCTCAGTTTCTGGGAATATGCCCGTTTCTCGGCGTTTCCACTAAAACAAATACCGCTTTGGGAATGGGGGCTGCGGTTATCTTTGTGATGACTCTGGCTACCCTCGTAACGTTTCTTTTACAGACGTTTGTACTTCAACCTTTGGGGATAGAGTTTCTACGTACCATTGCGTTTATTCTTGTGATTGCGGCATTGGTTCAAATGTTGGAAATTATATTAAAGAAGGTCAGTCCTGCACTTTACCAGTCGCTTGGCGTGTATCTGCCTTTGATTACAACGAATTGTGCTGTGCTTGGTATAGCAATAGTTGTTGCGGATAAGGGAGAGGGTTTGCTTTGGGCTATAGTTTATTCTGTTGGTATGGCAATCGGTTTTACCGTTGCTATTGTGCTGTTTGCCTCTCTCAGGGAGCATATTGAACTGATGGGAGTGCCGAAAGGACTGAAAGGAATGCCTATTGCACTTATCACAGCAGGTATTTTGGCTATGGCGTTTATGGGTTTTGCGGGTTTGGTGAAACTTTAAGTCAAAACCAATGGACAATTCCAACTACATAAGACGCTGGAGGCGTAGGAAGTTACTGCAAAACATCATTACGGAACTTGAACCCTACGGAATGAAATCGGCTTACGCTCACACGCATTTTGTTCAGGGGGAAGAGAAACGCCCTAAAAACATCACAATATACGTTGAATTTCACGCCAATAACGACAATACCCTTGCAAATCGTGCAGACAGCATAATGGATACGAAATTTCGCCGAAAGAAAATCAACATTATAGATGTCAAAACGCTGCAACCAGCCATTTGGGACTTTGTTTTCAAAGATTTAACCCGCATTCTATAACAATCATTCCGTTATTTATGAAACTGTCCGCCGTCATTATAACTTTCAACGAAGAAAAGAACATAGAGCGATGCCTGAAATCTTTGCAGGGAATAGCAGATGAAATTCTTGTTATAGACAGTTACTCAACAGATAAAACGGAAGAAATTTGCCGAAATTTTGATATACGATTCATACAACATCGTTTTGAAGGTCATATTGAGCAGAAAAACTATGCACTTTCCCTTGCTTCAAATGATTATGTCCTTTCTTTAGATGCGGATGAGGCTCTTTCGGAGGAATTATTTCAAAATATCAATGCCATAAAATCTCAAAATACTCCTGCTGATGCTTATTCCTTCAATCGTCTTACCAATTATTGCGGGAAATGGATTAAGCATAGCGGCTGGTATCCCGATGTTAAAATTCGTTTATGGCAAAAAAAATCAGGCTGTTGGGGAGGAACAAACCCGCACGATAAAGTTATAATGCAGCCAAATACCAAAATAATTCACTTAAAGGGAGATTTACTGCATTTCTCTTACTATTCCATAAGTGATCATATCAAACAAATAGAACGTTTTACGACCATCGGGGCTATTCAAGAGAAACAAAAAGGCAGGCAAATTTCATTTTGTTCCGTCATAATGAAAAGTAAATGGAAGTTTGTACGTGATTACGTATTCAAACTCGGATTTCTTGATGGCAAAGCGGGCTATCAGGTCTGTAAATTATCATCATGGGCAACCTATATCAAATATGCTAAACTCCGAGAACTCAATCAATAAACCTGCTATCCTAATTAGCCGCACCGATGGCATAGGTGATGTGGTGCTTACCTTACCTGTGGCGAATATGTTGAAGAAAAAATTTCCTCAAAGCCTTATTCTTTTCCTTGGACGCAACTATACCAAGCCTGTTATTGAATGTTGTGAGGATATAGACAGGTTTCTGTCGTGGGATATGCTGCAAAAAATGCCTGAAAATGAACAAATATCAGCCTTAAAGCAGGAAAAAATTGATGCAATCCTTCATATATTTCCACAGAAAGCCATTGCACGTTTGGCATACAAAGCAAAAATTCCACAACGTTTCGGTACATCTCATCGGATTTATAACTTGCTCTATTGCAATCATCTTTTACATTTTTCAAGGCGGCATTCGGATTTGCACGAAGCCCAATTAAATCTCCAACTCCTCAAACCGTTGATACCCGATTTCGTTACGCCGTCCATAAACGAACTTTCACAATACTTAAAATTCAAAAATATAACACCTAATCCTTATTCCAACCTGTTGGAATCAAATAAGTTCAATCTCATTCTCCATCCTAAATCCAAAGGAAGTGCAAGAGAATGGGACATAACAAACTATTGCCGCCTCATTTCGCTTTTACCCGAAGATAAATTCAAAATTTTTGTCTGCGGAACACAGGAAGAAGGCAACCAAATACGCTCACAACTCATTGAACCTTACCAAGAACGCATTGAAGACCTAACAGGAAAATGTACTCTCTCACAATATATTGCCCTTATTGCAGAAGCAGATGGGTTAATCGCCGCAAGCACAGGACCTTTGCACATTTCAGCCATACAGAATAAACATTCCATAGGGCTTTTCCCTCCAATCCGTCCAATGAATCCTCAACGCTGGCAACCTGTTGGCGATAAAGTGAAGGTATTTTGTGCCAATAAGGAATGTGAAATTTGCCGTAAAACAGGTCAATGCAAATGTATGCAGTCCATAACCCCTGAAGAAATAGCCAATTATCTCATTTCAAATTGCTTAAATGACCTTTAACTTGTGTAGAACAAGGATTTTATTTACTGAAATTTGATTTTTACGCCGCCAAATTTGATTTCGGAAAACTGTAATTTGATTCCGGCGTTCTAGAATCAAATTATAAAACGCTAGAATTTGATTATAGAACGCCGGAATCAAGAGATAGAAATTTAAGGCTTGATTGCAGAAAATTATTTTTTGACTTCACGCGACTACTTTTCTATCTTCCGTCCATAGATAGAAAGGTTTGAATTTCTGTAACGAAATTTCGCTCTATTGAACTATCGTTCCAATGTGTTCGCCGTTGATTACCCGCAGGAGATTGCCGCTTTCGTTCATATTAAAGACGTAAATAGGCATTTTGTTTTGCTCACAGAGGGCAAAGGCAGTTAAATCCATAATTTTCAAATGCCGATTAAGTGCCTCCGTATAAGATAATTGGCTGAATTTTGTTGCATTCGGGTCTTTTTCCGGGTCGTTTGTGTAAATTCCATCTACCCTTGTGCCTTTCAAAATGACCTCTGCCTCCATCTCAATCGCACGAAGGGCTGACGCAGTGTCAGTTGTGAAGTACGGATTACCCGTTCCACCTGCGATAATGATTACTTTGCCTTCATTCAAAAACTGCTTTGCTCTCGCACGTGAAAATTCCACACAAATCGGTTCAATAGCCAGCCCCGACAATAACGCCGTTGGCACGTTTATTTTCTCCAATTCAGCCTGCAAAGCCATTGAGTTAATGACCGTTGCGAGCATTCCCATATAATCACCCTGCACTCTGTCCATACCTTTTGCCGCTCCCTGCAAACCACGAAAGATATTGCCACCGCCGATAACTATTCCAATCTGACAACCTTTGTCTTTAGCCTGTTGGATGTCCATTGCATACTGTGCAAGCATTTGAGGACTAATGCCATAGTCCTGTTCTCCCATAAGCGATTCGCCGCTTAACTTCAATAAAATTCTGTTGTATTTCATTATTATTCTTTTTTACTTAACTTATTTATTTCTTCTTTTATTTCTTTTATTACTTCCTGATTAGCAATCTCTCCATCCAAACTGAAAACTATAAATACCTTACCGCCAAATTCGGCTGTAAAGTTATCAAAACTTGCTTTCATTCGCTCAGTAGCAGAATAACTGCCAAAATTAGCCTTTGCCGTAACTGGTTTTATTTGAATACCTAACGCCTTATTGCCAATTTTAGCAATGTAATCAATATCTCCTGCGTGGTCAAGTTCAGGGTTGCTTTCCTCAAAAACTACATTGGGAAATATCTTTGCCAAGCCGTCATTTACGACAGATTTTTCTCTCAAAAAGCCATCGTAAGTTCTATTGATTGTAAGGTTGAATATATAATCTATACAATCCTGCAAAGTGAGTGCAGTAAATGCCGCTTGCCATTCAGGAATAACAACTTCGGTAATCTTTTCATAAAGCCGCTCACCCAATTCCTGCAAACTTTCTTTGGTAATTTTGGTTTTTGTTTTTGCTTCGGTATAGGCATTTTCAAAATACCATTGTTGCCAATCTTCAATAGTTTGAGGCTGACATTCTCTTATCAACGCCATTACCGCACCAACTTTATTTGGTCGCGACAGTTGATAAGTTTGTGTAGCGTAGTTGAGAACTTTTTCCTTTTTGCCAAAATCTATGGAGTGTTTTTTATTCATAATGGGGTTTTGCTTGTTTTCTTAAACTTTTAACTGCGTTTTCAATATCTTGCTTTGCGTCTTTTTTACTCCAAATTTCCCAAAACTTAATAGTAACACTATCCGGTTTTATTGTTGGCTCGTCAATTTGAACTCTTGTCGGCAGCAAAGATGCATCACCAACAACCAATGCCTCACCAATGTCAAGTATTGGCAACACTTCTGTTAATCCTGCCAAGTTATCGGGAAGTAATTTTTTTATTACTGATTGGTCTTCTACATTAGTTAAACGCAAAGAAATAAAGTTGTTGCATTGGCTTAAAACAGTATGATTAACTTCTGACGGTCTTTGACTGATAACTACTAAACTCACGCCATATTTTCGTCCTTCTTTGGCAATGCGTTCAAAACTCTTTAATCCCAATTCGGAAGTTGCATCTTGATTTGTTCTTTCAGGGATGTACAAATGAGCCTCGTCACATAAAAGAGCAATTGGGTGTTGATTTTCTTTGTTTGTCCATTGCTGAACTGCAAATATAATTCTTGCTACTAAACTAATTATGAGCGGTAATACATCAGATGGAACTTCTGAAAAATCTATAATTTTTACGCCTGCCTTTTGTTCGCTTTTTTCTGAACTGCTCATCAAACGTTTACAAAAGTCGTTCATCCAATCAATTTTAAGTTCATCTTCAGAGATTTGAAATAAAAATCCCATTCGCTTGTCTTGTTGCTTTGCTTCAAGCCGTTGAACAAATCGTGTTAGTTTTCCAAAGAATGTTCCTTGTTTTTCCGTTCCTGCTTTTGCACCAGCAACCATTTTCTCGTCTAACCTTTTTAATTCTGCTAAAACGGAATTTAACTTATACGGAACAGGGCTATCTATCGTTATACTACCTTTAAATTCTTTATTTTTATCATCGCTATCAAGATATTTTTCTTTTTCATCAAAAACGGTTTTTGAAAACAGCATTGCCTGATTGGGGGCATTGCTGTCACTCCTGTCGAGCAACATTGCCAACATTTCTTCGTAAGTGAGCAACCAATACGGCAGCATCAAAACATTATTTTCAAGATTTCCTGTTTTACCTAAATCTGAAGGATTGGCAACCCTTAAATGCTGAATGCCATTCATCTTAAAATTCTCTCCGCTATATTCCCCGTGAATATCAAACAGAATACAGTTTGCACTTGACAGTTTGGCTATTTGTTCTATAAATTTTGCCACGCACCAAGACTTACCGGAACCTGTACTACCTACAATAACTGCGTGACGTTGGAACAATTTGTCGCCATCCAAAAATGCAGTTGCATTTGCATCAATTGAATATTTGCCGATGGTCAGAGGCGTTTCATATTCTTGGTTTGAAATAGTAGTCATAAACTTTGTCATATTCTCGCCGTCAATATGGAAACATTTGGCTTCGATTTCGGGAACTGTATCTAGATTTCTCTTGAAAACATTTTCTTTTGAGCCGTATTTATCCATTAGAGTACCGATTAGGTTTACTTTAATGATATTTTCAGTCAAAAAGAAACTGCCAAAAGGAGAATCTTCATCGCTTGTTTCTTTGTCATCCGACATTTTGCGAGTAATACGATTGATGATGCCAATCAAATGTTGTCCTGCTTTTGAACTGACAATTGCAACTAAATGGTTTACCTGCAACTTGCGTAATTTTTCAAGTTCATCAACTTTTACAATCAGCGTCGCAGTATCTACGCTAAATACAGTGCCTATTTCCGAGTTTTCTTTGAATTGAAATATTGCCATATTTTATTATTTTATCAGTTTTAAATATTCATTTAATTTCCAATAACTTACAGATGGAATTATCTGTTCCCCTTTGAAAGCAGAAGAATAAACTCTCGTATTGTTATCATTTTCATTTGCTTGTTCAAACAAATAATAATTATTACAGTTATTGTTGATTATCGCCTCTTTTGCTTTTACAGTTAGTTTTTTTGCTATCACGATAATCGGTTTCCCATTTTTGATTTGTGTTATTAGTTTCGGTTGAACGTGAATATCGTTAAAGCCATAACCAATGCAAAGAATTGAGGGAGCGTTCAAAATTGCTGCATCTGCTTCTGCAAATATCGTTCTGTACGGTTCAAAATGAGTCATTGAATACTTTGTACTACCCGGAGTTACAATTGAAGGATTGTAATTTTGAGGTATATTTTTGCTCATTGGAAAATTAAAATCAATATTATTTCTATTAAACCAATCTAATGAGCCGTGAACTTTCCATAAATTTACTTGCCCTGCAAAACCGTTAGTTTTTGAAAAGTCGTTTTTGTGAATACTTGTTGAAAAATTACCAAAATATGTTTGAGCAAAGCCATTACAAATAAAAGCATTAGCTATACTTGCCGCATATTCAGCCAATCTATCGTAATTCGTTGTAACAATTGCGAGTTTTCTTTGAGTAGTATTGATTAAATAGGTTATAAGTTCAGACAATGGCATTATTGAATTATCTTGTATGAATTTTTCATAGAATTCAATATCCTTTTGATTTATAAGATTCCAAGTTTTACAGACAATTTCATTAAGCACAGCATCTCGCAACTGCATATTTAACAGAGTGGTTTCTAAATCTTTATTCTTATCAAATTCTGTTTTGAAAGTTTCAAATTGCTGCTTGTCTTCGTCTTTGGTAAAAGTTATATTGTTTTTCAAATGCTCGCCAAGTTCTGCCATAGAGGGAATACCGCAAGGAATAGAAGCGCCGCTTCCGAGAATAATAAGCGGAACTTGATTCGTCCAATCTTGAACTTTCTTTTTTAATTCTTCTAATTTTTTTTCGTCCATATTCATAATGTTTCAAATTTATTTTTATACTTAAACTCAACCGTATTATTCACATCAACTAATTTTTCTTTTAACAAATGAGCATTGATAAAAGTTTTGTTTTCCAAATAAAGATATGCCATTAAATTGTTATTGCTATCGTATTTTTGTTCATCAAATTTCAAAAAAACTCTTTTACCGTTAAGTTTGTTTCGTAAATATTCGGTTGCCTGCCCGTTGATTTGCGGATTTTGTTTAATGCCTATCAAACGAATGATTAAATCATTATTAAGTCGTATAAGTTCAGGGCTAATAATCTCCTTAACCATATAATACTCCTCACGCTCTTTACTGCTTTTATCTATCTTCGAACCAAACTGCAATTTCTTAATATCTATCTTTTTATCTATTTTGTGAGTATCTACGAATTGATATGGTAAATATTTTATTTTGTCTTCAAAGTTTATTTTATCATTATTTTGCTTAATAACTTCTACATTGCCCACTTTTTCTTGTATAATCGGAATGAAATCAGAATTTATCTCGTAACCAACGGAATTACGATTTAGATTTTTTGCAGCCAAAGAAGTTGTGCCGCTGCCAAGAAACGGGTCTAAAACGATTTCATTAGGGAAAGAAAACATTTTTATCAATCTGCGAGGTAATTCTTCGGAAAACATCGCCAAATGTTTATCTTGTTTTACTCCGTTAAAATACCAATGCCCATTGAAATATTTGTTCCATTCCTCATTAGTCATCTTGGATTCTTCCTTTTGTTCTTCGGTTGGCTTTGGAGAATTGCCTTGCTTTTTGAAAAGTAAAATATATTCAAAATCAAGTTTCACAATTCCATTGCGAGGATACGGAAAACTTCCCATAACAGCACCGCCGCCAGTCGTATTCATCGTAATCTGTTTCTGCCAAATAATTTGTCCCATAAAATCAAAGCCAAGCGTTTCGCAAAACCTTATTATCTCCGAATGAATAGGAATAACCTTGTAGCGTCCATAATAAACCGAGCGTGCAAACTGGTCGCCTATATTTATACACAAACGACATCCGTCGTTCAAGACACGAAAACATTCCGCCCAAACAAGATTAAGATTGTTAATATATTTTTCATAACTATCATTAAAACCGATTTGATTGTCTGTTCCATAATCCTTTAACTGCCAATAAGGAGGTGAAGTAATAATCAAATGAACGGACTTATCTTTCAGTTCGCACATCTGTCTGCTATCACCATTGATTATTGTATGTGTTGTAATTTTCATTCTGCAAAAGTACTATTTATTATGATTAAGTTGTTTATATGTTTCCTGCAAAGCCTGTTCGTTATCGCTAATAAGCAGCAGGATGTCGCCAATCTTTAATTCCGTATTGCCTTTAGGAATAAAGTAATGTCCATCTCGCTTAACCATAACAACCAAAGTTTTATCAGGCAATGATATATCCATTATTCTGTGTCCGTGTATAAAACTTTCTTCTGTCAAAGTTATTTCACTCGTTGCCGATTTCATATCTTCAGAAAACTCAATATCAAATTCCTTTAAGCGTTTTGCCTTATGCCTTATACGTGAAAGCCCAAGCCATTTAGCCATAACTGATACCGTAGTCCCCTGAACAAGTAAGGAAACTATAGTTACAAAAAATACTATGTTAAATATGGTCTTTGCCTGTGGTATTTCTGCAACCCAGGGATATGTAGCAAAAATTATAGGTACTGCACCTCTCAAACCAACCCACGAAATATATGTTTTAGCCTTTTTAGACATCTTTCTGAATGGAAGCAAAGTAAGGTATACCGCCAAAGGACGCCCTATCAATATCATAAAAACTCCAACCAAAAGCCCGATACCTGCAACAGGCAACAGTTCCGAAGGATTTACGAGAAGCCCAAGAATTAAGAATATCACAATTTGAAATAACCACGTAAGCCCATCAAAGAATTTAGTGATACTTCGGCGATGTATAAACTTGTGATTACCTATCACCAAGCCACCAATATATACCGCAAGATAGCCATTTCCTTTTATGGTGTTGGTAAGAGAAAATATGAAAAACATACAGGCTAAAAGCAGTACCGAATATAGCGAATCGTTCTCTAAATTTATCTTATTGATAACCATAATAAATAATTTGCCAAGCAGAAAGCCTGCTGCCGCACCTATAAACAACTGCATGAAAAACATTCCAACCATTGACCAGACTGACTCATGAGGATTTTGTAATATAGCCATAAGAGCAATGGTCAGCATATAAGCCATAGGGTCGTTACTTCCGCTTTCAAACTCCAACATCGGCTTTAGATTCTCCTTTAAGGACATATTCTTTGAACGCAAAATGTTAAATACCGAAGCAGAATCCGTTGATGACATTACAGAGGCTAAAAGCATAGCTTCAAGAATGGAAAAACCCATACTGAATGCCAAACTCGACGTAAGGAAATAAATAAACAATCCTGTAAAAAAAGCAGTAAGCAAAACACCAACAGTAGATAGAATGATACCCTGAAACATTATGGGCTTAATCTCTTCATATTTAGTGTCCATACCACCGGAGAACAGTATGATATTAAGGGCTATTGTACCTATAACCTGTGCTGCAAGCGGGTCGTCAAACTTCACTCCCGCACCTTCGCTTCCTGCCAACATACCAACAATAAGGAATAGCAACAAAGTAGGTATCCCAAACTTAAACGAGGCTTTTACCGCCCTCAAACTCGCAAACAAAAGCACCGAGCCAACCAATAACAACAAGTCTATGTTCATACAATATATGTTTATTTAATTATAATTCTTTTTTCTTTACTTAAAATCCCGGTGAAAGCAGGCATGCATCTCCAAAAGACAGAAAACGAAAACCATTATTCAAAGCATAATCATATACTTCCTTCCATTTATCACCTATGAACGCCGAGACAAGCAACAGCAATGTACTTTTAGGCTGATGAAAATTCGTTATCATCTGCCGAACTATGCGATAATTGTACGGAGGAGCGATTATAATTTGCGTCTGTCCTACAATAACATCGGTTTTTTGCTCTTTCATTGCACACAAAATTGCATATAAAGCCTCTTTTGCCGTAACCTCCCGCTTCATTATTTCATTATACGGCTGCCATTGCTTAATATCCATATCCAAATATCTGCCTCCATTACGTATGATTTGCAATCCATACCAGTAAAGGCTTTCTATAGTTCGTACGGAGGTCGTTCCAACACACAAAATATTCTTTCCGTCATATTCAATCAGGGTTTCAATCATCTGTCGCTTCACAACAATTCTTTCTGTGTGCATTTCATGTTCGGCAATGCCGGCTGTGGTAACGGGTTTGAAAGTTCCGGCACCCACATGCAAAGTAAGAAAATCGTATTTAATTCCTTCGGCATCAAGGACTTCAAAAATTCTGTCGGTGAAATGCAGACCTGCCGTAGGAGCAGCAACAGAACCTTCGTTCAAAGCGTAAATTGTTTGATAATCTTCTTCATCGGCGGCTCTCAAATCCCTTTTTATGTAAGGTGGAAGCGGTATAACACCAGCCGCCTGCAAAACTTCAGAAAACGTTATCCCGTTTTGCCAAGAGAATTCCACATAATAAGCCTCCCCTACCCTGCTTTTACGCTCGGCAGTCAAAATAAAAGATTGCCCGTTTACTGTTACGCTTTTGTGTAACGTTCCTTCTTTCCAGCGTTTGTTGTTACCGATGAAGCACTTCCAAACAATACGCTCGCGCTCCGCAAATGCAATCTGCACATCACAAAGCCTGTATCCGTCACTGCTCATTTCAACGGCTTCAAGGCAAAAAATCTCAATTACAGAGCCAGTTTCCTTCTCAAAGAAAAGCCTTGCATGAACCACCTTTGTATCGTTAAGCACGAGGAAAGTATCCTTTATCAGCAAGGAAGGAAGGTCGGCAAAGAGCCTTTCGGATATGGTTTTCCCGTCATAAAGCAACAGCCGAGACCTGTCCCTTTCCGTCAAAGGATATTTTGCAATCCGTTCTATCGGAAGGGGATAATCAAAGTCGGCTATCCTTATATCGTTCATTTACTTTCCTCAACAACAAAGGCGTAACTCTCCATTATGGGGTTATGAAGCAGTTTCTGACACGCCGTATCTACCAGCATTTCAGCCTCTTGTTTGTTGGCAGCCTCAACTTCAAGAGTTATGTGCTTACCAATACGAACGCCGCTTATGGCATCAAGATTTATATTCTTCATACTGGAACTCACCGCCTTACCTTGCGGATCCAACAATGCCTTTAACGGCATTACGTTTATTTCTGCTTGATATTTCATCTTTTAACTATGTTTGATATTATTGATATTAGTATATAAATTATCACTACGAACGGAACAGCATACACATTCAGCACAAAAATAAGTGCAAGTGAAATAATAATGAACAAAAACCGCTCTTTATTATCCTGCCACTTCATATTTTTGAACTTCAATGCAAGCATAGGTATTTCAATCACCATAAAAACCGACATTAAAACCGAACCCACAATTATAAACCATTCATTCGTAAGCACGGAAGCAATAGTCCGATAAAATCCTTCACCATACCAACCCCACAGATGTTGCTTTGTGAGAGACAGATGAGCAATAATAGGTATTGACAGCCAAAGAAGAGCATTCAGAGGCGTAGGTACACCGAGAAATGAGGTCGTTTGGCGGGTGTCAATGTTAAATTTTGCAAGCCTGTAAGCCGACATCAACGCCATAGAAAGCGGTATCAATGCAACGAGAGCAAGCGGAAAATCCATACATCCAAGTTGTTCCATCAACAACGTAAGTGCTATGAGAGCAGGAGCAACACCAAAAGTAACCACATCTGCAAGGGAATCAAGTTCTTTGCCTATCATTCCCTCAACTTTAAGCAACCGAGCCACCATTCCGTCAAAGAAATCAAGTATCGCTCCAAGTATTATGAAGCAAGGGGCTTGTAGCGTGCCATTGCCCAGAGTTATTATTGCAAAAACGCCGCATAACAGGTTACAAAGCGTTATTATATTTGGAATCTGTCGTTTTATCATCGTATAAATTGCTTTGATTTGGGGTGTAAAAGTACTAAAAAAAACTCAAATCTGCATACTGCCTACCAAAATCACAGATAAAATAATAAAAAATGCAGTTATAATTCATTAAAATACTATTCGTTTTTATTAGAATCAAATTACAGTTTGCTATAATCAAATTATAGAATTCTGAAATCAAATTCTAGCGTTCTATAATCAAATTCTAGCGTTCTATAATTTGATTATAGAACGCTAGAATTTGATTTCAGAAATGCAGAATGAAAAAAGAAGCAACTGTTATTGAACATTTAGAAGTTCAACACTGAATATCAATGTTGTAAAAGGCTCTATCGGTCCATTTTGTTCTTCGCCGTAGCCGAGTTTTGAAGGGATTATGATTGTTGCTTTTTCACCCTCACGCATCAGAGACACGCCTTCGGAAAAGCCTGCTATGGTTTCGCCGCTACCAACGGTAAATATAAAGGGTTCATACTGTTTTTGGTCGTTTTGTATGCCTGCCTTGCGGGCTACGGATTTGATGTTGGTGTCATAAACCCTGCCTTCCAAATCGCAAACGCTGTAATAGACTTTAACCATTGAGCCTGAGACTGCTGCCTTACCTTCTGTCCGTTTGGTAATATCTATATATATGCCGCTGGATTGCTGTTGAGCATCAGGATATTTACTTTTCACAAAGTCCAAAATGCGTTGCTCTTCCTCCTTGTCTTTGGCGGCAAGCATAAGTTCGTGTTCCGTGAGTTGCTTTTGAGTTATAATCTGTGATACAGTGAGATAAAAGTATAATTTATCCGAAGGTCTAAATTTCATTCCTACCATATTATTCTCAAGATAATGAGCAGGGGTTTTAATTATTACGCTATCTCCAATGTGCAAATCAAGTAAATATCTGTCTATTGTACCGCTTTGAGCCTTGTTTATTTTGAAAAGACGCTCCGCAGAACCGTAATTGGAGTGCAGAACTGTGCTGTCATTCAAACGTATCTGCAATTCACCGACAATAATATCTCCTTCCTGCGTTTTAGGACTTTTGCTTACGGTACGACAATGCTTTATGGCAAAACCGCTTTCATCTTCCGTAAAGTCGGAAGCCTGTTTCCCTTTGCCACAAGCAAAAAACAGAGCAATGATTGAAAGAAAAAATGCTGTTCTTTTCATATTTATTTATTTTACATTAGTAATTTTTATGTTATAAACGAGCGTAGAATGAGATGGTATCTTCCTTCCATCGCCGTAAAGCCCGTAAGCAAGAGCCGAAGGTATTATAATATCTGCATTATCTCCTTCTTTCATAGTTTTTAAGGCGTAAAGCAGACCGGTAGGTTCGCTGTCCGTTTTGCCGAAATGAATTTTTTTTATGCCATCTTTTTGAGATGAGTAAATACGTTCGCCGGTTATTAAATCCAATGTATATTCTAATTCTACAACAGAAGAATCGGTTATTGCTCTGCCGCATCCCGTATGTGTCTTTTGAATAAAAACTCCTGCATATTCGGTCATTGTCCATTTTCTTCTTTCAATATAACTTTTTATTTGTTTGCGTTCCTTTTCTGCTATTACTTTATTGGCTTTTAGAAGGGCTTCATCGGTTTGTGTTTTTCTTGTTTTAGGGTCTGTTTTTACGGGTTTAAGATTTTCTGCCACCGATTCGGTGTATCCTTTGCCGCAACCAACGATAGCAAATACAATTAAGATAAAATATATGAAGCGTTTCATCGTTTCAATGTCTTTATTTGTTCCTCCAAAGCAACTATCACATCTTCAAGTTTCCCTTGATAAGTTCCTCCTGCCGCCATTATGTGACCTCCTCCACACCAATACTGCCGTGCAAACCGGTTTACGTCAAAGGAATCAGTTTTTGAACGAAAAGAAAGCCTTATCACTCGCTCACGTTCCATTATAAGACACCCAAAATTTATTCCTTTCAGATTAAGACAATAATTCACTAACCCCTCTGTATCTCCGGGTTGAAAGTTATAATGTTCCAATTCATCTTTTGAAAGACAGATGTATGCTGCTTCATACTGCGGGAAAACTTTAAGTTTTTCAAAAATTGCATATCCCAAAAGCCTTAACCTGTTTTCCGAAAAAGTACTGTATATTTCCTGATGCACCTTATCTACTTCTATTCCTTTACGCACAAGGTCGGCAATGAGAGTATAAGTATCCGCATTGTTACAGTTATATGAAAAAGAGCCAGTATCGGTACACAAACCTATATAAACAGCCTGCGCAATTTTGAAATCAATAGCCTTTTTGCCCGACAGCCGTATAATCAAATGAGCCAATACTTCACTCGTGGCACAAGCATCGGGATAAGAAAAGAAAACATCAAAATGATCATCAGGATCTTGATGATGATCAATCAGCACTTTCGTAGCCGTAATATCGTGCAGAGTTTCCTTCACGTGATTACCAACCCGATGAATCATATTAAAATCCAAGCAAAATATCAAATCACATTCCTGCATTATTTTTCTTGCCTTTTTTGTTTCCTTTACAGCCACAGTCATATCTACTCCTTCGGCGAAAAAATCCAAAAATGACGGATAAAAATTTGGCATTATAATCGTTACCTCCTTCTTTTTTGCTTTCAAATAATAGTAAAGCGCTATTGAAGAACCAACAGCATCTGCGTCCGGATTGAAATGCGTAATAATAACAATATGTTGAGCCTTTGTTATCAGGGCTTTAGTTTTTTTTATATCTTTATCTTTAAAAATCATAATTACTGAATTAAGGTTTGCAAAGATACAATTTTTTTTCTTAACTGCACCAAAAGCAAACCCAACAACTAATCGGAAAATCAAAAAGTACAAAAAAAACGAAAAGTACAAATTTTGCCGCACACACGCCTTATTCCTTATTCAAAATTTTGGTAATATCTTCGTCAAGCTGCTTCACAATTTTATTGTTTAACTCCCGGCTCTCGCCCATAAATTGACGCTTTGGCATTGTGAAAGAGTATTTGCCGAATACCTTTGCCTGTCCGCCTTCGTTATGCACCGCACTATAAGGCAAGTTTGATACTATATGAGCCTCGCCCGGAT
>JAISTG010000116.1 GCA_031272705.1 Bacteroidales bacterium | reverse complement strand
CTTTTCATTTTGTTTATTGTTTTATTTGTTAAACATAAAATTTATACTTATTTGATTTTGTGGTACATCCGTCGGAGCATAACACCAATTTAAATTTTCCGAGCATGCTCGGAAGTTTTCGAATGCGTATTCGAAGTTTTCGAATGCGTATCGGAAGTTTTCGAATGCGTATCCGAAGTTTTCGAATGCGTATTCGAAGTTTTCGAATGCGTATCCGAGGTTTTCGAATGCGTATCCGAAGTTTTCGAATGCGTATCCGAGGTTTTCGAATGCGTATTCGAAGTTTTCGAATGCGTATCCGAAAGTTTGGGATACGTATCCCAAAACCCTGTATTTTGCAAAGAATTTTTGTTTCATTTGATTTGTCTTTTTATTCATTTTGTTAAAAAAATTGTTGTTTTAGCGGCGACAAAAGTACAAAAAGATTTTTAATTGACAAAATTTGTGCAAAAAAAGTTTGCTTGCGGCAGCCTTTCTCGCCCGTGCGGCTCGCACAAAAAGTATTTTGTGTGAAGGTTAATTCTGTTCATTTTCAAATTCTTCACGCACACATTGCCGAAAAATCTCCCCTCTATGTTCAAAATTACGAAACTGATCATAAGAAGGGGCTGCAGGTGAAAGCAATACCATTTTATTGACATGCGTAACCTCTTTTGCCCAATGAACAATCTCTGCAAGATCGTCCGAATGTAGATAATTGGCTCTAAAACCCGAAGTACGTAAAATTTTTCCTATACGTTTGCCCGCATTACCCATAAGTGCAACATTTTTTACCTCAAATTCAGGCAGTTTTTTCGCCAGAATATTATAATTTATCCCCCTGTCCATACCTCCAAGTATCAACGTTTCAACTTTTTTTAGAGCGTCCAAAGCCGCAATAGTAGATTGTGGAGTGGTAGAAATTGAATCATTAAAATATTGACTCTTTTTTACAGTCCCCACCAACTCAATTCTATGTGGAAGAGATTTGAACTGCAGACAAGTATGAATGATTTTACTGTCAGGCAAACCAAATAAGCGACAAACCTCATAGGTAACCGCCATATTCACTTTATTATGTTCGCCGGGCAAACTCTTTGCAGAAAGAGGCATATATTGTTCGGTTTTTACTATATAACGACCAAATGCAATACAATAATTTTCAAACAGGACTGGAATAAGATTTTGTTTTGGTGAAGACATGACAAATTTTTTCAGGTGAGTGTTGTTTATTGGAAAAACAAGATAATCTCCTTTTTTTTGTTTAAGAAAAATTTGTTGCTTAGCAAGAATATATTTTTTTAATGTTCCATAATAATCCAAATGCTCTTCAAAAATGTTGAGATATACCGCAAAACGCGGAGCAACAGTAATTTTTTCCAACTGATGAGCCGAAAGTTCTGCCACCGCAAGTGTTTTTTCATCCATATCCCAAAAATGATCCAACGGCGGCACACCGATATTTCCAATCAGAACAGATTTTACATCACAATCCTGCAAACAGGCATAAATAAGACTTGACGTAGTACTTTTCCCTTTTGTTCCCGTTATACCAATGGTTTGTTTGGAAAAATGCCGTAAAAACATATCTGTTTGCGAGGTAATTTTCTTTTGTTCTTTCTGCGGAAATTTTGATGATGGTATTCCCGGCGATTTGAATATCACGGAACAAAGAGGCGATACTTCGTTATAAATGTTCTCTCCATCAAAAAAATTAACATTTTGCCAATCTTCCGCACGGAAATTTTCATCAAAAATTGGTTTTTCATCTGCAACAATCAATTCTTTATGAGGAAAAAGCATTCTAAAAAAGTTATAAGTACTTTTCCCCTCACGACCAAAACCGAATATACCAATAGTTTCATTCTTAAAGCGTGAAATAATACAGGTCTTGCGTGTCTGAGGATATATAGAGAGAGAAATCACTTTTTGGTATTCACTCTCACTAATACTTTTGTCCGATTTTCCAAATGTTTCTATGATAAAGGAATTAAAATCTTGAAGTTTTTTTTCTTTTAATTTTAACTGTTCTTCCATACTTACAGCCTCTTTATTGTTATTGACCGTGAGTTTTTTTATTTCGTTTAACAGTTGCTTCTCTTCGTTTTTTTCTTTGATAAATTGAGCAAGAAAAGGTTGATTGTATTGCATATTCTCAAGGGCTTCACCTCTAAATTTTTTGTTTGCTCTGGCTTTTATTTTACCTAATATATATTCTATTTTTTTTTCCTCTCTTATTTTTTTAGTCTCTAATTTTTTTACTTTTGTAATCCGTTTTTTTTCAATTTCTTCAAGTGTAGATAAAAAAACATCCTGTTTGCTTTCTGCTTCTTCTTGTGCAGGTTCTTTGTCTTCTTTTACCGCTTCTATTATTTCTTCTTCTTTTACAGGTTGCTCGTCTAAACCCTCCTTTGAATTATCCGGTTCAAATATGACACGGGCTGCTGACGGAAGGTTTTTAAGATTTGATTCGTAAAAAATACGGTCTATTTCTTTTGCATCAGGTTTATGAGTTAAACCTTTGCTTACATTCTCAAGCCACAAACGAAGCAGGTCATCATTATCTGCAATTCCATATTTTTCAATATGCAATGCTATAGCGGCATTAACTTCGGCTATTGTCCCGACACATTCAAACGGTTTTTGAGATTTAACCCCTGTAAGTTCCAAAAAATAATCTTTAAGTTGCAGGTTATCATCTGAAATGCAGAAAAGATTTTTCCCAAAGATATTCACAAGTTCATCTTTTGCAATATATGGAGACAGAATAATGAAGGCAAAAAGACATTTTGAGCAATGCCCACACCAAATATCCTGTTTTGAACCGACATTACAGGAACGGAAAACACTTTTATAATCAAACGAGGTAAACAAAGAAGCAATGCGTAATTCACTAATACGTAAGAATGAGAAGTATTCAATATCCTTTGTTATAAAATCTGATACGTATTTGCGGAAATCATCTTCAAATTCAAGGCTTTTGCTGTATTGATGATTTATTTCTTCGCCTGCTACGGTGCTTTCGTTGGCAGAGATTTCATTACTGAGGGCTACGTAACGCTTCTTGCTGATTGCAGCCGCCAGAATACAGATAAACGCCAGTAAGGCAGAGAAAGGCGTATGTCCATTTAGATAACCTTTATCGTTTAATGACAATAACTTGGGGTCAAGAGTCCTTTGGGTTTCAAAAAACTCGTTATGGCGATAGCCGGCAACTCTTATACAATCCAAAGATGCCTTTCTGGGATTGAGAACAAAAGGAATAACCTGTTGATTATCCTTTCTTAATAACTCCAAAGTAACTACCGAATCCTTACCACCGCCTATCGGTACGAGATAACCTTCTCTGGTTTGAAATTCTACAGGCTCAGCAGGCAATTCTCCTTCACTTTCAAAGGATACAAAGTCATTTTCGGTTGTTTCTATGCCATTTAAGTAACGGAATTCGCCCATTCCCTTAAAGAAAAGTTTCTTCCAAAAGGCTATTTGTTCGTTACTTAAACCATAAGGCTTTATTTTAATCAGAGGAGAGCAGGCAAATTTCCAATAACTCATCATTTCCGCCATTCCAATGTAAAATATAAGAAGTTTTAACTGGGCTTCGGTTAAGTTTTTGGAATATACATTGGTTTTGAACGGGATTGTATATTTGGGAGTAAAAACATTGTCGCCGCAAATGAAAGTAAAGTGAAAAGTTAAGTTATCCTTATTTATATGATATGCAAAATCGTTGTATTCAAATATGGGAAACTGCTCTCTAAACTTTATAAAATCCTCATTACGGTTCATAATATCATTACTTCTTTTTATTTGATCCTTTTATAATAGCCTCTGCGTCCGTGACGGTCAGCGAAAGAAAGTTTTCTTTGTTCTTTACCCTGTAATTTTTCCCGTTATACTGCAGATAAGCCCCGAAACGACCATAATTTAACACCACTTCCATGTCATCTATCTTACCAAGAGTTTTTGGAAGGTGCTTCATAATTTCGGCTTTTTTCTTTTCGCTCTCCCGTTTATCCTTAATCAGTTCAATACATTCCGCTAAATCAATGCTAAAAGGGTCTTTCCCCTTAGGCAAAGACACATTCAGTTTGCTGCCGAAGCGTATGTATGCTCCAAAAGGTCCTGTGGATACGGTAATATCCTCATTCTCAAACTTGCCAAGCGTTCTCGGCAGAGCAAAAAGGGCTAATGCCTGTTCCAAAGTAATGGTTGATATGCTTTGATTGCTTTGTAATGATGCAAAAACAGGTTTTATTTCATCTGTAACTTCTCCTATCTGTATCATAGCCCCGAAACGACCGATTTTAGCGAAGACTTTCTTACCTGTTTTAGGGTCTGTGCCGAGCAAACGCTCCGCTTTCTCCTTTTGAGCCTCCTTTTTGGTTGATAAAACTTCATTATGGAACGGCAGATAGAAGTCTCCAAGCATCTTTTGCCACTTTAACTTCCCTTCGGCAATGGTATCAAGTTCCTTTTCCGCCTCTGCGGTGAAATTATAGTCCATTATATTGTTGAAATAGTTGCAAAGAAACTTGTTAACAACCTCTCCTATGTCGGTAGGAAGCAGTTTGCCTTTCTCGGAAGCATAATTCTCCTTGGCAACACTTTCCTTTATCTTACCGTTTTCAAGTTTTATGATACTAATTTGACGATTCTTGCCTGTGTTCTGCCCTTTTATCACATAGTTACGCTTTTGTATCGTTGAGATAATAGGAGCATAGGTTGATGGTCGCCCGATTCCCAATTCTTCAAGTTTATGAACGAGCATTGCTTCATTGTAACGCGGTGGTTGATTGGTAAATACCTGCTTTGAAACGGCATTTTGCAACAGTAGTATTTCGTTTCGCTTCACCTCAGGCAAGACTTGATTTGCGTCATCTTCGTTCTGTTCATCTTTTTCTACGCTTTCGGCATACAATTTCAAGAATCCGTCAAACATAATCACTTCTCCCTTAGCCAAAAACAACTCCTGACGTTCCGAAATGCCTATTTCTATTGTTGTAACCTCTATTTCGGCATCCGACATCTGCGAAGCAACCGTTCTTTTCCAGATTAACTCATACAATTTGGCGTTTAGAGTACCTTCCGTCAGCGTTTTACGCGACATATCCGTAGGTCTGATAGCCTCATGTGCCTCTTGCGCCCCCTTTGCTTTGGTTTTGTAACGGCGAAGTTTTGAATAATTTTTGCCATATTCGCTTTCAATAAATTCTTTTGCGGCAAACAGAGCATAATCGGAGAGATTAACCGAGTCGGTTCTCATATAAGTAATCAGACCCGCCTCATAAAGTTGCTGAGCCGCAGACATGGTACGTTCAACGCTCATTCCAAGTTTGCGATATGCCTCCTGCTGCAGCGTAGAGGTCGTAAAAGGAGGTGCGGGACTGCGTTTGGAAGGCTTTTTAGCCACATTATTTACCGCAAACTTCGCTGTAATCAGGTGTTCCAAAAACTTAACGGCTTCTTCCTTCGTTTTGAAGTTTCTGTTAAGCATTGCGGCGATGTTTTTGGTTGATTTTTCCGTATTGAAAAGCCCTTTCACGTTAAAACTATCAGAAGGTACAAAGGCTTTTATCTCATTTTCACGCTCACAAACCAATCTTACGGCAACAGACTGCACCCTTCCTGCCGACAGATTGGGCTTTACCTTCTGCCAAAGCACGGGAGAAATTTCAAAACCCACAATTCTATCCAATATTCTGCGAGCCTGCTGTGCATTAACAAGGTTTTGGTCTATTTCTCTCGGATTTTCTATCGCCGAAAGGATTGCCTGCTTGGTTATTTCGTTGAAAACGATACGTTTTGTTTCTTTTTTGTTCAGTCCAAGCACCTCATAGAGATGCCATGCTATGGCTTCACCTTCTCTATCGTCATCGGAAGCGAGCCAAACCACTTCTGCCTTCTTCACCTCTGCCTTCAACGCCGACACAACCTTCTTTTTATCATCGGAAACGATATAAACAGGGGCGAAATCGTTCTTTAAGTCAATCCCCATGTCCTTTTTGTCAAGGTCTCTCACGTGTCCGTAAGACGAAACCACGTGAAAATCCTTCCCTAAATACCTTTCAATAGTTTTAGCCTTTGCAGGCGACTCAACAATCACTAAATTCTTTGCCATAAATTTCGCTTTTTGCGGCGGCAAAAGTAACTATAATTTTTTTGATACCGCCATTCATTGCGATTTTTTTTTATTTCGTATTAAGAAAAAAAAATTTTACAATACGCTTGTTTGTCAAAAATTTTTTGTATCTTTGCAACGTGAAATCAAAAATAAAATTACAGAAAAAACTCATCAAAAAAAATGAAAATAAAATGAAGAAAAAAATCACATATAACGTCAAAATGCAGCCCTGAAAGGGTTTTACGATAGTTTTATGCCAAGTTTGAGGCTATTTAAGGGCTGATTACAATATGGTATAGGCAAAAAACAGGGAAATAAAATCAAATTTCCCTATTTTTTTGTCTTTTTTTGTTTTCCTGAAACTTGATTATAGAATCCTGAAACTTGATTATAGAATTTTATAATCAAGTTTCAGGATTCCGGAATCAAATTCCGGCGTTACGGAATCAAGTTTCGTCAAATTGTAATCAAATTTCGTCAAATCACAAAGAATTTTGACCAAATTACAAGCAAATTTGATACGAATATAACATAATTTGAAAAGAATACAACATAATTTTAAGACCACATTTACAGATTCGTCTCACGTAAAAAGAGCGAATTTTAACCCGAAATTACGTATCACAAATTTTTTTTGTACCTTTGCCGCCCCAAAATAACACTTTATTAAATTTTAACGAAACAACGATGGCATACGAACTATCAGAACAGGAACTCTTACGACGAGAGGCGGCAAAGAATTTAAGAGATATGGGCATAAACCCTTATCCCGCTGCACTTTATCCCGTGAATGCAACCTCAAAAGAAATACTTGACAAATTTCCTCAGGATAACAGCCTCTTTCAAGAGGTTTCCATTGCAGGCAGAATTATGAGTCGGCGCATTATGGGTGCGGCTTCTTTTGCTGTAATACAGGATGGTGCGGGGAAAATTCAACTTTACATAAAGCGAGATGAAATTTGCCCCGACGAGGATAAGACTTTGTATAATCAGGTCTTCAAAAAACTCCTTGACATAGGGGATATTATTGGTGTGAAAGGCTATGTTTTCGTTACTCAAATGGGCGAAACGTCCATTCATGTAAAGGAACTGACCGTGCTTTGCAAATCCGTACGTCCGCTTCCGATAGTTAAGGAAAAGGATGGCGTAATCTATGACGCTTTTACCAACCCTGAACAGCGTTATCGTCAGCGTTACTTAGATTTAATTGTCAATCCGCAATATCGAGAGACCTTTATACAGCGTACGAAAATGGTTAATACCATGCGGAATTTCCTTAATGAGAAGGGTTATCTTGAAGTTGAAACGCCAATTCTGCAACCTGTCTATGGCGGAGCGGCTGCCCGTCCTTTCAAAACGCATCATAACACTTTGGATATGACGCTTTATCTCCGTATTGCAAACGAATTGTATCTGAAAAAGTTGATTGTAGGCGGATATGACGGCGTTTATGAGTTTTCAAAAGACTTTCGCAATGAAGGAATGGATAGATTCCATAATCCGGAATTTACTCAAATGGAACTGTATGTTGCATACAAAGATTATTTTTGGATGATGGATTTGGTTGAAGCAATGGTTGAGCGGATTGCTTTGACACTTCATAATGATACAAAGGTCAAAGTAGGAGACCAAATCATTGATTTCAAGCGTCCATGGCAACGTTTTACGATGTACGAAGCAATAGAACACTTTACCGGAATTGACATCTCCTCTATGGAAGAGGCGGAACTGCGTGAGGTATGCAAACAACTGCATATTGAAACCGACAATACAATGGGCAAAGGCAAACTTATAGACGAGATATTCGGCGAAACGTGCGAAGGAAAGTTGATTCAACCAACCTTTATATATGATTACCCGATAGAGATGTCTCCTTTGGCTAAAAAGCATCGCAGCAAGCCCGGATTGGTAGAGCGTTTTGAGGCAATATGTAACTGCAAGGAGATATGCAATGCCTATTCGGAGTTGAACGATCCTTTGGATCAGCGTCAGCGATTTGAGGATCAGTTGGAACTTGGCAAGAGAGGCGACACCGAATCAATGGTTTTGGACGAGGATTTCCTTAGAGCGCTGGAGTACGGTATGCCTCCAACGTCAGGATTGGGCATTGGCATAGACCGATTGGCTATGATGATGACCGATTCGCACTCCATACAGGACGTTTTGTTCTTTCCGCAGATGAAACCCGAAACAAACGCATAATAAAACAGGAGAAAAATGAACTCCAAAGCAAAAATCCTTACCATTGTTATCATATCGCTGCTCGTTGGAATAGCAATAGGTATGTTTGAAATGCCCAATCACGGCATCATAACAACAAAAAACAGCAGCGAAAAAGCATCAAAACTTTCTGATATACTGCAACTCATCAGTGATGATTACGTTGATGCCGTTAATTTGGACACCCTGACCGACGAAGCAATAAAAAGCCTCCTTGCTCAGTTGGATCCGCATTCCGTTTATCTCACTGCGGCGGAAGTAAAGAGCGAAAACGAACATTTGAACGGAAATTTTGAAGGTATTGGAATACAGTTTCGCATCGTTGAAGACACGATCGTGGTCATTCAACCCATAAAAGGCGGACCTTCAAACAGGGTCGGCATTATGGCAGGCGACCGAATAGTGCGTATAAACGATACTTTGCGAGTTGGAAAAGAATTGGAGACCGAACAGGTTATGCGTCTGCTGAAAGGGAAAAAGGGTTCAAAGGTCAAACTCTCCATAAAGCGTAACGGATTGGAACGTTTGGTGGATTTCACTGTAACGAGGGACGTGATAGAAACTCACAGCGTTGATTTCTATGGAATGATTGACAAAACGACAGGCTATATCAAACTTTCGCAATTCTCATCTACGTCTTATAAAGAAGTGGTTCAGGCTCTTTCTGCCCTGAAATATGACCACGATATGCAGCAACTGATTTTTGATTTGAGGGGAAACGGCGGCGGATACCTCAACGAAGCCATTGCAATAGCCGATGAGTTCCTACCGAAGGGTGATTTAATAGTTTTTACCAAAGGAAGACCGAACAGCAAGCCCAATAAGAGTTTCGCAACAAAAGGAGGACTGTTTGAGAAAGGAAAACTTATCATACTGATAGACGAAGTCAGTGCCTCGGCATCGGAAATTCTCGCAGGTGCAGTGCAGGATAACGACCGCGGAATGATAATCGGCAGGCGTACCTTCGGCAAAGGATTGGTACAAGACCAGATTTCGTTATCCGACGGTTCTGCTTTACGGCTCACAATAGCCCGTTACTACACACCATCAGGTCGTTGCATTCAGCGACCTTATGTTTCCAACGACCCTGAACAGTATTATATGGATTTCATTGCCCGTTATGCCAATATGGAAACCAACTCAGACACCATTCCTCACGCGGATTCACTGCGTTATAAGACCAAAAACGGACGTTATGTCTTTGGTGGCGGTGGCATAGAACCCGATATTGAACTGCCCTATTCCGCTTACAAACGCAGCGAAACCTGTATCAAACTCTTACGACTCGGTTTAACCTATCAGTTTTGCTTCGATTTTGCCGATACTTTCAGAGAAACACTAAATCAATTCTCAGATGGAGACGACTTTCTCGCCAATTTCCAAGTTTCAAATACAATTTGGCAGTCTTTTAACGAATTTGCAGCAAAGCATAACGTGAAAATAAAGTCGCTGAGCGCCAAAGAACAGGCTCAAGTCCGCACAATGATTAAGGCTTACATTGCTCAACTGATTTTTGATGACCAATCGTTTTATCGTCTCTTTATTACCGTTGATGAGGACGTACAAACGGCAATCCAATACTTCAAATGAGCCTTCCAATGCTGCTTTTGATTGAGACCGCAGGCAAGGTCTGTTCCTGTGCCTTATCGCTTAACAGCAAGATAATAGCATATCAGGAAAGTACTGTCTCCAATGCTCATTCACAATGCCTGCTTCCTATGATTGACAAGTTGTTTAAGCAAAGCGGATACGACCTTTCGCAACTTTCGGCAGTCGCAACAAGCAAAGGACCCGGCTCTTACACCGGCTTACGCATAGGCACAAGCACCGCAAAAGGCATTTGCTACGCCCTGAACAAGCCGTTGATAGCCGTTGATACCCTTTCAATTCTGGCTTTTGCCGCAAGGAAACTTTACTATAATACTTCCCTTCATTCCAAATCTATTCTCTATCTGCCGATGCTTGATGCCCGCAGATTGGAGGTTTATTCTGCCATCTACGATGGAGATTTTAATATGGTTAAACCTGTTTCTGCCGATGTAATAGAGCCAAACATATACGATAATTTCCTGAAAAAATGCGACATAATGCTTGTTTGCGGGGACGGAGCGGCAAAATGCAGGACTGTTTTCAACAATGATAAATATCTTTTTGCAGAAGAAATAAACCTTTCGGCAAAAGATATGGTTGTGTTTGCGGAAGATAAGTTCAAAGCGTTACAATATGAAGATGTAGCGTACTTTGAGCCGTATTATCTCAAAGATTTCGTTGCCGCACCCTCAAAAGTCAAAGGGCTTTACAATTAATAATGAAGTGCATAGGCGGAAAAACAAAAAGTACAAAAATAAATTTGTCTAATTTGCTGATAATTGATAACTAAAACAAAAACTGTTACAGTCCCTTCTTTTTTATAACTCTATCCATTTAATTTCAGGGTCTTTCCTAAACCAAGTCATTTGACGTTTGGCGTACTGACGGGTGTTTATTTTTATGTTCTCTATTGCTTTTTCAAAAGTAACCGAACCCTCAAAAAATTCAAACAATTCCTTATAACCAACGGTGTTCAGGGCTTGCAGATGTCTTACGGGATAAAACATTTTGGCTTCTTCCAAAAGTCCATCGTCAAGCATTTTATCAACTCTTAAATTTATACGTTTTATCAATGTGTCCCGAGAACGAACTATGCCCCGTTTCTCTATTTCAAACCAGTGTTTTGTTTTGGTATTTCTGCGAAAAGAAGAATAGGGTTTCCCCGTTGAACGGCATACTTCCAATGCCCTAATAAGCCGTATGTGGTTATTTGTATCCACGATGGAATAATACAACGGGTCTTTTGCTTTCAGTTCTTCCTGTAAAACGTTTATCCCCTGCTCTTTGAATATGGTATTTAATTCATTGCGTACCTGCGGATTTGCATCGGGTATCATATCTATGCCATCGCATAACGCCCTAATATACATACCGGAACCGCCGGTAAGAATAACTTCGTTATGAGTCCGGAACAGCGTTTCTATGATTTGCAGAGCCTCCGTTGCATAAGTGGCTGCGTTGTAAGAATCATAGATAGATATATTTCCTACAAAATGATGTTTCACTTCTTTTTGCTCCTGCTCGGTGGGAGAAGCAACGCCGATTTTCAATTCCCTGTAAAATTGTCTGCTGTCGGCGGAAACTATTTCGGTATTGAACTGCCGAGCCATTTCTATTGCTTTTTGGGTTTTGCCGACTGCCGTAGAACCAACTAAAACTATCAACTTTTTGTTCATAAATCCTTCTTTAATTTTGCGTAACGAGGTTGCAAAGATATATATTATTTTTGATTTTGTATTTTTAGGCTCAACATTGTTACGGATGGTTTTGATACATTTACCGGTGTTTTCGGTACAGGTTCCGGTGACTTCGGTACAGGTTCCGGCGGCTTCGGTAATGTTACCGGAACTGTCGGTAATGTTACCGAAACCTTTGTAACGTAAAAAAAAGGCTTTGTAACGTAAAAAAAGGTCTCTGTATCGGTACGGAAAATAAAAAAAAGGGCTACCACGAAAGGTAGCCCCTGAAAAATATAATCCAGATGTTATTTTTTGATAATTTTCTTTGTTGCAATTATCTTATCAGCAGACATAATACGTAATGTATATGCACCGTTCGGCAGATGAGCAATGTTTATGTCGGTCTTATTGCTGTTAGCGTTAAGCCTTATAACTTCCCTGCCTGTCAAATCGTAAAGCACTATGAGGTCAAAGCCGTTACCTTCCACATAAACGATGTTTTGTGCAGGATTTGGATAAACCTTGAAGTCCGTAACCTGTACATCATCCAACGCATTAGTGATTGTAACACAACTTGGTGCGGTGAAGTCGCTCTCGCATTCTCCTGTCCGAGCCTTAACCTTGTAGCAGTATTGCTGTCCCACGGAAACCTGATCATCTATAAATGAAGTGTTGTTCATTGTGGTAAGCAACTCATCATTACGCCACAGTTCATAAACTTCGGCATTACCGTTCCATGAAACATCAATCTTGTTGTTATTGATAGCCGTTACGAGGTTTGAAGGAGTAGTAACATTGTTTATTGTCAAGTGCAAAGCAATGGTGTATTGACATCCGCCCGAATTGGTTTCTTCTCGGTAATAAGTCTGTTGAGCAGGATTGGTTAGATTAAAGCCGTTGTTGTGATATTCTGTTCCCTGACATATATTATCATAGATATGGGTTGTATCGCCGCCGTTGAGTACGCTCAAAACCAAAGTGATTGTTGAGTCGCAGCCGTTAGCATTTTGAACAACGCGGGTATAAGTTCCTGCGGCTGAAACGTTGAAGCCGTTTTGAGTATAAGTCTGTCCTGAACAGATTGCAGCGTTGATGGTGCTTGCAGCCTGAGGATAAACGGTGAG
>JAISTG010000096.1 GCA_031272705.1 Bacteroidales bacterium | reverse complement strand
TAAAATTATCGCCGTACTTATTTTAAAAAGTACGGCGATAAATTTTTTTTTCGCCGTACTTATTTTTAAAAGTAGGGCGATAATTTTTTTTATCCTTCGGCTGACAAAAATTATACCGACATTCTGTCCCTCAAGTAGGCATATCTAATAATAGATACCTCGGTTAAAGAAAAGCAAACGCAAGATGGTACGTAGCAAAGGCTAAAATCCATGCCGTAGCCGTTGTGTATATCGCAAGGAAAACCGCCCAGCGCCAACGGCTTTCTTTTCCCGTTACAACAAAAACAGACATACACGGAAAATAAAGAGCAATGAAAACCAATAAACTCAAAACCTGTGGTTTGGAAAAGGGCAAATGGATGCCGCTATTGCCCTCATTGTACAACACAGACATTGTACTTACTACGATTTCTTTTGCACTTATGCCCGTCAAAACCGCAACAGATGTTTTCCAGTCAAAGCCCAACGGCGATAAAACAGGTTCTATTGTTTGCCCTATTTGAGAAATGTAACTGGATTCAATATCCTGTGTATTTTGTTGAGGAAAATACATCAAAGACCACACGATTACAGATGCCAAAAGGATAATTCCTCCCATTTTTTTCAGGTATTGAGCGGCTTTTGTCCAAAGATTATGCAATACAGAGCGAACAGTAGGAATACGATATGGCGGTTGCTCCATAACAAACGGGCTTTCCTTTCGGCGGAAAAGCGTTTTATTGAACACCATCGCAAACAATATGGAAAGAACTATGCCTAACAGATACAGCAAACAAACAACCATAACACTGTTATCAGGAAAGAACGTACCAACCAAAAGAATATACACAGGCATCTTTGCACTGCACGACATAAAAGGAAGAATAAGCATGGTGAGAAGTCTGTCTGTTTTGCTCTCTAACGTTCTGGTTGCCATAATAGCAGGTACGCTACAGCCGAAACCCATAATCATCGGGACGAAACTTTTACCGTGTAGCCCCAAATGGTGCATCAGTTTATCCATAAGAAAGGCTACACGAGACATATAGCCGGTCTGTTCCATCAAAGATACAAAGAAAAAAAGTATAAGGATATTCGGCAAAAAAACTATAACACCTCCCACGCCGGCAAGTACTCCCTGTATCATCAGGTCTGCAAACCAGCCTTGCGGAATGGTATCCAACAGATACGAAGAAAGCATTCCGATGCCGTCTTCTATCCATTGCTTCGGATATTCCCCAAGTTTGAAAGTACAGAAAAAGGCAATAAACATAATGAAAGCAAAAATCGGATAACCCAACCAAGAGTTGAGGAAAATGCTGTCAAGTCTGGCGGTGAGGGATTTTTGTTTTGATGCTTCCGTTTTGGATTTTGGCTTGTATGTTTCCCGCAATGCCCCCGCTATAAAGCCGTATCGTGCATCGGTTATAACGTTTTGGCTGTCTGTTTTGTAAATCTGTTCTATGCGTTTGACGCTTTGTTCGGCTACTTCGTGCAAATCGGCATGGTCATCCCACGTTTCAAGTTCATCAATTATGCGTCTGTCCTTTTCCAACAGACGAATGGCAAGATAGCGTGCAGCAATAGTTTCTCTGTACGAAGCACTTGCGTGTATCTTTCTTGCAAGCATATCAATAGATGCTTCAATGGTTTCGCCGTAATTAAGATGTATGTGCTTAACAACCTCACTCCGTTGATTTACAACCTCTATTGCCGTTTCCAACAACTCACTTATACCCATCTTTCGCACAGATACACAAGGCACAACGGGAACTCCCATCAACGAACCGAATAGTCCATAATCAAAAACATCACCTCGCTGCTGCAAATCGTCATACATATTCAACGCAATAACCATTCGTATATCCATATCAATGAGTTGCGTTGTCAAAAAGAGATTTCGCTCCAAATTTCCTGCGTCTAAAACATTTATAACCAAATCCGGCACATTGGAAGTGATGTACTGAGCCACTATATCTTCATCTTTGCTGTAAGCATCAAGCGAATATGTCCCCGGAAGGTCGGTTAGATGAATGGTATATTCGTTATATTTGAACACGGCTTCCTTTAAATCTATGGTAATTCCCGTATAATTTCCCACTTTCTCCTTATAGCCCGACAAAGCATTGAAAAGAGAAGTTTTTCCTACGTTTGGATTACCCACAAGTGCAATATAAATATCTTGATTTACAGTAATATGATTATGATTGTGCGTTCCGTGATGATGATTATGGAAACTGTGATGATGAGAATGGGTATGGTTATGATGAAATGAAAAATCGTGATGATGATGTGAAATAACAGAGTTATCAAATTCGGTTTCAACCTCAATCAACGCCGCATCAGCACGGCGGAGGCTCACCTCCGAACCGAGAATACGATAATTTACGGGGTCATTTAACGGTGCTGCCTGCATAACCTCAACAGTCGCACCCCTTATAAAGCCCATTTGCGACAGACGTTGGACGAATCGGGTATGCCCTTTGAGTTTCAGGATTATTGCTTTTTGCCCTTGATGTAATTGATTGAGTGTTTTTACCATTGATATTTGGTTTCGATATAATTTTGCAAAAGTACAATAAATTTTTAACTTGTAACAATACCCATAAATAGTGATAGAAAATATCCTTTGCTTAAAAATTAGAATACCGAACCTTAATTAGAGAAAAATAGGCATAAAAAACAAATTCGGTGCGAGCCTCAGGATTTTATGGGGACTCTATATAATTATGATTAAGGACAATTTTTCAAATCGGTAAGACAATTTTCCAAATCGGTAGGACAATTTTTCAAATCGGTAAGACAATTTTTCAAATCGGTAGGACAATTTTCCAAATCGGTAGGACAATTTTTCAAATCGGTAAGACAATTTTTCAAATCGGTAGGACAATTTTCCAAATCGGTAAGACAATTTTCCAAATCGGTAAGACAATTTTCGATGGAATGTCGCTCTCAATTACAAAAAAAACCACAAAATCACAAGCCCGTTTGATTGAAATATAATTTTTATTTACTAATTTTGCAATCCGATAAAACAGATAAATAAAATTATAAGAAAATATACTTATGGATAGACGAATTAGAGTACGTTTTGCCCCTTCTCCCACAGGTCCTTTGCACATTGGAGGCGTGAGAACGGCGTTGTATAATTATCTTTTTGCAAAAAAACACGGCGGAGATTTCATTTTGAGAATTGAAGACACCGACCGAACACGTTTTGTGGAAGGTGCGGAAGAATATATCATTGAGTCCTTTAAGTGGTTAGGCATAAAGTTTGACGAAGGTGTTGGTATTGGGGGGCGGTATGAGCCTTATCGCCAATCGGAACGAACTATGTATAAGGATTATGCATTGCAACTGATTGATAAAGGCTGGGCTTATTACGCTTTTGACACGCCGGAAGAGTTAGATAATTTGCGAAAGGAATACGAGACCCTCAAAAAAAATTTTCAATACGACTGTAATACGAGAGATAACCTGCGTAATTCCATTACAATGTCTGCGGAAGAAGTGGATGAAAGGCTGAAAAACGGCGAGCCTTACGTAATTCGGTTTAAGTTTCCGAAGAATGCGGATATTCATTTGACGGATTTAATTCGTGGAGAGGTGAAAATGAATTCATCTTTACTTGATGATAAGGTACTTTTTAAGTCTGACGGTTTGCCAACTTATCATTTGGCTAATGTAGTTGATGATTATTTGATGGATATTTCGCATGTTATACGCGGAGAAGAATGGTTGCCGTCCTGTCCGTTGCACGTTTCGCTTTACAGAGCCTTTGGTTGGGAAGAGAGAATGCCGCAGTTTGCTCATTTACCGCTACTTCTAAAACCCGAAGGTAATGGAAAATTAAGCAAAAGAGACGGGGATAGATTAGGTTTTCCAGTTTTTCCTCTTCTTTGGAGGGATAAAAAGACAGGTGAAATTTCATCAGGTTATCGCGAAAGTGGCTATTTGCCTCAGGCGGTTGTGAATATGTTAGCCTTATTAGGTTGGAATCCCGGTACGGAACAGGAATTGTTTTCAATGAATGAGTTGATAGATGTCTTTTCTCTTGAAAGAATTAGTAAGCATGGGGCGAAATTTGACCTCGTAAAGGCGAAATGGTTCAATCATCAGTATTTTCAACAACTGTCAAATGAAGAAATTGCGACAGATTATCTTGAAATACTTAAACAAAAAGGAATTAACAGCACAATGGAATATACGAAGGAAGTGGTTTCTTTGGTCAAAGAACGTTGTGATTTTCTGTCTGATATGTGGGGGAACTCATATTATTTCTATCAATCGCCTGAAAACTATGATGAAAAGGTCGTTAAAAAACGCTGGAAAGACAATATGACCGAAGTAATGAGTCAAATACTTGAACAAATGCAAAATATAGCGATAGCAAATGAGGGAAACAATACCGCTTTTGCTCACAGTACGGAAGAGTTTTTACTCAATTACATTGGTGAAAACCAATTAAATATGGGTCAAGTAATGAATTGTGTTCGTCTTGCTTTGGTTGGTGAAGGTAAAGGCGTGAATCTGGCAGATATAATGCGACTTATAGGAAGTAAAACTACTCTATCACGAATTGAAAGATCTATTACGGTCTTGGAAAATGAAGTATAAAGTCTGTGGAATTTAATTAAAAAGGCTTTCAACAAAGGCTTTGCGGTCAAAAAGTTGCAAATCTTCCATTTTTTCACCCAATCCGATGTAGCGAACAGGCACTTTGAACTGGTCTGATATACCTATGACAACGCCACCCTTTGCAGTGCCGTCTAATTTCGTCAATGCAAGCGAATTAACGTCTGTTGCGGCGGTGAATTGTTTTGCCTGCTCAACGGCATTCTGTCCGGTGGAGGCATCAAGAACAAGCAATACTTCATTTGGAGCGTGAGGTACAACCTTTTTCATTACGTTACGTATTTTTGATAATTCATTCATCAATCCTATTTTATTGTGTAATCTGCCTGCTGTGTCAATCAATACTATGTCTGCCTGCTTTGCCACTGCAGATTTCAAGGTATCAAACGCTACAGAGGCAGGGTCGGAACCCATTGTTTGCGAAACAATATCTACTTCTGCACGTTCAGCCCATATATTCAACTGATCAATCGCCGCAGCCCTGAAAGTGTCTGCCGCACCGAGCATAACGCTTTTGCCTGCCTTCTTAAACTGGTATGCTAATTTGCCGATAGTGGTTGTTTTGCCTACTCCATTAACACCAACAACCATTATAACATAAGGTTTTGAGTCATTTGATTTGTCAAAACTTGATTCCGTTGTCATATCGTTTTCCATTAGCAATGCCTCTATTTCTTCTTTTAGAATAGTATTCAGTTCTGTGGTTGAGAGATACTTGTCTCTTGCTACGCGACTTTCAATGCGGTCAATTATTTTCAACGATGTTTCAATTCCAACATCGGATTCAACCAATACTTGTTCCAAATTGTCAAGTACATCGGCATCTACCTTTGATTTTCCAACGATAGCCTTTGATATTTTGCTGAAAACACTTTCTTTTGTTTTAGCCAAGCCTTTGTCTAACGTCTCTTTGTTGCTTTTTGAAAGAAAAGAAAAAATACCCATAGTTTTATCTGTTATTTTAATGTCAAATTACAGTATTCATATATAATATAAAAAATTGTTCTTCCTTTCTTGCAGGAGAACAATTTCTTATTTGTTATTAACCTTTTTTTATTCAACAGGGACAAAACCCTTATTGTTTCTTTGCAAAATAATCTTTTACCGCATCGGAAGCAATAATTTCTTCCTTAAATGAATAAGCCCCCGTTTTCTCATTTCTTTGCATACGGATAACCTTTGCAAAATCCTTTCCGGAGGAAGTTTTTAACGTTGCAACTACTTTCTTTGCCATATTTTAATCTCCTTATTTTATTTCTTTATGAACGGTTACTTTTTTCAAAATCGGATTATACTTCTTCAATTCCAAACGATCAGGAGTATTTTTCTTTGATTTTGTGGTTACATAACGAGAAGTGCCGGGCATACCTGATGCTTTATGCTCCGTACATTCAAGAATTACTTGTATTCTTACGTCTTTTGCTTTCTTTGCCATTTTACTTCTATTTTTTGAGGGTGCAAAGGTACAACTTTTTTTTCAAACACCAAAATATTCTTTACATATTTTGAAACAATTATTCTTCCATTGCTTATTATATAAGCCTTTCAATACATTTTTACATCGGCAAAAAATTAAGCCATAACAACAATAAATTATCTTTATTTCTCATTTCTGCCTGTGTTTTTTCTGTTTTGACAAATTTAAATACTGTCCGGTTATAAAAAAAACGACTTTTACTCATTTAGAATAAAAGTCTGTAAAATTAAAAACTTAAATAAATGAAATGAAGCGGAAAGTGAGGGATTCGAACCCCCGGAGCTGTTACACTCAACAGTTTTCAAGACTGCCGCAATCGACCACTCTGCCAACTTTCCGTTTGCAAAAGTACTACTTTTTTTTTAATTGCCAAACTTTAAGTTAAATTTTCTACTGCTAAAAAACGACTTCGCTCAAATAAATCCTTAATTATCCGCACTTTATATTTTTTGGTGGAAAACAGAAAAGCCGTTTCATTTGCAAGGTTTTCGTTTATTTCCAAATAGATTTTGCCCTTTGAATTGAGATTTTGAGCAGAAAATTTTTCTATAGCTTCATAGAATTTCAATGGATGCTCATTTGGCACAAACAACGCCTCTTTCGGCTCATACAAAAGCACGTTTTTCCTCATCTGTTTTCGCTCTAAATTTCTGATATAAGGCGGATTGCTTACTATAATATCAAATTTTTCTCTACTAAAATTCTCCTTCAACATATCAGCATGAAGGAACCGAACATCAAGAGCCAAACACACCGCATTTTCCCTTGCAATCATCAACGCCTTTTCAGAAATATCAAAGCCGGAAACCTCACTTTGCGGCAACATATTCTTCAATGCCAATGCTATACAGCCACTTCCACAGCCCAAATCCGCAATTTTCAGCATTCCGTCCTGATTTTCCTTAATTATAATGCTGACCAATTCTTCCGTTTCCGGACGTGGAATAAGCACATCTTTATTTACTTTAATCGTTAAGCCACAAAACGTTACCCTACCTAAAACATACTGAACGGGTTTATGTTTTTGCAAATCCTTTACGGCAAAATAAATATTCAAAAGTTCGCTTTCGTTTATGGTTTCTTCGGGAGAGGCAAGCGAAACCGCAGTGGAAATTCCTGCAAAATGCTCCAAAAGCATCAAAGCAAGCGAACGACATTCATTATCGCTGTAAAGATTTGATAATTCGGTTTTTACGAATACTATAATGTCTTTTATCCTGTTTGAAAACAACCTCATAATGATATAAAAATTGATTGCAAAAGTACCATTTTTTATTTAACCAACCTGCTTTTTCAATGTACATTCATAGAATCAAATTACAGAAATCTATAATCAAATTATAGAACGCTGGAATTTGATTATAGATTTCTGTAATTTGATTCCGGAACGCTAGAATTTGATTACAGATTTATCCAAGTTTATTCCCTGTTTATATTGCTTGCTGGAGAAATTTTACTAATGCTTCTCGCCGGTATGAGAAGGGCAAGCATACAAATAATAACAGCAAAAAGGTCTATTAAAAGAACCCATACAAAACTGATTTCAACAGGCACACTGTCAAGATAATAACTCTCGGCATCAAGGCTAAATATCCGATATTTGAATTGAATAAAGCCCAATGTCAAAGCAAGTATATTGCCGTAAAGCAAGCCTTTGCAGATTACGTAAAGAGCCTTGTAAAGAAATATCTTCACAATTGAAAAAGTTGTAGCCCCAAATCCCTTCAATATACCTATCAAAGACTTCTTTTCAAATATCATTATGAGCAACGTAGATGTGATAACAACAATGGAAACCAACATCATAACAGTCAAAATGACCGCAACGTTTGAATCCAAAAGGTCTAACCACGCAAAAAGACTTGGTTCCATTTCTTCTATTGTTTGCAGGGCTTTGTCTCTGTCAAGCAAAGAATAAATACTATCAGCCGAAGCGTTTAACGCATTGAAGTTTTGAAGTCTTATTTCATATCCATCGTACTGGTTTTCCGTCCATTGATTAAGGGCTTGCAGCGTTCGCATATCACACAACAGCACCTTCTCATCGTACATTCCAAGTCCCGTTTCGTAAATACCAACAATGGAGAAAGGTCTTTGGCGATACGCCTTATCAATATAAAAATAGACGCGAATCTTATCTCCCAAATGCAGATTCATTTTATCGGCTATGTGTTTGGAAACTAAGATCTCGTTATTTGCTTCAAGCGTCCGTACCATTCGTCCTTTCTTCAAATTGCTATGAAAGAAAGTTGTGTCGTAATCATTGTTAATTCCCTTCAATACAACCCCCATAAAGTCCGTCTTTGTTTTAATCGCACCGCCTTTTGTTACAAACGGAGAAAGATGTTTGATGTTTTTATCCGCACGTAACAGCCTTTCTTCACGTTGAGACAGCGTTACAGGCTCCGCAAGATAGGCATTGGAGACGTTATATGAGACTATTTGAAGGTGAGAAGAGAACCCTGCAATCTTTTCCTTTATGCCGTTCTTAAAGCCCGAAAGAACAAAAACCGACATCAGCATAACCGCAATACCCAACGCAATACCCGCAATGGCAACCTTTATTATAGGACGTGAGAAGCGGCTTTCCTTTGCACGAATGAGCCGTTTTACAATAAACAACTCAAAACTCATAGTCATTAAAGAGTAAAATACAGCACACTATACAGTACAGCATCATCATAGAAAAGAGGTTGAAGAGGCTTTCTACCAGCATTCCTGAAATCATAATGACAAAAAGAGATAGGAAAACATTGTTTCTCCATAAGCCTTTCTTGGTAGGAGGATAGAACAAAAAGAACAGCAGAACTCCCAAACCCAATAACCCAAACTGAACAAATATATAAACATAATAATTATGAGGGTCGTGATTATTAAAACTTTCTCTGTGCGGACTACGGTCAATCTCTGCCTTCAATTCATTTATATTGTCGCCCGTACCCGTACCAATCAGCAGATTGTTATGACCAATCACCCGTAACCCATTCAAGATTAACTCCCAGCGTTGCGTTAAAGAAGAGTTTTTGAAACTTCCATTTCCGTCAAAATATCGCTCAAATTCAAAGAACGTTTGATACAATCGCGGTTTGAGAGAGAACCTTTTGGCGTAGATATAATTTGCATTTCCGTTGCGGATATTGGTGATGTCCTCGTCCGTTAGAGCCAAAACCCCCGCTTCATCCTTCTTTAATCCCTTGGAATTTAGGTATCTTTTCAACGTTTCCGTGCATACCTCCTGCGGTGATTGGCTGCAATCGTCAGTGAGTTTAAGCCCTGTACGCCGTTCAAATGCCTTAATCATCTCGTCGTTACACAGATACTCATTCACATAACAGCCATTCTCTATGTAATTATCCTTCAAATGGACGTACGGATTACCCAAATGTGTGTGAGTTTTAAGCGGTTGCGTGTAGAGAGGCTTTGGAGTGAAGTATTCCTTATACTCTTTCCTCACGGCAAAAATGAAGATAATCAACGCCATAATCAGTAAAGTAGCAAGCGTATATGCTGTTTTTGTACGGCGGCGAAAGACCATTATCACCGACATTACAAAGGAAAGGACACAGAGAATGACTATTCCCGTCAGCGCCTGTATCATAAACAGAAACACAATAAACCATAATCCAAGTAGCAAAA
Organism: Bacteroidales bacterium; assembly: GCA_031272705.1. GTDB lineage: Bacteria > Bacteroidota > Bacteroidia > Bacteroidales > P3 > JAISGN01. The sequence continues at coordinate 714 of JAISTG010000096.1, read as the reverse complement.
AGATACAAATCGCCCATTTGTTCTTTGGTTTGGAGAAGAGATATATGCAAATGAGAGCCACGGAAAAGGCAATGTTGATGCCGAAACGGATGGTATTGGCGAAGGGAATCAGCGTTCTAACGTCCGCATTTGCGTCAAAGACGTAGCGGAAAGTGGCAAACATAGTCCCGAAGAACAGCAACAGGAGGTAAAAAACAAACAAAGGCATCAGCACTTCGTTCTTTTTCACGGGCGACATTACGCATAATGCCACCGGTACAATAAGGAAAGGTAACTTGTGATTGACCTCTAACCACCCTGTTTTCAGGTCATTTGTCCATAGCAAACTAATCAAATGCAGCGCAAAAAAACTCAAAAAGGCAATGAGAATGCAACGATTATCGCTGATTTTTTGCCATTTCTCACGCATATTTCCCACAAACAGCACCCTGACCGCAAGAAACACCAACGAGAAACTCAACAAAGCGTAGGAATATAACAGCCCACAAAGAGCCGCAGATAAAGTTATCAGGTCGTAAGTATCTTGAAAAGACAGGTTGTGTATGAGTGTTTTAATCGGTTTTTTCATTCTAAATTCGTGCTGTTTTTGCTTTAATTTCGGCGGCAAAAGTAGTAAAATTTTAATTAAGTAATCATTTTTTGCCTTTGGCTTTTGCCCGAATCCGTAAGTGCGTTTAGGTCAATCTCCGGTTGAGTTTGAGCCGAATTTTGAGT